>NZ_JADQDD010000018.1 GCF_019263595.1 Pseudonocardia sp. KRD291 | reverse complement strand
CCTCCGGCGAGAGCCTGCAGGGCCTGTCGCCGGGCTCCGCGCCGCCGTCGGTCCCGACGTCCGGCGCCGGTCCGGCCACCGTCGCGCTCAGCGACGACGCGGCCGGTCACCCGGCCGCCACACTGGTGCTCGAGCAGATCCAGCTGTACTTCAACGCGATCAACAACCGGGACTACCCGACGTGGACCCAGGTCGTCACCGACGAGCGGGCGGCCCAGCAGCCCCGCGACGAGTGGCTGCGCGGCGTCGGCTCGACGACGGACGGCACGATCCGGGTGGACCGGATCACCGACCTCTCCCAGGGCCGCGTGCTCGCGCTGGTCCGGTTCGTCAGCGTGCAGAACCCCGCCGACGGCCCGGACGGGCTCAAGGTCGGCCGGATCTGCTGGCGAGCCTCGCTGCCGATGGCCGGCTCGCCGCCGCGCCTGGAGGTCGGCGAGGCCGGCAGCACCCTGGGCGCGCCCTGCTGAAACGCCGTGCGCGGACACCGCTGCCGCAGCAGAGATGTCCGCGCACGAGACGCCGGGCCCTCTAGACCTTGGTGAACAGCAGCGACGCGTTGTGCCCGCCGAAGCCGAACGAGTTGTTGATCGCCGCGGTGGCCTCGGTGGGACGCGGCTCCCCGGCCACGACGTCGAGCTCCACACCCGGGTCGAGGTTCTCCAGGTTCAGCGTCGCCGGGATCAGCCCCTGCGAGAGCGAGAGCATCGTGATGATCCCCTCGACCGCCCCGGCCCCGCCGACCAGGTGGCCGAGCGCCGACTTGGGCGCGGTCAGCACCGGGTGGTCGCCCAGGGCCTTGCGGATCGCCACCGTCTCCCCGACGTCACCGGCGACCGTCGACGTCGCGTGGCAGTTGACGTGGCCCACGTCGGCCGGCTCGAGACCGGCCGTGCGGACCGCCGCCTTCATCGCCCGGGACTGTCCCACGCCCTCCGGGTCGGGCCCGGTGATGTGGTACGCGTCCGAGGTGAGACCGACGCCGGCGAGCCGGCCGTGGATCGTCGCGCCGCGGGCCTTCGCGAACTCCTCCCGCTCCAGCACGACCACGCCGGCACCCTCGCCGAGCACGAAACCGTCCCGCCCGGTGTCGAACGGCCGGGACGCCTTCGACGGGTCGTCGTTGCGCTGCGAGAGCGTCCGGGCCTGCACGAAGCCGGCCACGGTGATCGGCACGATGCAGGACTCGGCACCGCCGGCCAGGATCACGTCGACCTCGCCGGCCTGCAGCAGCCGGTAGGCCCAGACCATGGCCTCGGCCCCGGTCGCGCACGCCGACGCGGGGGAGTGCACCCCGCCCTTCGCGCCCCACTCGAGGCTGACCATCGCGGCCGGGCCGTTCGGCATCAGCATCGGGACGGTCAGCGGGGAGACCTTACGCAGGCCGTGCTCCTCGAGCAGGTCGTCCTGCGCGAGCAGGGTCGGTGCCCCGCCGATCCCGGCGCCGATCACGATCGCCAGGCGCTCGCCCTCGACCTGCGGGCTCCCGCCCTCGGCGTTCGGGGCGTCACCGAGACCGGCGTGCGCCCACGCCTCGCGCGCCGCGACGACCGCCACCTGCTCGCAACGGTCCATCCGGCGGGCCTGCACCCGGGCCAGCACGTCGGTGGGCTCCACCGCGAGCTGTGCCGAGATGTGCACCGGCAGGTCGAAGCGTTCGGTCCACTCCGCCTTGGTGGTGCCGACCCCGGACCGGCCGGAGAGCATGCCCTCCCAGGTCGAGGCGACGTCGCCGCCGAGCGGGGTGGTCGCCCCGAACCCGGTGACGACGACTCCGGAACCGTCGCTCATGATGTCTCCTTCCCGGCTCCGCGCGGAGGAACGAACCGCAGACGCGTGCTCCGCGGGGGCGCCGCCGCGCCGGCGCCGGTCGGGCTCACTGGTGCTTGGAGATGAAGTCGACGGCGTCGCCGACCGTCTTGAGCTCGGCCAGCTGGTCGTCCGGGATCTTCGCGCCGAACTTGTCCTCGGCCTGCACGGCGATCTCGACCATGGACAGCGAGTCGATGTCGAGGTCGTCGACGAAGGACTTCTCGGAGGTCACCTCGGCGGTGTCGATGCCGGCGACCTCCTCCACGATCTCGGCCAGGCCGGAGAGGATCTCAGCGTTGTCAGCCACGGTGGTGCGCTCCTAGCGTTGTCGGGTAGTGCGTTCGTGTCTCGTACAGATGGTGGTGCGTGGGCTACGGGCAGATGACGACCTGTCCCGCGTAGGACAGCCCCGCGCCGAAGCCTACGAGCAACATCGTGTCGCCGGAACGTACCCGTCCGGCGGTGCGCATGTGATCCAGCGCCACCGGGATCGAGGCCGACGAGGTGTTGCCGGTCGTCACGATGTCGTCGGCGACGACCATGTCCTCGCGGGCGCCCTTGGCGCGCAGGCGCTTGGCGATCGCCTCGACGATCCGCAGGTTCGCCTGGTGCGGGATCAGCACGTCGATGTCGGCGGGTTCGAGGCCGGACCGGGCGATCGCGTCCAGGGCGATGGGGGCGATCTCGCCGGTGGCCCAGCGGAACACCGTCTGCCCCTCCTGGTGCAGCTTGTTCGTCGTCTCGCCGAGGATCCGGATCGTGGTGGCGTGGTCGCCCGCGCTGCCCCAGGACACCGGGCCGATGCCGATGTCGGCCTCGGACGCCGGTCCGACGACGGCCGCACCGGCCGCGTCGGCGAAGATGATGCAGGTCGAGCGGTCGTCCCAGTCGACCCAGTCGGACAGCTTCTCCGCGCCGATCACCAGCACGTACCGGGCCGTACCGGCCCGCACCATGTCGTTCGCGAGGCCCAGGCCGTAGCAGAACCCGGCGCAGGCGGTGTTGACGTCGAACGCCCCGACGCCGACCGCCCCGAGCCGGTCCGCGACCTGCGCCGCGGCGTTCGGGATCGGGTTGGGCATCGTGCAGGTGGCGACGACGACGGCGTCGAGGTCGGCGGGGTCCAGCCCGGCGTCGGTGAGCGCGGCCCGCCCGGCGGCGACCGCCATGTCCGGCAGCGAGGTGTCGGGCCCCGCGATGTGGCGCTCGGCGATCCCGACGCGGGACCGGATCCACGCGTCGTCGGTCTGTACCCGCTCGGCCAGGTCGTCGTTGGTCACGACCTGCTCGGGGCGGAAGCTCCCGAGGCCCAGCAGCCGTGCCCCGGGGCTCGTCGGCGGCGTCCGCAGCCCGGCGCTCACTTCTCGCCCCGGTGCTCGGCGACGAGCTCGGCGGCCTGGTCGAGCTGCTCGGGCGTCTTCACGGCCAGGGTCGGGGTGCCCTTGAGCGCGCGTTTGACCATCCCGACGAGGGTGGCGCCGGGCGGGAGCTCGAGCGCGGCGGAGACCCCGTCGCGGCCGAGCGTGGCCATGCAGGAGTCCCAGCGGACCGGGCGGGTGACCTGGGCGACCAGACGCTCCAGGGCCTGCGCGCCGCTCGTCACGGGCTCGCCGTCGGCGTTGGAGAGCAGGGTGCGGGTCGGGTCGGCGACGGTGACCGACCGGGCGTGCTCGGCCATCGCCTCGCCCGCGGCCGCCATGTAGCGGGTGTGGAACGCCCCGGCGACCGGCAGCGACCTGACCCGCGCCCCCTCCGGCGGGGTCGCCACCAGCTCCTCGATCGCGGGGGTCGCGCCGGCGGCGACGATCTGGCCCGCGCCGTTGCGGTTGGCCGGGTCGAGACCCAGCTCGGACAGGCGCGCCAGCACGGTGTCCTCGTCCCCGCCGAGCACGGCGGCCATCGACGACGGTTCGGCCGCGCAGGCGGCGGCCATCTCGCGGCCCCGGACGCCGGCCAGGGCGACGGCGTCGTCGTCGGTCAGGACGCCGGCGATCGCGCACGCGGTGAGCTCGCCGATCGAGTGCCCGGCCAGCACGACGTCGTCGGGCAGCTCGACGTGGGCGAGCAGCCGGCGTGCGGCCAGCAGCCCGAGCGCCACGATGAGGGGCTGGGTGACCGCGGTGTCGGTGATCTCGTCGGCCTCGGCGGTGGTGCCCAGCCGGACGAGGTCGAGCCCCACGGCGTCGGACCAGCCGGCGACGGTCTTCTCGGCGTCCGGGTCCTCGAGCCAGGGCGAGAGCATGCCGGGGGTCTGCGCCCCCTGGCCGGGTGCGAGCAGGGCGATCACCGGGACATCACACACCCCTGGGTGGTCGTGGCGGCATACCGGCACGCACGAACTCCGGCACCGATAATTGGAGGGATCCTCCAACGATACGGGTGTGACGTAGCGGACAACACCGAACCACCTGCCCTGGTCTTTGTAGGGTTCATCAAACTCTTGCCGTCTCGGAGTCGGCCCCGGGACCGTTCGTGGCCGGGGCCCCGGGCGTGTCGCGCGGCGTCGACGCCGGTTCGCCGGACCCCGGGACGGGGGCCGGCGCCGTCTCGATCGTGCGGTCGGCGACCAGCGCCGTCCGCAGCACGAACGCCTGCCGCGGGTCCGACGGTGTCCGGCCGGTGATCTCGCCGACCCGCTTGAGGCGGTACCGGACGGTGTTCGGGTGCACGAACAGCGTCCGCGCGCACCCCTCGAGCGCGCCGCCGCCCTCCAGGTAGACGGCCAGGGTGTGCAGCAGCTCGCCGCCGGCCGCGCGCAGCGGACCGACGACGTCGGTCACCAGCCGGGTCCGGGCCGCCGCGTCCCCGCACAGCGCGCGTTCGGGCAGCAGCTCCTCGCTGCCGACCGGCCGGGGCGCGGTGGGCCAGCCCGGCGCGGCGCGCAGCCCGTCGAGGGCCTCGGCGACCGCGGCACTCGCCCGGGCCAGGTCGGGGCTCGACGGCCCGGCGACGACGGCACCCGGCCCGAACTCGCCGGCGATCGTCTCCAGCACGGTGGCCGGGTCGACGCCGGCGCGACCGTGCCCGGACTCGTGCAGCAGGACGACCAGGCGCCGGCCCTGCACGCCGACCAGGATCTGGTGGCCCAGCCGCGCGGCCTGCCGGCGCAGGTCGGTGAGCAGCTCGGGCGACTCCGCGGGGGTCGACGGCGCCGGTGTCGACGGCGCCGGTGTCGAGGACGGGTCCGGGCTGCCACCGGTCTCGGGCGGGCTGCCGACCAGGCAACGGACCGGGGCGTCGGGGTCCCAGCCGAGGGCGGCCGCGCGGGAGACGAGCGCGCCGTCGGTGTCGCCGCGCACCACCCCGTCGACGACCAGTGCCTCCAGCCGGGCGTCCCAGGCGCCGCGGGACTCGGCCGCCCCGGCGTAGACGGTGGCCGCGGCGAAGGCGATCTCGCGACCGAAGCGCAGCACGGACTCGGTGAGCACGCGTCGCTCGCGGGTGTCGGCGGCCAACGGGGGGAGGTGCTGTTCGAACACGTCGGCCGCGATCCGCACCAGCTCGACGGTCTGGCGCAGGCTGATCCGCCGGGTCAGGTCGCGCGGGGCGATCCGGAAGGCCTCGGCGGTGAGCCGGATGGTCGCGCCCGGCTCGGCGAGCCAGGCCACGAAGTTGCTCACCCCGGTCTGGGTGACCAGCGCCACGGCGGCGCGCTGGTCCGCGGTCAGCCGCGCGAACCACGGCTGGCGCTGCTCCATCGCGGCCATGCACGCCGCGGCGAGCCCGCCCGCCGCCAGCTCCAGGCGGCGCAGGGTCGTCGCCGCGACCGGCAGTTCGGTGGCCACGTGCGGCAGCATGTCACGCCGCGAGGTTCCGGGGGAGGACCGGCGAACGCCGATGCCCCCGGCGAGGCACGGACCGGCTCAGGGCCGCTCCGTGCGGTGCTCCGGTCGACCTAGACGAGCGGTTCGACCTTGCTGGCCTGCGGCCCCTTCTGGCCCTGTTCGACGTCGAAGGTCACGCGCTGGCCCTCGTCGAGGGTCTTGTAGCCGTTGACCTGGATCGCCGAGTAGTGCACGAACACGTCCGCGCCACCACCGTCGGGAGCGAGGAAGCCGTAGCCCTTCTCGCTGTTGAACCACTTGACGGTGCCCTCTGCCATTCTTGCTCTCCTCGTGCCTGAACCCCGCAGCGCCTCGCCCCGGGTTCCACACCGGCCCTGCGCAACGGTCCGCGCCCCGGCCGGGAGGCCGGCCACGAGACCACGTGACCAGCATCGCAGCGGAGCCTATCGTGATCTGCGTCGCTCGATAAGACTCTTCGACGTGCGGATTCTCCGAAGCCGGGACGAACAACGCGGCCCGCCGGGGGCGCCGGCGGGCCGCGATGCTATGTCGTCGGGCGTGTGGTCGGGGATGCCGACTCAGGCGTCGCCGGACTCGCTCGTCTGCGGACCGGCGGCCCGCGGGTCGTCGATCCGGTAGCCGGCGGCGGCCTCCGCGGCGAGCTTGGTCGGCACCGCGCCCTGCTTGCCCAGCGCGGCCAGCGCCGCCACGGTGATCGACTCGGCGTCGACGGCGAAGTGCCGGCGCACGGCCGGGCGGGTGTCGGACAGGCCGAACCCGTCGGTGCCCAGCGAGCTGAACGGCGAGGGCACCCACTGCCGGATCTGGTCCGGCACCGCGCGCATCCAGTCCGACACCGCGACCACGGGCGCCTCCGAGCCGCCCAGCGCCGTGCTCACGTACGGCACCACCGGCTCGTCACCGGGGTGCAGCAGGTTGTGGTGCTCGGCCTCCACGCCGTCACGGCGCAGCTCGCCCCAGGACGTCACCGACCAGACCTCGGCGCCGACGTCCCACTCGTCGGCCAGCATCTTCTGCGCGGTCAGGGCCCACGGCACCGAGACACCGGAGGCGAGCAGCCGCACCTGCGGGCCGCCGGTCTTCGGCGCCTGCGCGTAGCGGTGGATGCCGCGCAGGATGCCCTCGGTGTCCACGCCCTCGGGCTCGGCCGGCTGGACGTAGGGCTCGTTGTAGACCGTCAGGTAGTACATGACGTTCTCCGGCGACTCGCCCACCATCCGGCGCAGGCCGTCCCGCACGATGTGCGCGATCTCGAAGGAGAACGCCGGGTCGTACGCCATGATCGCGGTGTTCGTGCTGGCCAGCAGCAGCGAGTGCCCGTCGTTGTGCTGCAGGCCCTCACCGGTCAGCGTGGTCCGCCCCGCGGTGGCGCCGACGAGGAAGCCGCGGGCCATCTGGTCGGCCGCGGCCCAGATCGAGTCGCCGGTGCGCTGGAAGCCGAACATCGAGTAGAACACGTAGACCGGGATCATCGGCTCGTCGTGCGTCGCGTACGAGGTGCCCGCCGCGGTGAACGACCCGACCGAGCCGGCCTCGTTGATCCCCTCGTGCAGGATCTGGCCCTGCTCGGACTCCTTGTAGGCCAGCATCAGCTCCGCGTCGACGGAGGTGTACTGCTGCCCGTGCGGGTTGTAGATCTTCTGCGTCGGGAACATCGAGTCCATCCCGAACGTGCGCGCCTCGTCCGGGATGATCGGCACGAACCGGCCGCCGATCTCCTTGTCCTTGATCAGCTCCCGGAGCAGCCGGACGAACGCCATCGTGGTGGCGACCTCCTGCTTGCCCGACCCCTTCTTGATGAAGTCGTAGACCTTGTCGCCGGGCAGCACCAGCGGCTTCGACGTCGTGCGGCGCGCCGGCAGCGGGCCGCCGAGGGCGCGGCGGCGCTCCTGCAGGTACTGGATCTCCGGGGCGTCCTGGCCGGGGTGGTAGTACGGCGGCAGGTACGGGTCCTTCTCCAGCGCCGCGTCGGTGATCGGGATGCGCTGCTCGTCGCGGAACTGCTTGAGGTCGTCGAGCGAGAGCTTCTTCATCTGGTGCGTGGCGTTGCGGCCGGCGAAGTGCGAACCGAGCCCGTAACCCTTGATCGTCTTGGCCAGGATGACCGTCGGCTGGCCGTGGTGCGCCGTCGCCGCGGCGTAGGCCGCGTGCACCTTGCGGTAGTCGTGCCCGCCGCGCTTGAGGTTCCAGATCTCGGCGTCCGACATCGGGTCGACCATGGCCTTGGTCCGCGGGTCGCGGCCGAAGAAGTGGTCGCGGACGTAGGCGCCGTCGTTGGCCTTGTAGGTCTGGAAGTCGCCGTCCGGGGTGGTGTTCATCAGGTTGATCAGGGCGCCGTCGCGGTCGGCGTGCAGCAGGGAGTCCCACTCCCGCCCCCAGACCACCTTGATCACGTTCCAGCCGGCGCCGCGGAAGAACGACTCCAGCTCCTGGACGATCTTGCCGTTGCCGCGCACCGGCCCGTCCAGGCGCTGCAGGTTGCAGTTCACCACGAACGTCAGGTTGTCCAGGTTGTCGGTGGCCGC
Organism: Pseudonocardia sp. KRD291; assembly: GCF_019263595.1. Lineage (GTDB taxonomy): Bacteria > Actinomycetota > Actinomycetes > Mycobacteriales > Pseudonocardiaceae > Pseudonocardia. The sequence continues at coordinate 33,098 of NZ_JADQDD010000018.1, read as the reverse complement.
GACGTGAATCAGCCCGCGCGACTCCGGCTCGTCCATCTCGCCGTCGCCGAGGAACGCCCACACGTGCTGGTCGGCGGTGTTCGAGATGCCGCGGTCGCCCAGGTAGCGGTTGAACCGCGCCTGCATGATCGCGTTCATCGGGCCGATGCCCATGGACACCGTGGGGAACTCCCAGAAGTCCGGCATCAGCCGCGGGTGCGGGTAGGACGGCAGCCCGGCGCCCTTGCCGCCGTGGCTGAGCTCCTGGCGGAACCCGTCCAGGCGGTCCTCGCTCAGCCGGCCCTCGAGGTAGGCGCGGGCGTAGACGCCGGGGGAGGCGTGGCCCTGGATGTAGATCTGGTCGCCGCCGCCCGGGTGCTGCTTGCCGCGGAAGAAGTGGTTGAAGCCGACCTCGTAGAGCGTCGCCGAGGACGCGTAGGACGAGATGTGCCCGCCCACGCCGATGCCGGGCCGCTGCGCGCGGTGCACGGTCATCGCCGCGTTCCAGCGGATCCAGCGGCGGTAGGCGCGCTCGGCCTCCTCGTCGCCGGGGAACCACGGCTCACGTTCGGTCGGGATCGTGTTCACGTAGTCGGTGCTGGTCAGCGACGGGACGCCGACGTGCCGTTCGCGCGCGCGCTGGAGCATGGTGAGCATCAGGTACCGGGCCCGCTGCTGACCGGCGTTGTCGAGGACCGAGTCGAACGACTCCAGCCACTCGGCGGTCTCCTCCGGGTCGATGTCCGGCAGGTGCGCGGCGAGTCCGTCGCGGATGATGTTCACGCGTCGTGGTCCGTCGCCGGCCTGGCTGCTCTGGGCGGTCAAGGGTTCTCCCTGCCTTCGATCGTGGTGGCCGGGTGTCCGGCCGTGCGTGGTCGTCGCGTCCCGGCCGTCCACCCGCCCGGCCACGGTCGTGGCGGGCGGTGATCCCCGGGGCCCGGTCCCATCGTGCCTGTTCCGCGCCGCGCTCGAAACTTCAGCTCGGTCACCGACGTGTCTGTCGTGTCTCCCGCGTCGTCGGCCGGTCGGGTGTGCACACTGCCCCGGACAGGACCTTCCGACTATGGTGGCGCGGAGTGTCGGGCAGGTGAGTGTTGCGCGCGGTCCGTCCCGCGTGTTCGGATTCCGCATCCGAACCGGCGGCTCGCGCGAGCCTCGCAGCCGGACGGCGAAGCGATGGTTGTGTGAGAGGGGAACGAGTGGTGGCCGCGGAAGATGCCGGACGCACGTCCGACATCGCGGGCAAGCTCGGCGTCGAGCCGGGCATGGTCGTTCAGGAACTGGGATATGACTCCGACGTCGACGACGCGATCCGTGCGGCCGTCGAGGAACGGAGCGGCGAGGAACTCCTCGACGAGGACGCGCAGGAGGTCATCGACGTCGTTCTGTTGTGGTTCCGGGAAGGTGACGGCGATCTCGTCGACACCCTCGTCGACGCGCGCACGCCGCTCGCCGACAACGGTGTGGTCTGGGTGCTGACACCGAAGACGGGCCGCGACGGGCACCTCGAACCGTCCGAGATCGCCGAGGCGGCGCCCACCGCCGGGCTGTCCCAGACCTCCAACGCGAGTGTCGGCGACGATTGGGCGGGCGCCCGGCTGGTCGCACCGAAGGCGGGCAAGGGCCAGAAGCGCTGAGCGTCGGGCCCCTCGGGGTGATCTAGGCTCGGGACGCGGTCGATACCGGCCGGATCCCGAGCGAGGAGATGCACCACGTGGCACCCGAGGTAGGAACCGACGCCCCCGACTTCACCCTGCCGGACCAGAACAAGCAGCAGGTGAGCCTGTCGTCGTTCCGCGGCGACAAGGCCGTCCTGGTGGTGTTCTACCCGTTCGCGTTCTCCGGGGTCTGCACCGGCGAGCTCAACGAGATCCGTGAGGACCTCGCGACGTTCCAGAACGACGACGTCCAGGTCCTGCCGGTCTCGGTGGACCACCCGTTCGCCCTCAAGGCGTGGGCCGAGGCGCGCGGCTACGACTTCCCGCTGCTCTCGGACTTCTGGCCGCACGGCGCCGTCGCCGAGTCGTACGGGGTGTTCAACTCCGACGCCGGCTTCGCCCTGCGCGGGACGTTCCTGATCGGCAAGGACGGCGTCGTGTCGTTCGCCGAGGTGAACGGACCGGGCGAGGCCCGGGACCAGGACGGCTGGCGCAAGGCCCTCGCGGCCCTGTAGAAACCCCTCCGAGGACGCCGGTCGGGTGACCACGATCTGATCGGCGACGGGCGCGTAGCTCAGCGGGAGAGCACTCGGTTTACACCCGAGCGGTCGCAGGTTCGAACCCTGCCGCGCCCACCACCTGACCAGCGCTCTCGCTCTTGCCAACAGCGCCCCGTCGGGGGTGCCGCAGCGTGACGGTTGGGGCCGGCGAGTCCTACGGGACGACTTCGCGAACTGTTGTTGCTGGGCGGAGCGGGGTGCGTGGCGCGCCGGTGGACAGTGGTCGGCGGGCCTGCTTCGACACGGATGGATCCGACGACGCCGCCTCCCACCCGCAGCGGGTGTCGGAGCGGCAGTGTCCGCGTGGCTCCCCAGACACGCGTACGAACCGGATCAGATCCTCGAGGGCCCGTTGCGACGGCGCTCCCGGGCCCGCCGACCACCTGTCCTCCTTCCTACCGCCGGGGGTCGAGGGACGGTGCGGATCGGGCGACATCGTCAGGCAGTCGTCAGGGGAGTGACGGCAGGTGGGCGTCGGTGGCCGGCCTCGGTCGTCAAGGGGTGCGATCGTCAGCGGATTGCCAGGTCCGCCGGCTCGTCCGTTCGGGAGAATCCATCGGCGTGGGAATCGAGATGAAGGCGACGACGGACGCGTCCGCGACGACCCGACCGTGCGGCGAGGCGATGCCGGCGATGGCGGCCATGCTCGTTCGCGAGTTCATGACCTCGGCCTCGCCCCAGGAGGTCTGTTCCGAGGTGCGCAACGCAGCCCGGGACCTGCACGGGCAGATCGCTCCGGAGTCGCTTCCCGAGATGGCGTATCGGCTCGTCCGGGGCCGGCTCCTGCGTCGCGTCCGGGGCGGGGACACGATGACGGCGCGGGGTGCGTGAACCGGGCGCCGTGAGCAGCCGACGGCGTCGTCCGCACGACACCGGTCAGCTGCCGGGGCCGGTGGGTGGCGGACGAGCTCCCGGCGTCGTCCCGGGGCCCGGTGTCCGAGCGGGGGTGCTCTCCGGCCTCACCGTCTGCGGCACGGGCGGACCTGTGGAGCTGTCGGGTACGACGGTGACCGTCGGTGTCGGCGGCGGTGCCGACGTCGGATCGATCCTCTCCGGTTCGTCCTCGGAGGTGACACCGCATGCGGCGAGCAACGGCGGGCACAGGAGCACGATGGCGACAGCGGCCGCGACCATGATCGGTGAACGGCGCCCGGTCATGCCGGGGCCCCGGGCAGCTCGATGATCACGCGCGCGCCGCCGCCGGGGCGTTGCTCGATCCATACCTCTCCTCCGTGGGACCGGATGTGGCGGGCGACCAGCGCGAGCCCGAGACCGCTTCCGCCGTCGTCGGCCCGTTGACCGGCCGACAGGCCACGCGCGAAGCGTTCGAACACCTCCTCGCGCAGCTCCGGCGGGATGCCGGGGCCTGCGTCGTCGACCTCCAGCCGGGCCCGCCCGTCCTGGCCGCTCACCGTGATCCGGACGACCCCGCCGGCGTGGGCGTCGGCGTTGTCGAGCACGTTGCCGATCGCGTGATCGATGCGCCGGCGATCGGCACGGATCGACGGAGGCCGGCCCAGCACCTCGACGGGAACGCGACCGCGACGTTCGAGGACGGCACGACGAACCAGATCGACGAAATCACAGAGATCGAGATCGCGTTCGTCGAGGCCGGATTCGTTGCGGGAGATCTCCAGGAGATCCACGACCATCCGGTGGAAACGGTGGATGTCTCCGTCGAGCAGGTCGACGGCCTGCCGTGCCGGCTCCGACAGCTCGCCGCGTCGCCGACGCAGCACGGCGACGGCGTTGATGAGGGTGGTGAGCGGGGACCGCAGTTCGTGGCTGACGTCGGCGGCGAAACGTGCATCGCGTCGGACGCGCTGCTCCAGGGCGTCGGCGGTGCGGTTGAAGGTGGTGGCCAGTGGTGCGAGGTCACCGTCACCGCCCTCGGGCAGGCGGGTCCCGAGATCACCGGCGGCGACGCGTCCGGCGGCAGCGTTGAGCTCGGTGAGCGGACGAAGGGCCTGCCGTGCGGCCCACCACCCGATCCCGAGACCGAGAACGGTGCTCGCCGCGACACCGCCGAGAAGGACGGCGCTGAGGAACCGCAGGGTGCGGTCGAGCTCGACGAGGGGGAACAGCTCCACGTAGAGGGCGTTCTGGGTGGAGATCGGCAGCCCCACGGCGAGAACCGGGATCCCGCCGGAGACGATGCGTTGACGGACCGCGGTGCCCGACCCCGCGAGCTCGACCAGCTCCGAGGGGAGCGAGTCGGGATCGAGCTGCCGGCCGCTGGTGGTCCAGTTGCCCTGCCTCCGGAGGGCGATGGTCGTGTCGGGGCCGCCGGCGATCCCGGTGAGGAGGTCGCCCAGACCCGCCGGCGCCCCGTCGGTGAGTGACTGCTCCACCAGCCGGACGTTCACCATGGCCTGACGGGTCGCGCTCTGCTCGCGCTGTGAGAGCAGGTAGTTCGAGGCCAGGTTCCACGTCGCGACGCCCAGGAGCCCGGTGACGGTCATCGAGACCAGCGCGAACGCGGCTCCCACTCGTCGGCGCAGGGTGAACCGGGGCGGCCGCATCAGCGGGGGGCGACCTTGTATCCGGCTCCCCGGACGGTGAGCACGACGGTCGGCGTGTCCGGGTCGGGCTCGATCTTGCGTCGGAGCCGACGGACGTGGACGTCGAGCAGCCGCGTGTCGCCGAGGTAGTCATAACCCCAGACACGCTGCAGCAGCTCCTCCCGCGTCACGACCCGGCCCTGCGCGGCGGCGAGCTCCACGAGCAGCCGGAACTCGGTGCGGGTCAGATGGATCTCCGCGTCCGAGCGGCGCACGGTCCCCTCCTCCGGGTACACCGCGATGTCGCCGAGTACGAAGCGCACCGTCGAGCTGCCGTCGCTCGGGCGCCGCCGGCGCAGCAACGCGCGGATGCGCGCGGTGAGCTCGCCGGCGACCAGCGGTTTGGTGACGTAGTCGTCCGCTCCGGCCTCGAGCCCGTCGATGACCTCGCCGGTGTCCGACCGGGCGGTCACGATGATGATGGGCAGGTCGCCCCGGGTCCGTAGCGTGCGGCAGACCGACAGCCCGTCGATGCCGGGAAGCATCAGGTCCAGCAGCACGAGATCGACCGGCGCGCCGTCCAGCCCGGCGAGTGCCTCCTCCCCGGACACGGCCGTGCGCACCGCGAAACCCTCGTCGTCCAGGGCGAGCGCGAGTGCCTGACGGATACGGGGGTCGTCCTCGACCAGCAGCACCCGGATACGCCCGGAGCGCGGAACCGTCGTGCTCGACCCTCGGCCGCTGTCGGGGCCTGAGGTCATGTCGTCGTCACCACGCGCGCCATCGTGCCCCGATCCGCGTTCCTACGATGCGCGACATCGCGGCGGTCGTCGTCGCGGTGGCCGTCACAGCTGTCGCACGCTGAGCAGGGTCCACAACAGGACCACGAAGGCGAGCACGCAGAGGACCGCCACCAGCTCCCTCTTCGTCTTCCCGCTCACGCCGTGCGCTCGGCGCCGGCGCGCACGATGCCCAGGAACACGGCAACGCCAAGCCCGAGCGCGCAGAGGGCTGCTGCCCTGTCCCGATGATCGAGGGCCGCCGCGCGGAGGGCCGGGCCCGCGTACGGCCCCGGTCGGTGGAACCGATCGGTGCGCGAGGGCAGCAGCAGTGGGTCGTACTGCGGGCCGGAACTGTGCACAGGTGTCCCCTCGTCTGCGATGCGGCGTCACCCGGCTGATCGGCGTGCAGCGGGACGGGGTTAGCGCTCGTTCCTGATCTGTCAGGCATTCGCAAGGTCGGGGCCGAGGCTCGCAGCCGTGGAGCAGGTCGGTCAGCGTCCGGGGGGTCTCAGCCGCAGCTCGACCATCGGCGGTGGGGCCCCGCCCGGTTCGATCGGCCCTCCGAGGGTGCGCTCGAGTACGGGCCCGAACCAGGCCCACGCCCGGCGATGCCGTTCGACGTAGCCGGCGAGCACGTACCGCGCCTCGGAGGCCTCGAGCGCCCGTGCGGTCGCCGGGAGCGCCCGGTCCCCGGACACCGACACCCGGACGTTCGGGTCCGCCCGCACGTTGCGGAACCACTGCGCCCGGCCGCCGAAGCCGGACACCACGACGTACCGGTCGCCGGCCGGCCTGCCGACGACCTCCAGGACGACCTCCCGACGGAGCCCGGAGCGGCGCCCGGTGTGCTCGAGCAGCAGCATGCGCGAGCCGAACACCCTCCCGAGCCCGAGCCGGTAGACGAGGATCGGCGCGCGCACCAGCGTCCGGGAGCGCAGCAGCCGCTCTCCGGCGCCGACGACCGCCCGGAACACCGGGGACGTGGTGACGGGCATCGGTCACCTCTTTCTCGCTCGTGCCGGCGGCCGGGGCGGCGTCCGGACAAGTCCGCAGGTAGCCTGCGCACTGCAGCAGAGTATGCAGGTAGCCTGCGGGAATGCAAGGGGAGCGAAGCGCGAGAGCGCACCAGTACGGCGACGAGCCGGTGCCGACCCTGATCTCGCTGTTCCGGCGCAGTGCCCGGATGATGGTCGACGAGCTGGTTCGACGACTCGACGCGGTCGGGTACCGCGGGATCACGCCGTCGGCCCATCTGCTGTTCGAGTCGCTGCCCCCCGACGGTGCCCGGCTCACGGCGCTGGCCACGCGGATGGGGATGACCCACCAGGCCGCCGGCGAACTCGTCTCCGATCTGGAGCGGCGGGGGTACCTCGTCCGACATGTGGACCCCGATGATCGCCGTGCCCGTCTGGTCACGCTCAGCGCCGCCGGCGCGGACCTGGTCCGGGTCGCGCTGCGGGAGATCGGCGAGATCGAACGCTCGTGGTCGGCCCGGCTCGCCGACGCCGGGCTGTCCGGCGACCTGCAGGCCGCCCTGCGCGGGGTCCTCGAACCGCCGGGCGGATCTTCCGCCGTCGGACGCCGGCCGACCGGACGTGCGACGACGGCGCGCCGGTGACCCAGCGCCGGGCTTCATTGTCTTCAAAATTGTTAACAATACGGCTACCATGGCGAGGGACCTGTTCGACGGAGCACCGCTCCGTGCCCGGAGGACTTCATGATCATCGATTGCCATGGCCATTTCACCACCGCGCCGCAGGCGCACACGTCGTGGAGGCAGGACCAGCTCCAGGCGTTCCTCGACGGACGCTCCGCGCCGGCGCGTCCGCGGATCGGTGACGACGAGCTCCGGGAGAGCGTGGAGGCGAACCAGCTCCGTCTCATGCAGGAGCGGGGCGCCGATCTGACGATCTTCTCGCCACGGGCGTCGGCGATGGCCCACCACGAGGGTGACCTCGCGGTCGGCGTCGAGTGGGCCCGCGCGTGCAACGACCTGATCGCCCGCGTGGTGGCGCTGTTCCCGGGGCGCTTCGCGGGGGTCTGCCAGCTCCCGCAGACTGCGGGTGAGCCGCTCGAGGCGGCGGTCGCGGAGCTGCGCCGGTGCGTGACCGAGCTCGGCTTCGTCGGCCTGAACCTGAACCCGGACCCGAGCGGGGGCCGGTGGACGTCGCCACCGCTGACCGACCCGTACTGGTTCCCGCTCTACGAGGCGATGTGTGAGCTCGACGTGCCGGCGATGGTGCACGTGTCGGCGAGCTGCACGCCGGTGTTCCACGCGACCGGTGCGCACTACCTCAACGCGGACACGACGGCGTTCATGCAGCTGCTGCAGGGCGACCTGTTCGGGCGGTTCCCCTCGCTGCGGCTGGTGATCCCGCACGGAGGGGGTGCGGTGCCCTATCACTGGGGCCGCTACCGGGGGCTGGCCGACATGCTCGGTAAGCCACCGCTGGAGGAGCACCTGATGCGCAACGTCTTCTTCGACACCTGCGTCTACCACCAGCCGGGGGTCGACCTGCTGCTCGCGGTCGTCGACACCGCCAACGTGCTCTTCGGCTCGGAGATGGTGGGCGCGGTGCGCGGCATCGACCCGCGGACCGGGCACCACTTCGACGACACCAAACGCTACGTCGACGCCGCCGCGCTCACCGACGAGCAGCGCAGGGCGGTCTACTCCGGCAACGCACTGACCGTGTACCCGCGGCTGCGGGCCGCACTGCCGGTGCGATCGGCCTGAGCCTGCGGGCCGGGCGTCAACCGCGGCGCCCGGCCCGGGGGCCGGGGTCCACCCGGGACAGCGCCTCGACGACGCTCTGCAGGTGCACCCGCATCGCCTGCTCGGCGGCGTCCGGGTCGCCGGCGCACAGCGCCTCGATGATGGCCAGGTGCTGGGGGAGTGATACCGACGGGCGGCCGGGCTGCATGGCGAGCCGGAACTGGTGGCGGACGTTCTGTCCGCGCAGCCGCTCGAGGAGCAGGCCCGCGGTGCGCTGGTCCGCGCTCTCCCGGACGAAGGTGTGCAGCTCGCTGTTGAGGCCGGAGTACCCGAGCAGGTCGCCCGAGGCGACGGCGTCCTGCATGGACGCCCCGATCTGTCGGAGGCGGGCGCGGTCGTCGTCGGAGAGCCGGGTGGCGGCCTTGGCGGCGAGGAGGCCCTCGAGGACCATGCGGACCTCGGTGATCTCGACGGCCTCCTCGACGGACACGGCCCGGACCCGGGCGCCCCGGTTCTGTACCCGCTCGACCAGACCCTCGCTGGTGAGCTCGACCAGCGCGGCGCGCACCGCGGCCCGGCTGGCACCGAACTGCTCGGACAGGTCCGCCTCGACGAGTCGCTGGTTGGGCGCGAAGTCGCCGCCGGCGATGGCGTCGCGGAGCGCGTCGGCGACCGTCCCGGCCGGCGCCGTGGTGTCCCGGCGCTCTGCTGAACTCATTGTCGACAACCTCCACGCCAGAACCGGCAACACTCGGGGACAACGATAGTCGCGGCGCCCGCGGAACCCGGCTCCCCGTTACGCCCGGGGCAGCGCGACACCGTCGAACAGTGCGCGTGCCGTGCGGACGACGGTCGAGCGCACCACGCGCGGCGGGTCACCCGCGTCGAGGTCGACGTCCACGTCGAGCGAGCCGGTCGGGTGCTCCACGGCGAGGGGCCCACCCGCACGACCCCCCGCACGACCGGCGAGGAGGTCGTGTCCCACGGTGCCCTCGAGCAGCGCCGAGGTCACGACGCTGACGGCACCGAGCACGCCGATCGCGGGGTGCGGCCGCACCGGGATGAAGGTGCGGGTGCTGATCGCGCCACCGTGCGCCGCCGGTGCCACGACGGTCGTCTTGGGGACCGGGGCCGAGCGGACGTCGCCGAGGCCCATGAGCTCTCCGGCGCGCACACGCAACGCGTCGACCCGGGACGCGAGCCCGGGGTCGGCGCCCAGCTCGCCCGGTGTCTCGTACCCGCTGAGGCCGAGGTCGGCCGCGCGGACGACGACGACCGGCATCCCGTTGTCGACGCAGGTCACCTCGACGCCGTCGATCCGGTCCACGGTCCGGCCGGTGGGCAGCAGGGCTCCGGTCGTGGACCCCTCGGTGTCGAGGAAGTCCAGCAGGACCGGTGCGGCCGTTCCGGGGACCCCGGCGATCGCGGTGTCGCCGGCGTAGTCGACCTGCCCGCCCGGCGTGGCGAACCGGGACACGGCGGTCGAGCCGCTGTTGACCATGCGGATGCGGACCTCGGTCCGCTCCGGGCCTGCGGTGACCAGCCCGCGCCCGACCGCGAACTGGCCGACCGCCGCGAGCAGGTTGCCGCAGTTCTGCCGGTCGGACACGGTCGCGGTCTCGACGCCGACCTGCAGGAACAGATAGTCGACGTCGTGGCCGGGGGTCTGCGACGGCGCGATCACGGCCACCTTGCTGGTCACCGGGGCCGCGCCGCCGAGCCCGTCGATCTGGGCGGGGTCCGGGCTGCCCATCAACCGCAGCAGCAGGTCGTCCCGGTCGCCCGCGTCGGCGGGCAGGTCGGAGGCGAGCAGGAACAACCCCTTCGAGGTCCCGCCCCGCATCAGCGTCGCGGGTACGCCGCTCATCGCGTCGCCTCGTTCCCGGCGGCGCTGACATAGCGGACACCCAGCCCGGCGAGCGTCTCGCGCAGGCCGTACCGGTCCAGGCTCAGCTCGCCGTCGGCGAACGCCTGCCGGGCCGCCTCCTCCTTGTCGAGCCGGGCCCGACCCGCGGCGACCGCCTCGCCGACCCGTTCCCGGGCGACGACGACGGCTCCGTCGTCGTCGGCGAGGACCGCGTCGCCGGGGTGCACGACCTCACCGCCGAGGACGACCGGCACGTTGACCGCTCCGGCGCTGGCCTTCACCGACCCCTGCGCGCTGACCGCGGCCGACCACACCGGGAACGCCATCGCGCGCAGCTCGGCCACGTCCCGGACGCCGGTGCCGGTGACCAGGCCGCGCACACCGCGGTGGGCCAGCGCGGTGGCGAACAGCTCGCCGAACAGCCCGTCGACGCAGGGCGAGGTCGTGGTGACCACCAGCATGTCGCCGGGGCGGCACTGCTCCACCGCGGCGTGGATCATCAGGTTGTCCCCGGGACGGCACAGCACGGTCACGGCGGTCCCGCCGGTGCGCACGCCGTCCTGGCGGGCGCGCAGGTCCGGACCCAGGTAGCCGATCCGGCCCATCGCCTCGTGGACGGTGGCCACGCCGTAGCCCGCCAGGGCCGTGACGGCGTCGTGGTCGGCACGCGGCGGATCGGTGACGATCACTCCGGTGCGGGGGGTCGTGCTCACATCGTTCCTTCCTGTCGGGGCCGGCGGCACCGGCGGGTCACGTTCCCGATCCCGCGGTCGCCGGACGGCGACGCGCGGCGGAGGGCCGGGTCCGGGCACCGAACACGGCGAGGACCAACGCCCCGACGGTCCAGGTCCCGGCGATGAAGAAGAAGACGCTCTGGTAGCCGGTCCCGGTGTAGAGCGCGACGATCACCAGGGGGCCGACCGCGTTGGACAGGCGCCCGATCCCGTAGGCCACGCCGGTGCCCAGCGAGCGACCACGGATGTCGAACAGCTCGGGGGAGTAGGCGTAGGCGAGCGCGGTGTATCCGCGTTCGAGCATGTTGACCAGGAAACCGAAGGCCACGATGAACACCGGGTCGAACGTCAGCCCGTAGAGCAGGCCGGACACCGCGATCGCCAGCCCGAACGCGACGAGCAGCCACTTGCGCTCGAACCGGTCGGTGACCAGTGCGGCGAGCAGCGATCCGAGCGGTGCGCCGACCGTGGTGAGCGCCACGTAGAAGATCGACTTCTCGACGCTGAGCCCCTCGGAGGCGAGCAGGGTCGGTGCCCAGCTGGAGTACCCGAAGAAGCCGATGGTCTGGGTCACCCACAGCACGGTGAGCACCGCGGTCGGCGCCAGGTAGCGGGGCTGCAGCAGCAGCCGCAACGGTGCCTTCGACGGTGGCCCGGCCGCGTCCGGCGGCGGGGCCGCGACGGGGGCGGGCAGCGTTCCGTGCTCCGCCTCGATCTCGCGCTCGAGGCGGTCGAGCACCTCCTCGGCCCGGGCGTACTCGCCGCGGCTCTCGTACCACCGGGGCGACTCGACCATCCGGCGGGAGAAGAACAGGAACACGATCCCCAGCGCGCCCCACACGTAGACGATCCGCCAGGACCAGTCGTTGATCGGGACCACGGCGCTGGCGATCAGGTTGGTCATCGGGGTGCCGCAGATGCCGAGCACGATCGCGTAGGCCTGGTACCGCCCCCGGACGGCGGCGGGATAGATCTCGTTGACGTAGATGACCGCGACGACGGTCATGGCGGCCAGACCCGCCGAGGTGAGTACGCGGCAGACCCCCATCGAGACGATGTCCCAGGTGAGGGCCGAGGCCATCGAGAACACCGAGAACCAGATCGTGGTGCCGATCAGCGTCGTGCGGCGTCCCCAGCGGTCCGCCAGGCGCCCGGCGACGACCGACCCGACGAACATGCCCACGAACGACAGCGACGTGACGTAGGCGACCTGGTTGACGGTGACACCCCACAGCCGGATCAGCTGGGGTGCGGTGGTCGCGAACGTGTTGATGTCGGCGAACTCGAAGAAGTACGCGAACGCCACCCCGATAAGAGTGATCTTGTGGAAGCGGCTGACCGGCAGCCGGTCCAGCCGGTTCGTGGCGTTGCTGTGCGCGACGGCGTCGGTGCCGCCGGGTTGGGTGCTCATGCGGACTCCTCCGGCCAGTAGAGGGCCATGGGGTTGTCGACGAGGAGCCGGCGCCGCAGGTCCGCGGTGCCGGCGACGTGCGCGACGTGGTCGACCAGGAGCCCGTCGTCGGGCATGTGGTCGGTCAGGTTCGGGTGCGGCCAGTCGGTGCCCCACAGCACCCGGTCCCCGAACTCCTCGACCACCCTGCGGGCGAACGGGACGACGTCGGCGTAGGCGTGGCGTTCGCCGTCGAGCGCGGCCGGTCCGGTGACGCTCAGGCGCTCCGAGCAGCTGACCTTCACCCAGCACCGGTTCCGGTCGGCGAAGCGCAGGAAGCGGTCGAACTCCGGGCCGTCGGGGTCACGCGTGACGTCCGGCCGTCCCATGTGGTCGATGACCAGCGGCACCGGCAGCGTCGCGAAGAAGTCCTCCAGGTCCGGTAGGTCCGCGGCCTCGAAGTAGACGACGACGTGCCAGCCCATCGGTGCGATGCGGGCGGCGATCCGGGCCAGCTCGTCGGTGGGTGCGGCGTCGACCAGGCGCTTGACGAAGTTGAAGCGCACGCCCCGGACACCGGCCTCGTGCAGGGCCGCGAGCTCGGCGTCGCCGATGTCCGGGCGGACGGTGGCGACACCGCGGGCCCGGCCGGCTGCGGACCGGACCGCGTCGACCATCGCACTGTTGTCGGCGCCGTGGCAGGTGGCCTGCACGACGACCCGCCGGGCGATCCCGAGCTGCTCGTGCAGCGACTCCAGTCGGTCCCGGCCGGCGTCGCACGGTGTGTACTTGCGCTCCGGCGCGAACGGGAACCGGTCGCCCGGGCCGAACACGTGGCAGTGGGCGTCGACGGTGCCCGCGGGCAGTTCGAGCGTGGGTGTCGACGGCGCCGGGTGCGGCGCCAGCCAGCCCGGGGTGACGGCGGGAACCGCCGTGGTGCTGTCGGTGGGCAACTCTGGCCTCCTCCTGCGAACTCCGACGTCTCGAGGACGTCCGGCGCGCAGGACGCTACGTGCCACCAGTCTGACGCACAAGATACGAACCAAAATTGTCAACAATGTGGGCGTGACGCGATCGGGCGGTCGGCCACGGCCGGTGTCGGCGCGATACGACCGGTGTCGTCGCGGAGGGAGCAACCTCGTCGCACTCCGGTCGTTGATCAGGATGCGGCGGCGAGGTAGCCGGCGCAGGGGAGGGGAACCGATGCGCCACCGCGGCGGGATCGTCGTCATCGCCGCGGTCGCGGTCGCCGTCCTGTTGCCGGCCACCGCGCTGGCGGCTCCGGGGGACCTCTTCGGGCCTTCCGGCACGACGGTGGTGACGCCCGAGGCGTCCAACCAGTTCGCCGGCACCTTCGACCGCGGTACCGGGTCCCGCGAGTTCTCCGATCGCCTCGGCGCCCCGCCGGACGGCGGGACCGGAGCGCTGGAACTGCGCACCCCCGCCGACGGCGACAAGGTCCAGTTCATCACCGACGAGGTCGCCGGACCGCTCGCGCGGTTCGCCGAGAGCAGCTACTGGGCCGTGCGGGACCCGGCGTCGACGGCGCAGGAGGGCCGTGCGCCGTCGTTCCAGATCGCGGCCGACGTCAACGGCGGCGAGCTGGGTCCGCAGGAGCTCTATCTGCTCACCTATCTGCCGGACGCCGGCCCGGCCGGCGAGTGGACCCGCTACGACCTGGGTGCGGGTCGCTGGTGCGTGACACAGCAGGTCGGCGCGGTCGACGCCTACCAGGACTGCCGCGCGGGCGGCGAGCGGCGGTCCCTCGACGAGATCATGGACAGCTACCCGGACATGTCGGCCTACGCCGCCGGGGCCAACCAGGGCGCCGGCGACGGCGGGCTGGTCGGCGCCGTCGACCTGATCCGGGTCGGCGACCGGACCTATGACCTGGAGCCGTCCGCCCCGTGACCGTCGGGGCCCGCCGACCCATGACGCGGCGTGGAGTCAGTCGCCGGACGGCACGGCACGGCCCTGCTGCACGGTGCTCGGACGGGCGAGACGCGCGGTGACCGACTCCATCTCCGTGGCGAACAGCTCGTCGGCGTCGACGTCCATCGCCGCGTAGGTGCCGCCGATCTCGAGACTGACGATGCCGTGCAGGCGTGACCACACGCGCACGACGTGGTCGACGTCCTCCGGGCGCGCGTCGAGGCGACTGCGGGTTCCCCCGTCGCCGAGCAGGCCGAGCGCGGGGCCGATGAGCATGGCGGACGCCTCGGCGATCGGTTCGCCGTGCGCGTCGTACCCGGGGAAGAGCGGCTTGAACAACAGCTCGTACCGATGGGGGTGCTCGAGGGCCCAGCGCCGGTAGGCGCGGGCCAGCTCGCGCATCCGCTCGGCCGGGTCCGGCAGGTCGGTGGTGGCGACCACCGCCTGGTCCATCGCGTCGCGCAGGTCGTGATAGGCGTCGATCACGATGTCGTCGAGCAGGTCGTCGCGCTTGGCGTAGTACCGGTACAGCGCCGGGCCGGAGACCCCGAGCTCCTTGGCGATGGCGTTCAGCGAGATCGACTGCGGTCCGCCCGCGGCCAGCTGCGAGAGGGCCACGCCCTTCACGTCGCCGCGGACCTGCTCGCGGAATCTCTCGTGCGTCGAGGAGCGGCGCTGTTCAGCGGTGATCACGGCCTCCTCCGTCCACGGTCATGCAGACCGGAAGTTACCACCGCACGCAGGCATTGACGGAGGGCTTGAACGTGAGCGATGCTCTACGAAGTTAGAGCTTCTAATTTATGGGATCGCTGCTCTCGATCGTGGAAGGACGACAGATGACCCACACGACGCCCCCCACTCCGACGCCCCCCGTCCCGGCAGGCACCACCTCGACGACCGCACCGCGGCAGGCTCCGCGCTGGCTGGCCATGTCGGGCCTGGCCGCCTCGCTGTTCCTGGTGGTCCTCGACGCCGCGATGGCGAACCTCGCCGGGCCGTCGATCCGCGAGGGCCTCGATCTCACCGCCGCCCAGCTGGCGGTCGTCGTCAACAGCTACCTGGTGGCGTTCGCCGGGCTGCTGCTGCTCGGCGGCCGTCTCGCCGACACGCTCGGGGGCCGGACGGTCTTCCTGTCCGGCCTGGGGATCTACCTGACGGCCTCGATCGTCTGTGCGCTCGCGGGCGGTGTCGAGGTGCTCGTCGCCGGACGGATCCTGCAGGGGATCGGTGCCGCGGTGGTGACCCCGGCCGCGCTCTCGCTCGTGCTGCGCCTCTACACCTCGGCCGGCGAGCGCACCCGGGCGATGGGCATCTGGGGGGCGGTGACCGGCTTCGCCAGCCTGCTCGGAGTCTTCCTCGGCGGCGCGGTCACGCAGGTACTGGGCTGGCAGGCGGTCTTCTGGGCCCCGGTGCCGATCGGCCTGCTGGCGGCGGTCGTCGTGTGGCGTACGGCGCCGCGGACCCGGGCCCGGCGGGGGCGCTTCGACCTCACGGGCGCCGCACTCATCACGGCCGGGATCTCCTCGCTCGCGCTGAGCATGCTCTCCGCCCCCGAGTCCGGGTGGACCTCGCCGACCACGCTCGGCGGCGTCGTGGTCGGGCTCGCCTGCATGGTCGCGTTCGTGGTCGTCGAGCGGCGGTCGGCGCAGCCCCTGGTGCCGCTCGGCGTCTTCCGCCGCAAGCCGGTCGTCGTGGCGAACCTCGTGATGCTCCTGGTCGGCGGGACCGTGACCAGCCTGTTCTTCTTCCTCCCGCAGTTTCAGCAGCAGGTGCTCGGGATGAGCCCCCTGACCGCAGGCCTCTCCCAGCTCCCGATCGCCGTCATGATCATCGTCGGCAGTGCCGTGGCGCCCCTCCTCGCAAAGTTGCTGGGGCTCTCCCGTGCGGTCCCGACCGGCCTGGCGGTCCTGCTCGCCGGCCTGCTCTGGCTCGCCACCGACCCCACCACCGGCGCGTTCTCCCTCACGCTCCTCGGCGCCTTCCTGCTGATCGGCGTCGGTCTCGGCCTCGGCCTGGTCAACGCCACCGCACTCGCGCTGCGCGACACCGGAGACGGGGAGGGCGGGCTGCTCAGCGGCCTGATCAACGCCACCCAGCAGCTGGGTGGGGCGATCGGGCTCGCCGCACTCGCCGGTCTGGCGATCGGCGCCGCCGGAGCCGGCACCGACGTGTCCTTCACGACCGCGTTCCTCGGTGCCGCCGCCCTCGTCCTGCTCGCCCTGGTGGTCTCGCTCGTGCCGACGTCGGACCGGGACCCGGCTCCCGCCGGCGCGCAGGCCCCCTGAGCGGTCCGGGCCTCCCGGCTCCGCCCGCAACCTCCCACCAGCCACCTCCCGCCCGGCTCGCTCCGGGCGGCCCCGAGAACGGACGACGACGATGACCACCACGACCCCCACCGTGCTCGTGACCGGCGCGACCGGCACCGTCGGGACCTCCCTGGTCCCCGCCCTGCGATCGCGCGGCGTCGACGTGCGCGCCATGACCCGCTCGCCCGAGCGCACGGTTCCCGATGCCACGAACGTCGTGGCCGACCTGCACGACCCCGACGCGCTCACCGCGGCCCTCACCGGCGTCGACGCCGTCTTCCTCAACAGCCCGTCGGCCGCGGACGCCGCCGAGCTCCAGATCCGGTTCGCCGACCTGGCCCGGCGCGCCGGCGTCACCCGGCTCGTGCTGCTCTCGCAGTACGCCGCGCGCGCCGAGTCACCGGTGCGCTTCCTGCGCTGGCACGCCGAGGTCGAGGCGCACGCGGCGACGCTCGGCATCGATGTCACGGTGCTGCGCCCCAACCTGTTCATGCAGGGGACGCTCGCCTTCGCCGCGACGACCGCCGCCCACGACTGGTTCGGAGCCCCGATCGGCGACGCCGCGATCAGCCTCGTCGACACCCGCGACATCGCCGACGCGGCCGCGACCGTGCTCACCGAGCCGGGACACGCCGGACGGACCTACACCCTGACCGGTCCCGACGCGCTCACCCACCACGACCTGGCCCGCGCGCTGTCGGTGGCCACCGCACGCGAGATCGCGTTCACCGAGGTCCCCGCCGAGCAGTTCGCCGCCATGGCGTCCGGCCTGCTGCCGCCGTGGCAGCTCGACGGCTTCCTGGAGGACTACGCGCACTACGCGCGCGGCGAGGCGGCCGAGGTGCACTCGAGCGTGCCCGACCTGACCGGGCGCCCCGCACGCGGCTTCCGCGCCTTCGCCCACGACCACGCCGCGGCGTTCGCGGTCGACCCGGCGCTCCGGTGACGGTCGGTCCGTCGAGCCGTCGAGCCGTCGAGCTACCGGGCGTCCGGTGGCTGGACGAACGCCCCGCCGATGGCGACCTCGTTCTCGCCGACCTCGAGGAACCTGATGCGCGTCCGCTCCGGGGTCGCTCCCAGGTGTGTCTCGGCGGCCTCGGTGACGGCTTCGGCGAAGGCCCGTCGTTGCTCGACCGTGCGGCCGCGCAAGATCTCGACGGTGATGTTCGGCATGGGGTCCTCCGGGGTCGTGGTGGCGTGCCGTCCGGTCCCGGTCGCCGCGGCAGGCTCACCGTCGGGCGGTGACGGTGTACGGGACGAACACGGTGTGATGCGATTTTCGTCCATGGACGCGAGAGAGTGCGCCACCGACACTCGACCGGTGGCAACCCGCCACCGCTTCCGCCGGAACCGCTGCTCTCCCCGCTGTCGAGACGGCGTCATCCGGTCGACCACCGATCGAAGGACGACGATGCTCCACCACGAAGGCCGGCCGAGCCGGTTCCACATCAGGGCGCAGGACCAGCCGGTCGTCGACCAGGGCGATGCCGCCGACGAGACCTGGATGGCGGCCGGGGGTGACCCGCGGGACCAGGGGCGGCTGGTGGAGCTCGTCTCGCAGGACCTGGTGGGATCGGAGCGCCTCATGGTCGGGTTGGCCTGGTTGCGCCCCGGCGAGGTGCACCTGCTGCACCACCATCCGCACGCCGACGAGTGGTACTACGTCATCCGCGGATCGGCGCAGTTCACGATCGGGGACGAGGTCGTCCGCGGCTCGCCCGGCTCGGCGTTGTGGATCCCGACCGGGACACCGCACGGCATCCACAACGACGATCCCGACGAGACCGTCGAGTTCCTGTGGGGGTTCGACAAGCCGCGTCTGGACGCGGTCGGCATCGTCTGGGACGCCTGACGGGCTGCATGGGCGTTCGCCGTCCGACGGAAGTAGGTACCGGCCCTGACGCAGGTCGGGACTGCGGGCGCGAAGGAAGTCGAGAGCCGGGACGACCCGGTTTTTGGTAGTACAGTCGCACTAGCAAAAGGGGAGTGATCCACCGACCGCGGGCTCCGCGGTGAAAGGAAGGTGCTCGGTGAGCGGCTATGTCTTCGGCACGACCGACCTCGTCGACGAGCAGCGCGAGTCCATGCAGCGGTGCCTGGACCCGATCACGTTCGCGCGGCTGGAGGACCTCGGAGTGGGGCCGGGCTGGCGCTGCCTCGACGTGGGAGGCGGTGGCGGCTCGGTCGCGGACCGGCTGGGCCGGATGGTCGGGGAGACCGGCTCGGTGCTGGTCACCGACACCGCGCCGGACGGCCTGTGCACCAGGGGGAACGTCGAGGTACGGCACCATGACATCGTCACCGACGAGCTTCCCGAGGCTGAGTTCGACCTGGTCCATGCCCGGCTGGTGCTGCTGCACCTGCCCGAGCGCCGTCGCGCGCTCGACCGGATGGTCCGGGCGTTGAAACCGGGCGGGTGGCTGCTGCTCGGGGAGTTCGACTGCACCTGGCTCCGGGTTCTGGCGGCACCGTCCGCGCAGGACGGCGCGGCGTTCTCGCGGTTCCACCGCGCGCTGTGCGCCGTGCTGGAGCAGGCCGGCGCCGACGTCGAGTGGGGTGTGCACGCCTACCGGGCGGTGCAGGAGCTCGGACTGGTCGAGATCGGATCGCTCGCCCATGCGGAGCCCTGGCCCGGGGGCGGCGACGGCGCACGCTGGCTGGAGATCAACTCTCGCCAGCTCGAGGAGCGGCTGCTCGGGACGGGACCGGTGACCGCCGGCGACCTCGACGGCGTGCGCGCCTCGCTGGGCGATCCGGCGTTCGTCGTGAGCTCCTACCTGACGATCTCGACCTGGGGCAGGCGCCCGGTCGACGGCTGGCAGGGGAGGGCCGGACGATGACCGGTACCGGTCACGGACCCGTGCCGCCGCCGCTGCGGCTCGCCGGGGTCTGTCTGGTCGCGCTGCTGGTTGTTCTGGCGGCGCTACCGGTGCTGATGGCGCTCGACCCCGCCGGCACCGCCGCCTCCGTCGTGCGCCAGGAGCCGTCGCTGAGCCCCGCCGACGTCGAGTTCGGTGTCTCGGCGGCGATCGCGTACGCGGCGGTGCTGCACCTGCTCTACGGCGCCGTCCTGTCGTGGCTGTGGTTCATGGTGCTGAGGCGGCGTCGCTGGGCCCGTATCGCGCTCACCGTCGCGCTGGTCCTGGCCACCCTCAACAGCATCGACTCGGCGACGGCCGGCCCGGAGTACCTCTGGTGGGCCGTCGCGGGCGACGTGCTCCACGTCGGAGTCATCGCCTTGCTGTGGTGGCCACGACCGGCCCGCGAGTACTTCGCCCCCACCCGGCCGACCAGCGTGACGGCGCAGTGACGTGCCCAAGCTGATCGACCACGACGAACGCAGGAGGCAGCTGGCCGAGGCGACGTGGCGGGTGATCGTCCGGGACGGGGTCGCCGCGGCATCGGTCCGCACCGTCGCGGCAGAGGCCGGCGTGTCCGCGGGGTCGCTGCGGCACCTGTTCGGCACCCACTCGGACCTCCTCGTCTTCGCGCTGCAGTTGGTGATCGACCGCGCCGTCGCGCGGGTGGCGTCGATGCCGCCGCAGCCGGATGCGGTGCGGGAGGTGGAGGCCGTCGCCGCGGAGCTGTTGCCCCTGGACCGGGAGCGCCGTGCCGAGACCGAGGTCTACCTCGCCCTGTTCACCGCAGCCGGCACCGACGACGACCTGCGCAGTACCCGCGACATGGCCCGACGGCAGATGCAGGACGCCTGCCGTTGGATGGTCGGGCGGCTCGCCGAGGGGGCCGCCCTCGACGCCGGGGCCGATCGGGAGCTCGAGGCACTCCGGCTCTACGCCCTGCTCGACGGCCTCGCCGCGCACCTGACCTACGACGCCGCCGACGCGGATCCGGAGTGGGCGCGCCGGGTACTCCGGCGTCACATCGGGTCGCTCGCGACGTCCGGTCCGCAGCCGTCCGCCGCCCCAGGGCCGCCGACACCGCCACCCACGACCGGGGATCGAGACCGATGAGACGCCGTCCGCGCAGTCCATGGCTGCTGGCCGTACCGGCGCTCGCGTTGAGCGCGGCCCTGCTCGCGGTGATGCCCGCCGCGACGCCCGCCGCGACGCCCGCCGCGACACCCACCGGGGCGGCCGGTCACCGGCCGCAGGTCGACGACGAGACCCTCGGCGCCCTCGTGGACGACATCGTCACGCGTCAGCTCGCCGAGGACCGGATCCCCGGCGCGGTCGTCACCGTCGTCGCCGACGGGAGGACGGTGTTCGGCAAGGGGTACGGCGTGGCCGACGTCGAGCGGCGCACGCCGGTCGACGTGCACGGCACCGGGTTCTTCCCCGCATCGACGGTGAAGCTGTTCACCGCCACGGCCGCGAGCCAGCTGATCGTGGCGGGAAGGATCGACCCGGACGCCGACGTGAACGAGTACCTGAGCTCGTTCCGGATCCACGACGTGTTCCCCGGCCGTCCCGTCACGATGAACCACCTGCTCACCCACACCGCGGGGTTCGACCAGGACTTCGTCGGGCTCAACAGCGCGACCGGCGACGACCTCGCCACGCTCGGGGGCACCCTCGCCGACCTGCAACCCGCGCGGGTGCGTCCACCGGGGACGACGGTGGCCTACGACAACTACGGGTTCGCCCTCGCCGGACACGTCGTCGAGGAGGTCTCGGGCGTGCCTTTCGAGCAGTACGTACGTCAGCACGTCCTCGAACCACTGGAGATGACCGCGACGACGCTGCAGCAGCCCCACCCCGACGGGGTCGATACGGGCCTGGCCACCGGGTACCGCCCGGCGGGGGCGGGCTACACGGCCGCCCGCGGCCAGTACGGCCCGTGGACGCCGACCGGCGCCGGCGCCGTGACCACCGCGGCCGACATGACCCGCTTCGTCACCGCGCAGCTCGACGGGGACGCCCGCCTCGGCCAGGGGGTGACCGACCTGATGCAGCTCAGGCACTTCGCGCAGGATCCGCGCGTGCCCGGCATGGGCTATGCCTTCGCGGAAGGCCGGCGCGGCGGTGAACGCCTCCTGCTCAAGGACGGCGACCTGCCGGGTTTCCACAGCAACCTGGCGCTGGTGCCCGAACGCGGCATCGGGGTCCTCGTCGTCTACAACGGCGACGGTGCCGACGGTGCGGCGTTCGGCGACGCGAAGGACCTGACGCTGCGGATCGTCGATCACTACGTCCCGCCGTCACGACCGGGGCCGGCCACGGCCGCGGCGAGCGACCCGACCGTCCACACCGGGACCTACTGCGCATCGACCACGAGCCGGCACTCGCTGATGAAGGTCGCCGCGTTGACCTCGCCGGTCACCGTCGAGGCCGACGCCGACGGCGGGCTCGTCACCCGCGGACTGGCGCCGGACCCGGCAACCGGTGCCCAGCACTGGGTACAGCAGGGACCCGGCCTGTTCGTCTCCGACGGCGGGCAGGAACGGCTCGCCTTCGACAGGAACGGGATGCTGATCGGCCCCGGCCCCGAAGCCACCGCCTACGAACCGATGGCGTGGTACCAGGATCCCGCCGTGCACCTGGGCGTCCTGGGCCTCGGTGCGGCCGTCCTGATGATCTCGTTCGCGTGGTTCCCGGTCGCGGCGCTGATCCGGCGCCACCGGCACCCGCGCCCTCCCCGTGGGCTCCGGTTCGCGCGAGCGTGCGGCTGGGCCAGTGCCGCCCTCGCGGTCGCCTTCACCGGCGGCTTCGCCGTGGTGACCGCGGACGGGAACGCGATGATGGAGGCGGGCGTGATGGGGTCGCCGCTGCTCACCGTCCTCCCGTTCGTGTCCTCCGCGATGATCCTGACCGGCGCCGGCGTGGTCGTCGCGACACCGATCGCCTGGCGCCGGAGATGGTGGTCGACGCCCGGGCTCCTCGGGTACTCCGCGCTCGCCGTCGCCTCGATCGCCTTCCTCTCCGTCGTGATCACCTACAACCTCGCCGCCCTCGGTGACCTACGGGGCTCGTGAGGCGGCGCGCCGCGGTCACCCGGGTGCAGAATGCACGCACGGCGTGCACGGAGGTGGAGTCGATGGCGATCGACACGAAGGAGCTCGGGCGGTGCCTCGGGCACTTCACGGCCGGCCCCTCCGGCGACGGCCCGGTCAGCGTCGCGTTCCACGCCGGGGCGGGGGACGGTCGATGAGCGAGCTGGAGCAGAGGCTCGCCCGGCTGGAGGCGCGGGAGGCGATCCGCGACCTGGACGCCCGCTACTGCCGGGTCCTCGACGACGGCGACTGGGACGCCCTGGTCTCGCTGTTCACCGACGACGGCGAGTTCGTCGGCCTGTCCCGCGCCCGCGGGCACGCGGAGCTGCGCGCGTTCTTCGCCGGGCTCGCCGGGGCCGGTCTCACCGCGTTCTGGCACCACGTGACCAACCTCGAGATCACCCTCGACGGCCCGGACACCGCGAGCGCGCGATCGTTCCTGTGGCAGCCCTGCGTGCAGGGCGGCGTGCCGCACATCGCCGCGGGCCGCTACACCGACGCACTGCGCCGCGTCGACGGCGTCTGGCGCTACGTCACCAAGCAGGTCTCCTTCGACTACTTCGTGCCCCTGGCCGACGGCTGGGACCACGGTCGTTTCACCGTCGCCTCGGCCGCCGCCACCTACCCCGGGAGGCCGTTCGCCTGACCCCGGATCGCGTCGATCAGGGTGCGCACGAGTTCTTCGCTGCCGACCTGCCACTTCTCCTTCGACAGGTGACCGCTGAGCTCCATCCCCGCTATCCCGTGCGCGCTCGACATCACCAGTGCGCCGTAGTGCAGGGCGCCCGGTTCGCCGACCACGTCGGCGACGAGGGCGAGGAACTCGTTCTCCAGACGGCCGGCGGACCCGGCGGCCTCCGGGTCGTCCGCCGGCGTGCCGAACATCAGCGCGTACCGGTGCGGATGCCGACGACCGACCTCGATCAGCGCCAGGACGGCCCGCTCGAGCCGCGCGTCCGGTGTGCAGCCCGGGTCGGCCCGCAGCCGTTCCACCTCGTCGGCCAGTGAGGTCCACGTGTCGATGGCCAGGCGGGTCAGCAGGTGTTCCTTGTTCTCGAAGTGCCCGTAGGGCGCACCGCGCGAGACTCCGGCCCGGGCTCCCACGGCGCGCAGGGTCACCGCGTCCGGTCCCCCCTCGTCGAGCAGCTCGGTCGCGGCACGGACGAGTGCCCGCCGGGTCCCTGCAGCAGCTTCGGTCCGCGTCACCACGGCGCCAGTCTACTTGACAGCGTCACATGGAAGCGGCACCGTAGTTCACATGACACAGTCATATGAAATTGCCACGACGGACGACCGCGTTCGACGCCTGCTGGACCGCGCCGAGATCAGCGACGTCCAGCTCCGCTACGCCACGGGCACCGACTCCCGTGACTGGGAGCTGTTCGGCAGCTGCTTCACCGACGAGATCGAGGTCGACTTCAGCGACGGGTTCGGCATACCGGTCTCCCGCATGTCCGTCGACGAGTGGGTCCGGGCCACGGCGCCGAGGATGGAGTCCTTCACCGCGACCCAGCACATGATCACGAACCAGGTGATCACCTTCGACGACGACGACCACGCCACGGGCGTCGCCTACGTCCGGGCCCGCCACCACAAGCCGAACAGCACCGGCGGCAGCGACCAGACCGTGTACGGCTACTACACGAACCGGTTCGAACGGACCCCGGTCGGATGGCGGATCGCCGGGCTCAAGTTGACGGCACTCTGGATGACCGGCAACTTCGGCATCTTCCAGACGGCCCTCACACCCGACGGCGCGCCCGCCGGCTGAGCCCGTCCCACCGGGCCCGCGGCCGCGCGGTCGAGGGGGCACGTGCTCAGCCACGGATCGGCAGGCCGTGGATGTCCGCCCGGATCCGGGCCACTCTCGGCGGCACACAGCCGGGCGTCCTCGGGACGGTCGGGACCGCGCTGCCTCCCGCCCTGCACGCCGCCACGTCCCCGGACGCCCGCGCCGGGCTGCTGTACGGCCCGGACGGCATCGGGCATCTCAGCGGTGCCCCCGCCGAACAGCCCCTCTACAAGCCCCTGCGCAGCACCGAGGACGCCGCGCGCATCTGGCGCGTGTCGGAGGAGCTGACGGCGCTGTCGTTCCCGGTGGTCGGGGTGCCGCCGCAGTCGCATCCGGTGGCGCGGCCCGACGTCGGCGCGTAGTCGAACCGGCCGTTCGTCAGCACCCGGGAGCCGTCGAGGTGGAACTGCGTGGTTCAGGCTCCTGTCGTCGGCAGCCGGCGCACGAGGTAGGCCCAGGCGGCCTGCACGGCGCGGTCGTTGTAGATGTGGTCCCGCTTGGCCAGTGACTCCTCCGGCGGTGACCAGGTCGGCCATCCGCCGGCGGCGTGGGTGCGCAGCTGCTGCTCGCATGCCTGCTCGAGCAGCACCGCGGCGACGGTCGCGGCCGGGAGCGACTCGCCCACGGCCACGATCCCGTGGTTGACCAGGAACACCGCCCGTGCGTCGCCGAGTGCGAGAGCCACCGAGCGGCCGAGGTCGGGGGTGAGGACGAGGTCGGCGGTGTCGGTGAAGCGCGGGACCGTCGGCGGCACGAAGTAGTTGGCCGCGTGGCTGACCGGGCGGAGCTCCTGCCCGCTGGCGGCCAGGGCGACGGCGTGCGGCGGGTGCGTGTGCACGACGGCGCCGACGTCCGGGCGGGCCGCCATGATCTCGGTGTGGATCGGGTACTCGCTGTGCCGGGCGCCGTCGCCGTCGAGCACGGCTCCGGACGGGTCGACCAGGTGCACCCGGTCGGGGGTGACCTCGTCGAGGCCCCACTCCGCGGTCTTGAGCCAGACGCCGCGGCCCCGTGGGTCGCGGACCGAGGCGTGGCCCCAGATCAGGTCGTGGTGGCCGGTGGCGGCGAGCACCCGGCACGAGGTCGCCACCAGCTCGCGGAGGTCGGTCGTCGTGGCGGTTCCGGACTCGATGGTCATGCGGGTGCGGTCTCCGATCGTGTGGACGTCGATCGCCCCACGAGGTGGAGCGCTAGAGCAGGAGCTTGTCGATCTCCTCGGCCGCGGCGGCGAGCTGCGCGAGGACGGTCTTGCGGGCCGTGGCCGTCATCCGGCTGACCGGTGCGGAGGCCGTCACGGCGAGCGGCGTCGGACCGGAGGACAGGGCGACGGCGAGGGAGCTCACGCCCTCCTCGCTCTCCTCCTGGCTGGTCGCGAACCCCCGGCTGCGGACCTCGGCGAGCTCGCTCACCAGGTCGGTGCGGGTGCCCACGGAGTTCGGCGTCAGCCGGGGCAGCTCCTCGTCGGGAAAGAGCCGGAACAGCTCCGCCTCGGTGAGCGTGGCCAGCATCGCCTTGCCGTTGGACGTGCAGTGCGCCGGCATCGTCCGGCCCAGCCGGCCCCCGACACGCAACGCCCGGCCACTCTCGATCGAGTCGATGAAGTGCACCTCGTTGCCCTCGAGCCGGCCCAGGTGCACGGTCTCGTTGAGCTCGGCGTTGAGTCTCTCCAGCACCGGTCGCGCGCGGGTGCGCACGTCCAGCCGCCGCAGCACGCCGAAGGCCAGGCCGTCCAGCGTCGGCCCCGGGACGTAGCCGCGGGTGCTGGCCTCCTGCCGCACGAAGCCGCGGTACTGCAGCATCATCAGCAGCCGGTGTGCGGTCGAGGAGGCGACGTCGAGGTACTGGCTGACGTCGGTGAGGCGCAGCCGCGGCCGCTCGCCGAGCAGCAGCAGGATCCGCAGGGCGTTGTCGACCGACTCGATCGGATACCGCGGCGTCTCGCCGTACTCCGGTGTGGGCGGAAAGCCCTCGACCCCGTCCATGGCACGACCCTACGCGATGTCTGCTGTGCAGAGAGCTGTACTCGACACGGGCGGTCGCCGACCTCGAGCACCGGTATCCGCGCATGTCAGGCCAGCCTCGCGAGCTCGTGTCGCCACGCCGTGTCGTGGTTGAACGCCCCACCGAGGTCGGGCAGTTCGGCCATGTCGGCCTCGGGCACGTCCTGCAGCCGCCCGCCCGCGGAGACCACGGCCAGTGACAGCCGCGCGATCCGCTCGACCGACACCGCGTTCAGTACCGCGTCCGGCACGCCGGCGCCGGCGCTGGTCAGGCCGTGCCCCCGGAGCAGCACGACCGGGCGGCCGCCCATGGCGGCCACCATCTCCGCGGCCAGCGTCCGGTTTCGCACCAGGACCGCCCGTGGGTACACCGGCACGCCGCCGTGGGCCAGCTTCGTGCCGGGCATGTCGAACGCGCCGACGATCGGGCGGATGCCCAGTCCGGCCAGGTCGGCCGCGACCACCGACTCCGGGTGCGCGTGCACCACGGCCGCGATCTCGGGCCGGGCCCGGAGCACCTCGGTGTGCAGTGGCAGCTCGTTCGGCGGAATCCACCCCTGTAGCTCGCCGGGAGCACCGGGCTCGCCGTCGAGCGTGACCAGGTGCACGTCCCGCGCCGACGTCGCGGCGAGACCGCGCTCCTGCGGACCCCGGCAGCGCACCAGCACCCGACGCGCGTCGATCCGCAGACTGACGTGCCCGAGATAGCCGGGGGCCAGGTCGCGGGCGGCCAGGACCCGGCAGGCGTCGGCAACCTGTCGACGCAGCGGGGCCAGCTCCGTACTCGGGTCGGTCATCGCGTGCTCGCCGCGCGCCGGGCCGGGAGGTCGGCGAGCCGGGATACGGCGTCGTCGAATGTCGCGGCGGCGCCCATCAGCGTGCGGCAGATGACCAGGGCCTTCGGCCAGTTCACCGTGACCGCGCCGCGGAGCAGTCCGCTGTCGTCGGTGTAGACCGCGGCACCGCGCGCTCCCGCGCCGTCGAGGTCGCCGAGCAGCTGGTGCCGCGTCGCGGTGCCCGGCCGCCCGACGATCTGGACCCGCCAGTCGTACTGGTCGCTCCACACGTACTCGACCGGCCGGTGCGCGCGGAGGTCGTCGGGGCGCACGACGTTGTGCGCGACGACCGCGGCCTGCTCGACGGCGTTGGTCCAGTGCTCGACGCGGACGTGCTCGTCGTGGTCGGGGTGGTACCAGCGGGCCACGTCGCCCACGGCGTACACGTCGGGTGAGCCCTCCGCGCGGCCGTGCCGGTCACAGACGACGCCGTCGTCGATCAATAGGCCGGAGTCCCGCAGCCAGGCGTCGTCCGGGACCGCACCGATCCCGACCACCACCGTGCCGGCGCCGAGCTCGGTGCCGTCGGTGAGCCGTACCCACAGGTCTCCGGCACGCCCGCGCACGTCCTCCACACCCACCCCGAAGCAGGTGGCGACGTCGTGCCGGTGGTGCAGCGCGGTGAAGTGCTCCGCGACGGCGCCGCCGATGACCCGGCCGATCGGAGCCGGCAGCGGATCGACGACGGTCACCTCCCGGCCCAGTGTGCGGGCGGTCGCGGCCACCTCGGCGCCGATGAACCCGCCGCCGATGACGACCACGGGGCCGTCTACGTCGAGGTCGCGGCGCAGCGCGGTGGCGTCGGCGAGCGAGCGGAGCACGTGCACCCCGGACTCGGCGATCCAGGGGGAGGGCCGGGCGCCTGCCCCGGTGGCGAGGACCACGGCGTCGTAGCCCAGCGCTGCGCCGTCGGCGAGCTCGATCCGCCGGTCGGCGGTGTCGAGCCGCGCCGCGCCGACGCCCAACCGCAGCTCGATGCCGGCCGCCTCGGCGGCCTCGGTGCCGAGCAGCGTGATCCGGTCGGTGTCCCAGGACCCGGCCAGGAGCTGCTTGGACAGCGGCGGCTTGTCGTAGGGGAGATCGGCGTCCCGCCCCAGCAGCACGATACGGCCGGTGAACCCCTCGGTGCGCAGCGCCTGCGCGGTGCGTACGCCGCCGATGGAGCTGCCGACCACGACGACGGTGCCGGTGGCGCGCGTCATCAGTCCTCGATGCTCAGCGCGTCGACCGGGCAGCTGCGGGCGGCTTCCTCGACGCGCGGCCGGTCCGCGTCGTCGATCTCGGACCGGAGCAGCACGACCTTGCCGTCGTCGTCGATGTCGTAGACGTCGGGCGCACCGGTGATGCAGTTGCCGTATCCCTGACATGCCTCGAAGTCGGCCAGCAGCCGGGCCATGGCAGTCCTCTCCGTCGGGTGTGGGTGGTTCATCACGAACGTTTTCTCGGTGCGGAGACGCCGGTCCCGCCGTCCGGGTGCACCGCGCCACCGGTGATGCCGCGAGCGCGTTCCGAGGCCAGGAACACGTAGCTCCAGGCGTGGTCCTCACCGGACAGGGCGACCCGCAGCGGCACTCGGGCAGCCAGCTCGTCGGCTCGTCCGGGGATGTCGCCGAGGCTCCGGTCGGCGGTGCCGAGGCTCGGCAGCCCGCGCAGGTCGGTCCCCACCGTGCCGCCGGGGGCGACGCCGTTGACCCGGACCTCGGGCGCCAGGTCGTGCGCGAGCGCGGTGACCAGTCCGCGGACGGCGAACTTGGACGACATGTAGAGGACGCCGCCGCGGCCGGGGGAGTAGGACGAGGTCGACTCGGTGAGCAGAACGACTCCGTTGCCGGACTCCTGCAGGTGGGTCAGCGCCGCCTTGACCGAGTGCAGGTGGCTCAGGACGTTGGTCCGGAACATCTCGTCGAAGGCGGTGTCCAGGATGTCGGCGTCGAGCTCGGTGATGCTGCGGTAGAAATCGAACACCCCGACGCAGTTGACCAGGACGTCCAGCCCGCCGAACGCCTCCACCGCGGTCGCGACGGCGCGGTCGTTGTCGTGGCGGCTCGTCGCGTCGCCGACGGTGACCGGCACCTCGGGCCGAGCCGCCGCGAGGGCGGCCGACTTCCCGGCGTCCCGCTCGAGCACGGCGACCCGGGCGCCCTCGGTACGGAACGTGTCGACCACCGCGCGGCCGATGCCCGACCCGGCGCCGACGACCAGGGCGCGGCGGCCCTCCAGCCACCCGGTCACGAGTCGGCCCCGCTCGGTGCGGGTTCCGGCCGGTCATCGTCGGGAATCAACGGAGCGAACGGAGTGCCGATCATCGCGGAGAACGTGGCGGTGTTCTGCCAGGTCAGCGCCTCGAGCTCGAGCGGGCACAGGGTGACCCACTGCCCGGACTTGGGCGACTCGACCAGTAGCCGTGCCCCGTTGCGGGTTCGGGCCAGGCGCACCCGGACCTCGGCGAACTCGTTGGCCACCGTGATCGGCTCGCCGGCCGCGTTCTCCAGCAACTCGGCGTGCTCGGCCGCGGCTCGGCGCGCGGCGGCCGCGTCGGCGTCCTCGCCCTCCCAGCGCAGCGTCACAGGAAGATCGCCAGGTTCTGCATCCGCATGACCGAGTCGTCGACCAGGATCGTGCGGCGGGCCAGCTTCCAGCCCTCGGGTGTGGAGCGCAGCAGGTCCTCGCGCCCGGCGGAGACGAACGAGCCCTCGCGGACGTCGCCACGGTTGCGGAACAGCAGGGTCGCCGACTCCACCACCAGGTGGTCGGGGGCGTCGGCGGCGAACGTGCGCACGTTGCTGAGGTGGTGGCGCAACCGCGACGGGGGGTCCTCGGTCCAGGCGTGCTCGGTGAGGAACCGGGCCACCCGGCGCGAGAGCGAGTACTTGTCCTCGTCGAAGTGGGCCATCCCCGGCGAGGTGTCGTAACCGGCGCCCAGTGCGGTGGTGACCCGGACCGGCATCAGGTAGTGGATGTCGTCGGTGAGCAGGTCGAGCCACTCGCTGTAGGCCTGGGCGTCGAGCAGCCACGCCTCGTCGACCAGCCACTGGTGGGCGATCAGGTGGCGCTCGTCGCCGAAGGGGATGGTGGTGCCGGTGCGCTGCACGCGGGAGGCGTGCCCGCCGAGGGCGGACCGCGACGAATGTGTTGTCGGAGTCGGAGGGTCGGTCGGCGTGGTCGTGGTCGGGTTGCTCATGCCGGGGTCACCGCCTCCGGCTCGCCGACGGTGAGGGTGCCGGCGGCCGCCTGCGGGGTCGCCAGGTCGTCGGCCCAGCGGCGCAGCAGCGCGCGCTGGTTGTACTCGCTGTAGCCGGTGTGGGCCGAGCCCGGGCCGTGGAACTGCTCGGCGGTCAGCTCGGGGACGACCTCGGTGTCGTCCTCGAGGATCCCCATCCGGCTGTTGAGCTGTAGCCGCCGGGCCATCGAGCCGGCCGCGGTGTTGGTGAGCGAGACCCAGTTCTCCACGTCGTCCTGCTCGAACATGCCGGTCGAGCCGAAACACATCAGGTACGCCTTGTAGGACAGCGCCTTGAACTCCTCCGGGGCCTCGGCGTCCACGGCGAACCAGGACAGCACCTCGGTCTCGTCCTCGCTGATCGGCTGCCACTGCCGGATCGAGATGAACGGCAGCACGTCGTCCGACTCGGCCACCCGGGGCCAGTTGTGCACGAACGACAGGTTCGGGTAGATCGACGCCGCGCTGATCATGAAGCCGTCGGTGCCGACGACGTCGCGCTGGTCCTGCGACCACTGCTGCGTCATCCGGTCGACCATCTCCTGGGGGTAGCCGACGTAGCGCAGCCTTTCGTCCAGGGTGCCCGGCGGGAGCTTGTAGGTCGTTCCGCCGCCTGCCCCGGCCCAGTAGGTGGCGCCGTCCTTGCGCTTCTCCGCCTTGGGCTCGCGGAACAGGCCGATCTCCACGACCGAGGTGTGGGTCTGCGGCGTGTGGTACATGTCGCCGGCGAAGTTCTCCGCACCGATCTTCCAGTTGGCCTTGACCCGCCACCGCTGCGGCCCGCGCAGCTCGATGCCGCTGGCGCTCTGCTTGGTGTAGTAGTCCAGGTAGAAGCGGAAGTCGCCGAGGAACTCCTCCAGCGGAGGGGCCTGCGGGTCCATGCTGAGGAAGATCATGCCGTTGTAGGTGGCCAGGTTGGGGGCCGGGAGCAGCCGCTGGCCCTTGCGCTTGAACCCGGCCTCGCCGCCGTAGGCGTCCTGGTGGAACGGCAGCCCGACGATCCGGCCGTCGTTGCGGTAGGACCACCCGTGGTAGGGGCAGCGGAAGTGCGACGCGTTGCCCATCTCGGCGCGGCAGACCTGCATGCCGCGGTGCAGGCACATGTTGAAGTGCGCGCGGATCTCGCCCTTCTCGTCCCGGGTGACGATGAACGAGTCCTCCAGCACCCGGCGGACCACGTAGTCGCCGGGGCGGGCGATCTCGGACTCGTGCCCGACGAAGACCCACGCGCGGGAGAACACGCGCTCCTTCTCCAGCTCGAAGATCTCCCGGTCGTTGTAGACGTGCGCGGGGATCATCCCGCGCCGCACGGCGTCGAGTACGTCGGTCTGGTCGGTCATCGATCCGTCCCCTCGGTCGCCTCGATGGGCGCCCTGGTGATTCTTCTGTTGAGAAGAGAAGCTCTCTGTTCAGTAGAGCAAGCCGGTCTGGTGGTCGTCAAGGCGGGTCACCGCTCCAGGACGACCGTCACAGCCTTGGTCTCGGTGTAGGACAGGAGTTCCTCGACGGACTCCTCGCGACCGACGCCGGACGACTTGACCCCGCCGAACGGCAGCCCCCAGTAGTGGCGCGAGCTGCCGTTGACCCAGACGTAGCCGGCCTGCAGCCGCCCGGCCATCCGGTGCGCACGGGTGACGTCGCTCGTCCACACCCCCGCGGTGAGCCCGTACTCGGTGCGGTTGGCGATCTCCAGCGCCTCGGCCTCGTCGGCGAACGTGAGCACGGACAGCACCGGTCCGAAGATCTCCTCCATCGCGGCCGGGTTGTCCGGCGCCACGCGGGCGAGCACGGTCGGGGCCACGTACCAGCCCTCCTCGCCGACGGTGTCGGGCCGGCCGCCACCCGCGAGCACCTCGGCACCCGCGCCGGTCGCGGCGTGGATCGCGGCGAGCGTCTTGTCGTACTGCCTCCGGTCGATCACCGGCCCCATCTGCGTCCCGTCGGCCAGCGGGTGCCCGACCCGGACGGCGCGCACCTGCTCGACCACCGACGCCAGGACCTCCTCGGCGATCGACTCGTGCAGCAGCAGCCGGCTGGTCGATCCGCAGGACTGTCCGGCGGTCGCGGTGAAGTTCATCCCGGCCACTGCGCTCGCCGCCGCCGCGTCGAGGTCGGCGTCGGGCATGACGATCAGGGCGTTCTTGCCGCCGAGCTCCAGGCTCACGTACTTCACCCCGGACTCCGCGGCCTCGCGCTGGATGAGCCGCCCGGTGCCGGGTGCCCCGATGAAGCCGATCCTGCGGATCAGCGGGTGCCGGACCAGCGCCTGCCCGCTGACCGCCCCACGGCCCGACACGACGGCGCACAGGTCCGGTCCGAACACCTCGGACGCCAGCTCGGCCATCCGCAGCGACGACAACGGCGTCTGGTCGGGCGCCTTGAGGACGACGGCGTTGCCGGCCATCAGGGGAGCGGCGACCTTGCCGGCGGCGAAGAACAGCGGATGGTTGAACGGAACGATCCGGCCGACCACGCCGTACGGTTCCTGCAGGCTGTAGTGCAGGTTCCCGGAGAGCGGGTAGGTCGCCCCGCCGAGAGCGAGCGCATGGTCGGCCATGATCTCCAGGAGGGTCGCCGCCGCGTCGACGTCGGCCCGCATGACCGGCAGCGGGAACCCGGCGTCGAGCGCGTCGAGAGTGGCCAGCTCCTCGGTATGGGCCCGCAGTAGTGCCGCGAACTCACGGACCTTCGCGGCGCGAGCCCTGGGCGGAACCGACCCCCATACGTGCTGTGCGCCGGCCGCGGCCCGGACGATCCGGTCGACGTCCTCGGCCGAGCAGTCCGGGGCGTCGGTCAGGACGCCGCCGGTCGTCGGGTCCTCCACCTCGTAGCGCGCCACGTCGGGGACCGGTCGGCCGCCGAGGAGGACGTCGAA
>NZ_JADQDD010000179.1 GCF_019263595.1 Pseudonocardia sp. KRD291 | reverse complement strand
GTGCTCGCCGTCGGTCTCGCAGAGCACGTGCAGCTCGCCGAAGCGCCGCGCGATCTCGCGGGGGTCCGGGCCCGCATTGTGCACCGCGTCGGTGAGCAGCACCGCGGTCCGGCGCCGCGCGGAGGATCGGTTGAGCTCGGCGTGCGCGACCGAGAGCCCGAAACCGACGTTGGTCAGTCCCCGGGCCGGGATCCGTAGCAGCCGGTCGAGCAGCTTCGACGGCGCCACCCGCGTCTCGAGCGGCTTGAGCACGGCGGCGTCGGACCAGAACGCGACGAGCGCGAGCTGGTCGTCCGCCAGGTCCGCGGACAGCGCGGCGACGGTGGCCGCGGCGATCCGCACCTTCTCCCCGCGCATCGACCCGGACACGTCGACGATCAGGACGGCCGCCCGGCGCGACCGCATCCGCTCGCGGACGACGATGTCGGTGTCCTCGGGCACCGGTCGCTCGGCCAGGACCTCGATCGTGCGGTCGAGGTCGATGTCGTCGCTGCGGTATCGGTAGGGGACCGAGGCCAGCTTCCCGGCGCCGCGCTCGGCCCGCGGGTCGCGCGGGCGCCTGCGGATCGCGAGCCGGCGCGCGATCCCCTGCGCCATCCGGGCCACCTCACGGTCCGGCGTCCGGTCCTCGAGCAGCTCGTCGAGCCCGCGGAGGGTCGCGGACTGGGACGTGACGAGCAGCCCCTGCCCGCCGGCGGACTCGATGTCGGCGACGCCGTCGCCGCGGGTGTCCCCGAGGTCGACCACGACCGGCGGCCCCGACCCGTCGGAGAACAGCGACGGTGCCTCGCGCAGCTGCTTGGGCTTGCGGCGCAACGGCTCCAGTGTGCGTCTCTCATCGCTCTGTGCGGTGGGCAGCGAGACGGCGTTGTCGACGTTCAGGCGGTGCGGACCCGGCGCTGCCCGCCGGGGGAGGAGAAAAAATGGTTCTCCCAGATCTCGGTGATCACCTGTTCCGGGCCGGCCTCGGACGCCTCGTCCACCCCGACCCGCGCCGAGAGCGACAGCAGCGCCGCGTCGAGCACCAGGTTCTCCCGGGAGGAGTAGGTGCCCAGCTTCTCCAGCTCGACGGCGATCGCGACCATGTCGATCGCCCCGCGCACGCTGGAACCGCGGCGCAGCTCCGGGTGCGACCGGGTCGCCCGGGTGATCGCCACCGCGTCGCCGATCAGCTTCCGGTCCTCGCTGCCCGTGCGGACCGCGACGATCCCGACCTCCTCGGACTCGTCCTGGTAGCCGACGGCCAGGCGGCACCACCGGTCGTAGACCGAGTCCGAGATCCGCGCCGTGCCGACGTTGTCGAAGGGGTTCATCGAGGCCAGCACCCGGAACGTGGGCTCGGCCGCGATCGTCCCGACCCGGGGGACGGCCACCTCGCGCTCGGCCATCGAGGCCAGCAGCACGTTGAGCGTGTCCTCCGGGGCCCGGTTGAGCTCCTCGATGTAGAGGAACCCGCCCGAGCGCATCGCCTCCACCAGCGGACCGGCGACGAAGTTGTCCGACGAGTAGTCCTCGCGCAGCACCCGGGCCGGGTTGTGGTGCCCGACCAGGCGCGCCGGGGTCAGCTCGGCGTTGCCCTCCACCAGCACGAACGGGATCCCCCAGTTGCCGGTGATGGCGCGCAGCACGGTGGACTTGCCGGTGCCCGGCGGGCCCTCGAGCAGGATGTCGCGCCCGGCCGTCACCGCGGCGAGGACGAGGTCGAGCTCGCGGCGGCGCCCGACCAGGCTCTCCGCGATCGCGTCGCGGCGGGCCCGGCCGGTGGAGCTCTCGGTGGTCGTCGACGTCACGCACTCATCCTGTCTTCTCGCAGAAGCCGGCGTCGACCTTGAGCTGCTGGCCGGTGACGTAGCGGGACTCGTCCGAGGCCAGGAACAGCACGGCGTTGGAGATGTCCACCGGCTCCACCCACGGGATCGGCAGCGCGTTCATCGACGTGAACGCCGCGCCGAACCCGTCCTTGGTGGGGTTGTCCGGGCTCATCAGCGAGTACATCGCCGGGTTCTGGATCATGTCGGTGTTCACCGAGGTCGGGTGCACGGTGTTCACCCGGATGTTGTGCGCGGAGACCTCCTGCACGAGCGTGCGCATCAGGCCGACGACGCCGTGCTTGGCCGCGGTGTAGTGCGCGAAGTTGCCGAATCCCATGATCCCGGCGGTCGAGCTGGTCATGATGACCGAGCCGCCCTGCCCGCGTTCGATCATGTGCGGCAGCACCGCCTGCACGGTGCGGAACACCCCGGTCAGGTTGACCGCGATCATGTCGTCCCAGAGCTGGTCGGTGATCTCGGTGTAGGGCGCGGTGGAGAAGATCCCGGCGTTCGCGCAGACGACGTCGATGTGGCCGAACTGCGACAGGCCCTCGTCGACGGCGGCCCTGAGCTGCTCGCTGCTGCGCACGTCGGCCTCGCGGGCGACGATCCGGCGGTCCAGCTCCTCGATCCTGCCGACCGTCTCCTCCAGGTCGCCGGGCACCGCCATCGGGTACGGCACGGTGTCGATCTGTTTGCACAGGTCGACGCCGATGATGTCGGCGCCCTCCTGGGCCAGCCGCAGCGCGTGCGAACGCCCCTGCCCCCGTGCCGCGCCCGTGACCAGTGCGACCTTGCCGTCCATGCGTCCCATGAGAAGACCTCCGCGGATGCCGGACGACGGCGGCCACGCTGCCGCCGTCACCTCGCCCGGCGCCGTCATTGCTACCAGCACGATCCTTTCCTGCACAACGCCTCCGGCCGGGCGCGACGGGCCCGCCGGAAAGCAACCACCAAACGGCGGGTAGACGTTGCGGGAAACGGGTGGCGAGAATCCTCGGCGCCGAGCAGTTCCGTCCGTCGGGAGGAGGTCGCACCGTGGCACCGAGCATCGAGCGGGCGCGGGACCGGGTTCCCGCCGGGCAGGCGGAACGCCGCTGGATCGAGGTCTCGACCCTGGGCGACCTCGTGGACCGGCGCGCCGACGAGCGCCCGGACGGCGAGGCGCTCGTCTTCCCGGACGGCGCCGACGGCGCGGGCTCACCCCCGGGGCGCGCGACCTACCGGCAGCTCGCCGACCGGGCGCAGGAGCTCGCCCGGGGGCTGGCCGGGCTCGGGGTGGGCCGCGGCGACCGGGTCGGGATCCTGCTGCCGGCCTCGG
This sequence comes from Pseudonocardia sp. KRD291, assembly GCF_019263595.1. Taxonomy (GTDB): domain Bacteria; phylum Actinomycetota; class Actinomycetes; order Mycobacteriales; family Pseudonocardiaceae; genus Pseudonocardia. The sequence continues at coordinate 9,717 of NZ_JADQDD010000179.1, read as the reverse complement.
TCGACCTGGTCGCGACGCTGCTCGCCGCCGTCAAGCTGGGCGCGGTCGCGGTGCCGGTGAACGCGCGCTTCCGCTCCACCGAGCTGCGCCAGATCGTCGTCCACTCCGGGATGGCGGTGCTGGTGACCGCGACCGACTACCTCCCGCTGGTGCAGGAGACGCTGCCGGACCTGGCCGGGCAGACCGCGGGCGAGCTCGCCTGCGCCGGGGCGCCGGAGCTGCGGCACGTGCTGCTCCCCTGGAGCGAGCACCCCGGATGCACCGGCGCGACCCGGCTGGCCGCGGGCGCGGTGCCGGACGCCGACGTCTCCTCGGAGCAGGAGTCGGTCCGGGTCCGGGACACCGCGGTGATCGTCTACACCTCGGGCACGACCGCCGCGCCGAAGGGCGCGATGCTCTCCCACGAGGCCCTGGTGCGGCTCGCGACCGGCATCGGCGACCGCCTCGGCTACACCCCCGGCGACCGCGTGTGGACGGCGATCCCGCTGTTCCACGGCGGCGGCATCACGTTCGCGCTGAGCTGCCTGGCGGCCGGCGCGACGTTCGTGCACCCGGGCTTCTTCGACCCGTCGACGACGTGTGAGTACCTGCGCGACGAGCGCGTCACGGTGGCGCTGGCCGCGTTCGAGACGATCTGGATGCCGGTGCTGAACCGGCCCGACTTCGCCGGGTTCGACCTGTCCCGGATCCGGGTCGTGATGGCCGTCGGCGTGCCGGAGCGGCTGCGCGACATGGCGTCGCGGCTGCCGGGCGCGACGCACGTGTCCTGCGTGGCGATGACCGAGTCGTCGGCGTTCCTGACGCTCAACCGCCTCGACGACCCGCCGGAGGCCCGCGCCACCACCGGCGGGCACCCGATGCCGGGCATGCGCTGCCGCGTCGTGGACCCGGGGACCGGGCTCGACGTCGCGCCCGGGACGCTCGGCGAGCTGCTCTTCCGCGGCCCCAACGCGTTCGACGGGTACTTCCGCGACCCGGAGCAGACCGCGGCCGTGTTCGACGACGACGGCTGGTTCCACAGCGGGGACCTGGTCGTCGCCGACGCCGAGGGCAGGCTGTCGTTCCGCTCCCGGCTCAAGGACATGCTCAAGGTCGGCGGCGAGAACGTCGCCGCGGCCGAGGTGGAGGGCTTCCTGCTCGGGCACCCGGCCGTCGACATGGTCGCGGTGGTGGCCGCGCCGGACGCGCGCTACGTGGAGGTCCCGGCCGCGTACGTGGTGCTCGCGCCGGGCGCGACGGCGACCGAGCAGGAGCTGATCGCGTTCTGCCTGGGCCGGATCGCGACCTACCGGGTGCCGCGCTACGTCCGCTTCGTGGACGGCTACCCGATGTCCGGTACGAAGATCAAGAAATTCGTCCTGCGCGAGCGGATCGCCGCCGAGCTGGCCGGGGCGGGCATCACCGAGGCACCCAGGCTGCGCGCGCCCACCGGGTAGGGCAGGCCCCCGGATTCGGACCCGAATTGCCGGATTGATCCGGACCGTCGGTACCGTCGGGGAGTCCGCGACGCGCCCCTGCTGCCCCCGGCAGGCCGACCGAGGAGCACCTCCTGCTCGCCTACGTCCTCGACCTGCTGGCCGGCATCCCCACCTGGATCGTGATCCTGGTGGCCGCGGCCGCCGCACTCGGCGAGACCACGATCGGGCTGGGCCTCGTGCTCCCCGGCGAGTCGGTCCTCGTCGCCGCCGCGGTCGCGCTGCCGGACCTGCGCGCGGCCGTCGTGACCGTCCCGGTCGTGGCCGTGGCCGCCGCGGGCGGCGACCTGGTCGGCTACCTGCTCGGCCGCCGTTTCGGGCCGCGCCTGCGGGCGTCGAAGCTGGTCGGGAAGGTCGGTAGGGACCAGTGGGACCGGACGGGCGAGATCCTGCGGCGCCACGGCGCGTGGGCGGTGCTCGGCGCGCGCTTCCTGCCGGTGGTGCGCACCCTGACCCCGGCCGCGGCCGGTGCCTCCGGGCTGGCGCTGCGCCGGTTCCTGCCGGCCAGCCTCGTCGGGGCGCTGCTGTGGTCGACCGTGCACGTCGCGGTCGGTTTCGGCGCCCGGGGCTCGGCGTTGTGGTTCGAGCGCACGTTCGGTGTCGCCGGATGGGTCGTGCTCGGCTCGATCGGGGTCCTCGGCACCGCGGCGTGGTTGCTGCGCCGCAGGCGCCGGGCGCTGGCGGAGCAGGCGGCCGTGCTCTCGCAGCCGGTGCCGGTCGGGGCTCAGGCCGGCGACTGACCCGTCGCCGGCACCCGCGGGGCCCTCACCGGCGGGGCCGTCATCCGGGGCGCCTCGGTGACGCCGCGGCGCGCCAGCTCGTCGGCGATCAGGGCGCGCAGACGGAACTTCTGCACCTTGGTCCCGGACATCGGCCACTCGTCGACGAACCGCACGTAGCGCGGGACCTTGTAGGTGGCCACGGCACCGAGGCAGAACGCGATCAGCTCGGCCTCGGTGGCAGAGGCGCCGGGCCGCAGCTGCACGAACGCGGCCGGCACCTCCCCGTAGCGCGCGTCCGGGGCGCCGACGACCGCCACGATGCCGGCCGCCGGGTGCTCGGACAGGAAGCCCTCGATCTCGGCGGCGGCGACGTTCTCCCCGCCCACCTTGAGGATGTCGCCGAGCCGGGTCAGGAACCGCAGCCGGCCTTCTGCGTCCGCGACCACCTGGTCACCGGAGGCGAACCAGCCGGCCCCGTCGATCCGGAGCGCGGTCAGCTCCGGGTCCCGGTGGTAGTGCGACAGGCGCGACCCGCCGCGGAAGCGGAACTCGCCCGGCACCCCCGGCGCGACCTCGACGCCGGTCTCCGGGTCCACGACCATCGCCTCCATGTGGCGCAGCGGCCGGCCGCTGGTCGTCGCGCGGACCTCGGCCGGGTCGTCCGGGGAGCCGACGCAGCAGAACCCGAACGACTCGGTCATCCCCAGGCACGACAGCTGCACCGCCCGCGGCAGCCGGGCCTGCATCGACCGCATCCGTTCCGGGGCACCGACGTTGATCACCATCCGGAGCGCGGACAGGTCGGCGGAGGCGAAGTCCGGGTGGTCGAGGACCGGCAGCCAGATCGTCTCGAACGCCGGGAACCCGACGGTGCACCGCTCGTCGACGAGCTGGCGCAGCGCGCGCCCGGGTTCGAAGGTGCCGACGTGCACGAACCCGCAGCGCCCGGCCAGCGCGGCCAGCGCGACGTCGAATCCGCCGCAGTGGAACATCGGCAGCGGCGTCCAGAACCGGTCCTCGGCGGTGAGCTGCAGGCGCTCGGCGACGGCCTCGCCCTCGGCGACGAGCGAGTGGTGGGTGTGCACGCAGCCGCGCGGACGCGACGTGGTGCCGGAGGTGTAGAGCATGAGGTTCGGGTCGTCCGCGGTCAGCGCGGCGCGGGCCGCGCCCGGGCCGCCCGGGTCGGTGCCCGCCGCGGCCGCGTCGAACGTCGAGGCGCCCAGACAGCCGCCGGAGTCGGCGTCGCGGTCGAGGACGACGACGGTGTCCGGCTCCGCGCCGTCGAGCACCGGCTCGAACGCGGACGTCGTGACCAGCACGCGCAGCCCGGCGTCGGAGATCACGTAGGCGATCTCGCGGGGGCGCAGGCGGACGTTGAGCGGCACCGTGACCGCGCCGATCGCGCTCGCCGCGAGCCAGAACCGCATGCTGTCCATGCCGCCGTGCAGCAGCAGACCGACCGGGTCGCCGGGGCGGACGCCGAGGGCCCAGAGCCCGCGCGCGACCCGCCCCACCTGCACGGCCAGCTCGGCATAGGACGCGCGGCCGTCCGGGAACACGACGCCCTGTCCGGGGGTGTCGGCGGCGCGGGCGTCGAGCAGGTCGGGGACGGTGGGGTCCGGCATCGGCGCGGGTCCTTCCAGCCTGTCTAACGGTCGTTTGACAAGCTACCGAGGTGCGGCGAAGGTGGACAAGACCGACGTCGGGGAGGCTCGCGGCAGTGATCACCGAGGACGAGCTGTCCGCGCTGGTCGGGCGCCGCCTACCCGGTGGGCGGGCCCGGATCGAGCCCTACGTCGACTGGCTGACGCGCGACGTCGTCGGGGCGCCGCAGCGCGCGCCCGGCGAGGACGCGGTGCACCCGGCCGTCGCGTTCCTCGTCGCGCAGGGCAACGTCGGGCTGGAGCTGGAGGAGGTGTTCGCCCTGTTCGGCGCGCGGTCGCAGGACGGGCCGATGCTGGGCGAGTGGTCGGTGGACTTCACCCGTCCGCTGCGCACCGGCGTCGACTACGACGTGACCTGCGAGGTGGCGGGCGTCGCGCGCAAGCGGGGTGCCCGCACCGGGGTGTTCGACCTGGCCACCGTCGAGATCGGGCTCGACGGACCGGACCGGGCCCGGCACGCGACGGTCCGCCCGACCTACGTCTTCCCGCGCCGCTCGTGAACGTCGGCGACGCGCTCCCCGAACTCGTCGTGGAGTCGGTCGACCCGGAGCGGATGAAGACGATGGCCGCCCTGCTCCGGGACCCGAACATGATCCATCTGGAGCCGGGCGAGGCGGCCCGGCACGGGTTGGGCGACCGGGTGGTCAACCAGGGGCCGATCAACATGGGCTACGTCCAGACCATGCTCGCCCGGGCCGCGGGTGGCGTGGACCGGGTCCGCGCCACCTCGTTCCGGTTCCTGGCCAACGTGCACGCCGGGGACCGCGTCGTCGCCGGCGGGACGGTGACCGCGGTCCGGCAGGGCGACGGCGGGGAAGAGATCGACTGCGAGGTGTGGCTGGACGTCACCGGCGGAGCTCGGGCACTGTCCGGGACGGCGACGTTGCTTGCGCCGCCGCCGACGCCGTGACAGTGTAAAACGGTCGTTTGGTAGACGCGCGGATCGGAGCATCATGCCCAGCTACGACGTCGTGGTGATCGGGGCCGGGGCCGCCGGGCTGACGGCCGGGGCGCTGCTGGCCAAGGAGGGCAAACGGGTCGTCGTGCTCGACCGCAGCCCGCACCTGGGCGGGCGCGCGATGGCCGTCCCGGACGAGGGCTTCACCGTCAACCTGGGCGGGCACCTGATCGAGGACGGCGGGTCGGGCATCACGAAGGTGTTCGAACACGTCGGCAAGGAGCTGGTCCACGGCGAGGTCAGCAACGACATGCCGATCTGGGAGAACGGCACGGGCTGGGGCTCGATCCGGGACCGCTACACCGACCGCACCGAGCTGAAGAAGGTCATCAAGGCCCTGGTCAACACCCCCTACGAGGACCTCGACGACTGGGACGACCGGTCGCTGCGCGAGTGGATCCACCAGTACACCGACGACCAGGGCGTCGTGGACCTGTTCGAGTTCATCTCGGTGCTCGAGTGCATGACCGACAACTGGTACGACCACTCGGCAAGCGACAACCTCTACGTCCGCAAGATGCACTTCGAGGAGCGGGGCACCGCCGCCTACTCGTGCTGGCCCGGCCAGGGGTGGGACGGGATCTGGCGCGACCTCGCCGACGCGATCACCTCCCACGGCGGCGAGCTGCGGCTCGGGACGTCGGTGCAGCGGGTCGTGATCGAGAACGGCGCCGTGAAGGGCGTGGCCGTGGGGCGCGAGCCGAAGGTGCTCCCGAACGAGTTCTTCGAGGAGGAGATCCTCGAGGCCGACGCCGTGATCTCCACGCTGCCGGTGTGGAACGTGCTGGACGTGGTGCCCCGGCGCGAGCTGCCCGAGTGGTACGCGAGCCAGATCGAGTTCCTGGCCCAGGACAAGTTCCGGATCGCCTGGCTGGGGCTCTACCTCGCGACCGAGGAGCCGGTCACCCGGTTCGACCCGCGCGAGCTCGCGACGTGGACCGCGACGCCGTCGACGGACTGCTCCGGGTTCATGTTCGACCAGTCCGCGATGGACCCGTCGTGCTCGCCGGAGGGCACCCACCTGCACGTGATGGGCGCGATCATCCCCGGGGCGAAGGGCCGCGACACCCAGTGGTGCCGCGACACGATGCAGGCCTTCGAGCACGACGTCGAGACGATGTGGCCGGGCATGGCGAAGCCGATCTGGCGGCGCAGGCACCTGGTGTTCGAGCCCAGCTTCGGGGTGATCCAGATGCCCGGGCTGGTCGGGAGGTACCGCCCGCACTGGCGCGCGCCGAACGTCGAGGGCCTGTGGTTCGCCTCCGAGACGTTCCGCAGCCGCGGGGTCGGCACCGACCGCGCCGCCCGCGCGGCCCTGACGTGCGTCGAGGACTACCTCGGCTTCCGGATCCCGACCTTCGGCGACGGGTGGAGGTACTGAATGAACCGCCTGCAGCTGGGGGTGCCGGGGCAGATCATGCCGCCGGCCGACCGCGCCGTGCGCTTCGCTCAGCGCAGCGAGGCCGACGGCTACGACGCCGTCTGGTGGCCGGACCACCTGATGGGCTGGCACCCCGACACGATGTGGACGCCGGACCTGACGCCGCTGGCCGACGTCCAGGCCAACCCGCACACCTACTTCGACCCGATGATCATGATGGGCGTGGTCGGGGCGCAGACGTCGCGGATCAAGGTCGGCGTGGTCGTCACGGACCTGATCCGGCGCAACCCGGCGATGGCCGCGTCGACGGCGCTGACCCTGGACCACGTCACGCAGGGCCGGGCGATCATCGGCCTGGGCAGCGGCGAGAAGCTCAACGTGACGCCGTACGGGATGAGCTTCGACAAGCCCGTCGCGAAGCTCTCCGAGGGCATCGACGTGATGCGCCTGCTCTGGGAGGCCGACGGCCCGGTGAGCTACTCCGGGCAGTTCCACACCCTCGACTCCGCGGTGCTCGGACTCTCCCCGTACGGCGCGGAACCTCCGGAGATCTGGACGGCCGCACACGGCCCGCGGATGCTGCGCCTGACCGGCACCAAGGCCGACGGCTGGCTGCCCACGAAGATGACCGCGCCGGACTACGGCAAGTCCTTGACCACGATCCACCAGGCCGCCCAGGACGCCGACCGGGACCCGGCGAAGATCACCCCGGGGATGCTCGGCTACATCCTGATGGGCCCCGACGAGGAGACGGTCCGCCGGCTCACCGAGGCGCCCCTGGTCCGCGCGCTGTGCGTGCTGCTGCCCTCGCAGGTGTTCCGCGACCTGGGTGTCGAGCCGCCCCTCGACGGGGGACCGGGCGGGTCCGGGTTCCACGACTTCATCCCGTCCACGATCGAGCGCGCGGAGTCGTTGCGGATCATCGACGCGATCCCGCCCGAGGTGGTGCGCCACTACGCGTTCTGCGGGACGCCCGAGCAGGTGGCCGAGGAGCTCCACGAGTACCGGGAGGCCGGGTTGGAACACCTGGTGATGTGGAACATCACCGCGTTCGGCGACCCGTCGCTGGCGAAGTGGTCGTTCGAGGCGATGGCCGAGTTGAAGAAGCTGGTCGGGTCGTGAGCCCGCCGGCCGACGGCAGGGCGGCGGTCGAGGGGTACTTCGCGGCCGTCAACTCCGACTCCTTCGACGACCTCGCGGCGGTGTTCGCGGCGGACGTGGAGATCCACACCGTCGGCGCCGAGCCGGTCGTCGGGCGCGACGCGGCGCTCGCGCACTTCCCGAAGGTCCTGTCCGCCTACGCCACCCACGACGACCGGGTGACCCGGTGGGTCTCCGGCGTCGACGACGCCGGCGGTGACGCGATCGTCTGTGACATCGCGTTCACCGGCACCCTGGCCGACGGCCGCCCGGTCCGCTTCGACGCCCTCGACGTGTTCGACGTCCGCGACGGCCTGATCGCGCGCGTCACCACCTGGTACGACACCCGGCTGGTGGCCCGACAGGTCCGCGGGTGAGCGCCACGCACCACGCCGGTGTCCCGAAGGGCCCCCCTCGCTCCCCGGAGGGCCCCGAAGGGTCCCCTCGCAGCGAGGATGCGGGGTGGGCGGACCGGCCCCGGCCGCCGGCACGGTGTCCCCAGGGGTCCCCTCGCTCACGAGGGGGTCCCGAAGGGCCCGTTGGCGGCGTCGCCGGCGTGGGGTGGGGCTCGGTGAGGCTCGGGGTCACGATGCCGGTCGACGACGGGCTGGGGGTGCCGGACTACGTGCGTCTCGCGCGGGCCGCCGAGGACGCCGGCTACGACTCCGTCTGGGCCGGTGAGGTGGCCGGGCCGGAGGTGTTCTCGCTGCTCGGGGTGCTCGCGGCGAGCACGTCGCGGGTCCGGCTCGGCACCGGGATCGCGTCGGTCTACCCGCGCTCGCCCGCGCTGGCCGCGATGGGGTTCGCGACGCTGGCCTCGGCCGCCCCGGGCCGGGTCCTGGCCGGGATCGGCGCGAGCAGCCCGATGGTCGTGCGGGACTGGCACGGCCGGGACTTCGACGCCCCGCTGGCGACGGTGCAGGGCTACGTCGCCGCCCTGCGCTCGGCCTGGGCGGGGGAGCGGGTGCACGTCGAGCACCCGCGCACGCACGGGTTCCGCGCGTCCCTGCTGCCGGCGCAGCCGCCGCCGATCGTGCTGGCCGCGATGAACCCGCGGATGCTGCGACTGGCCGGGAGGATCGCGGACGGGGTGTTCGTGACCTGGTGCCCGCCGGACGAGGTGGCCGCCCGGCTGGCGCACGTCCGGGAGGGGGAGCGCGAGGCCGGGCGGGAACCGGGCAGCGTGTGGGCGATGGCCTCGTACTGGGCCTACGCCGGCGACCGCACGGACGAGGCGATGGCGCGGATGCGCCGTCTGGTCCTGCAGTACGCGATGGTGCCGACGCACCGAGACTCCTTCGCCGGGGCGTTCGCCGAGCTGGACCGCGCCACCGGGCTCTGGCAGGACGGGGACCGTGCCGGCGCCCTGGCGCTGGTCCCGGACGGGGCCGTGCACCACCTCTGCGCGGTCGGCGACGGTGCGGTCGTGGCGTCGAGGGCCGCGGCCCTGCACGCGGCCGGCATCGAGCTCCCGGTCTTGCTGACCCCCGGCGCCGTCCCCGGCGACCTGGACGGCCCCCTGCAGACGATCACCCGCACCGCCGACGCCGCCGACGCCGGCGACGCGCGCTGAGTTCGCCGACGCGCGCTGAGTTCGCCGACGCGACCTCGGCCGCGCGCGCGTACCGATGCCGAGCGCGCGGGAGACGGCGCGGGCCCGCGTCCGCCGCCCCAGGTTCCTGCCGGGCCGGCGGGGCCGTCAGCCCATCGACTTCTGGCCGTCCAGGGACTCGCGGATGATGTCGGCGTGGCCGCTGTGCTGGGCGGTCTCGCCGATGATGTGCGCGAACACGTGACGGGCCGACCAGTGCGCCTCGCCCGGGAACCACGGTGCCGGCGGGAGCCGGTGCGACAGGTCCAGGTCGACGGTGGCGACCAGCTCGTCGGTGCGGGCGGCGACCTCGGTGTAGCGGGCGAGCAGGCTCGCCACCGTGTCGTCCGGGCCGAGGGTGAAGTCGTCACGCATCTCATCGCCCGCGCCGTCGTCGGCGGTCCACGTCTCCCAGTTCTCGGCGCCGGCCACGACGCCGGTGAGGATGAAGTCGACCCAGCCCTCCTCGACGTCGATCACGTGCTTGAGCAGGCCGGCCAGGGTCAGCGCGCTGGTCGTGGCGCGACGGCGGGCGTCGTCGTCGGAGAGCTCGCGCACCGTGTAGCGCAGCAGCGTGCGGTGCTTGGCCAGGGTCTCGCGCACCACGGCGCGCTCCCCGCTCAGCTCGACGCCGGAGGCGGCCTCGTTGATCTGGTCGACGAGCTCGGTGGCGGATGCGGTGCTCATGGTCGGTGCCCTTTCGTCGTGCCGGTCCGGGGTCGTCCCCGACCCGATGACCACGACGTTATGACCCAATGCGGACAGATCCGGTCCGCGATCCGACGG
>NZ_JADQDD010000178.1 GCF_019263595.1 Pseudonocardia sp. KRD291 | reverse complement strand
CCGCCGACCTCACCCCGCCGGACGCCACCCCGGCGCCGGACTACGACGAGCACGGCACCCCGAGCCTGGACCACGTCCGGGACAAGATCGAGAGCCGCTACGCCACCTCGCTCGGCGCGGGCGAGCTGGCCGGGGACACCGACCGCGTCCGCGACGCCGACGAGCAGCAGGCCGAGCGCGAGAAGAAGGCCGCCGACCGTCTCGCCGAGATCCGCCGCTCCCTGGGCTGAGCCCCCGCCGCATGCGACGAGCGGTGCTCCCGTCGGAAAGGTTCCGACGGGAGCACCGCTCGTGGGGACGGGGTCAGGCGCCGGAGCGCTTGAAGATCTTGCTGCCGAGCCAGACCAGTGGGTCGTACTTGCGGTCGACCACGCGCTCCTTCATCGGGATCAGCGCGTTGTCGGTGATCTTGATGTGCTCGGGGCAGACCTCGGTGCAGCACTTGGTGATGTTGCACATGCCCAGGCCGTGCTCGTCCTGCGCGTCGAGCTGCCGGTCGGCGGCGTCGAGGGGGTGCATGTCGAGCTCCGCGATCCGCATCAGGTAGCGCGGGCCGGCGAAGTTCTCCTTGTTCTCCTCGTGGTCACGCACCACGTGGCAGGTGTTCTGGCACAGGAAGCACTCGATGCACTTGCGGAACTCCTGCGAGCGCTCCACATCGACCTGCTGCATCCGGTACTCGCCCGGCGCCAGGTCCTTCGGCGGCTCGAAGCTCGGGATCTCGCGGGCCTTCGTGTAGTTGAACGACACGTCGGTCACCAGGTCCCGGATCACCGGGAACGTGCGCAGCGGCGTCACCGTGACCGGCTCGTCGTCGGCGAAGGTGTTCATCCGGGTCATGCACATCAGGCTCGGACGCCCGTTGATCTCCGCCGAGCAGGACCCGCACTTGCCGGCCTTGCAGTTCCAGCGCACCGCCAGGTCGTTGGCCTCGGTGGCCTGCAGGCGGTGGATGATGTCGAGGACGACCTCGCCCTCGTTCACCTCCACCGGGTAGTCGACGATCTCGCCCTTCTCGTCGTCGCCCCGCCAGACCTTGAAGTGGTGCAGGTGAGATGTGGACTCGGCCATCAGGAGGCTCCCTCTCCGGCGCTGCCGTGATCGGCTCGGTGCCCGCCGAGCTCCTCGCCGGTGTAGTACTTCTTCAGCTCGTCGAGCTCGAACAGGTCGAACAGCTCCGGACGCATCGCGATCTGCTCCTTGCGGGTCAGCTCCACGTTGTCCTCGCCGAGTGCGGAGCAGACCAGCAGCAGGTGCCGCCAGTCGGAGTCCATCACCGGGAAGTCGTCGCGGGTGTGCCCGCCGCGGCTCTCCTGACGCTCCAGCGCGGCCTTCCCGACGCAGAGCGAGACGAGCAGCATGTTCCGCAGGTCCAGCGCCAGGTGCCAGCCGGGGTTGAACTCCCGGTGGCCGGACACCGAGACGGTGCGGGTACGGGTGGCGATGTCCTCGAGCTTCTTGAGGGCCATCTCCATCTCGTCTTCCTTGCGGATGATGCCCACCAGCTCGTGCATCGTCTTCTGCAGCTCCTGCTGCACCTGGAACGGGTTCTCCCCGCCGTCGGTGGCCGTGGAGAACGGCAGCAGGGCGCGGTCGAGCGCCGCGGAGACGTCGGCCTCGGCGATCGCGGGCGCGGCGCCCAGCGAGTCGACGTACTGCGCGGCGTGCAGGCCCGACCGGCGACCGAACACCAGCAGGTCCGACAGCGAGTTGCCGCCGAGCCGGTTGGAGCCGTGCATGCCGCCGGCGACCTCACCGGCGGCGAACAGGCCCGGCACGATCGACATCGCGGTGTCCGGGTCGACCTCGACGCCGCCCATCACGTAGTGGCAGGTCGGGCCGACCTCCATCGGCTCCTTGGTGATGTCGACGTCGGCCAGCTCCTTGAACTGGTGGTGCATCGACGGGAGCCGCTTGAGGATCTGCTCGGGCTTGAGCCGAGAGGCGATGTCGAGGAACACCCCGCCGTGCGGGCTGCCGCGGCCGGCCTTGACCTCGGAGTTGATCGCGCGGGCGACCTCGTCGCGGGGCAGCAGCTCCGGGGGACGGCGGTTGTTGTCCGCGTCCTCGTACCAGCGGTCGCCCTCCTCCTCGGTGGTCGCGTACTGGTCCTTGAACACGTCCGGCACGTACTCGAACATGAACCGCTTGCCGTCGGAGTTGCGCAGGACGCCGCCGTCGCCGCGGACCGACTCGGTGACCAGGATCCCCTTCACCGACGGCGGCCAGACCATCCCGGTCGGGTGGAACTGCAGGAACTCCATATTGATCAACGTCGCGCCGGCGCGCAGGGCCAGCGCGTGGCCGTCGCCGGTGTACTCCCAGGAGTTCGACGTGACCGAGTAGCTCTTGCCCACGCCGCCGGTGGCCAGCACGATCGCCGGCGCGTCGAAGCGCACGAAGCGTCCGTTGTCGCGGAAGTAGCCGAAGCAGCCCGCGATCTTTGCTGTGCTGTCTCCTTCTTGGCGTGTCTTGAACAGCTCGGTGATCGTGCACTCGTGGAAGACCCGGATGTGCGACTCGTAGTCGCCGGTGGCCTTGAAGTCCTCCTGCTGCAGCGACACGACCTTCTGCTGCAGCGTGCGGATCAGCTCCAGGCCGGTGCGGTCACCGACGTGGGCCAGCCGCGGGTAGGTGTGGCCACCGAAGTTGCGCTGGCTGATGGTGCCGTCGGGCAGCCGGTCGAACAGGGCGCCGTAGGTCTCGAGCTCCCAGACCCGGTCCGGGGCCTCCTTGGCGTGCAGCTCGGCCATCCGCCAGTTGTTCAGGAACTTCCCGCCGCGCATGGTGTCGCGGTAGTGGACCTGCCAGTTGTCGTTCGGGTTCGCGTTGCCCATCGAGGCCGCGCAGCCACCCTCGGCCATCACCGTGTGCGCCTTGCCGAACAGCGACTTGGAGATGATCGCGGTGCGCTTGCCCTGCAGCCGCGCCTCGATCGCCGCGCGCAGCCCGGCGCCGCCGGCACCGATCACGACGACGTCGTAGTCGTGCTGCTCGATGTTCTCGTCGGTATGGGCCTCGCCGGTGTGCGGAGCCGCGCCCTGCGTGACGTCCGCGCGCACCGATCCCGTGCTCTCGCTCATGTCGTTCACCCCACGATCCGCAGGTCGGTGATCCATCCGGCCGAGACGGCCATGATGTAGAAGTCGGTGATCGCCAGGCTGGCCAGCGTCGCCCAGGCGAACTGCATGTGCCGGGTGTTGAGCTTGGTGACGAAGGTCCACATCTTGTAGCGCACCGGGTGCCGGGAGAAGTGGTTGATCCGTCCCCCGACGCCGCTGCGGCAGGAGTGGCACGACAGCGTGTAGGCGAACAGCAGGACCACGTTGACCAGCAGGATGATGTTGCCCAGGCCCAGCCCGAACCCGCCGCCCGGCTTGAAGAACGCCTCGATCGCGTCGTAGAGGTTGATCAGGGTGATCAGGCCCGCGATGTAGAAGAAGTACCGGTGCAGGTTCTGCATGATCAGCGGGAAGCGCGTCTCACCCGAGTACTTCTTGTGCGGCTCGGCCACGGCGCAGGCCGGCGGGGAGAGCCAGAAGGCCCGGTAGTAGGCCTTGCGGTAGTAGTAGCAGGTGAGCCGGAACAGCAGCAGGAACGGCAGCGAGATCGCCGCGTAGGGCAGCCACCAGACGTCCGGGAGGATCTGTCCGAAGTGCGATGCCTCCGGCACGCAGCCGGTGGAGACGCAGGGAGAGTAGAACGGAGTCAGGTACCCGTACTCCGGCACGTAGTAGTAGTCCTGCATGAACGCACGCACGGTCGCGTAGGCGACCCAGGCCGCGAGACCGACCGCGTTGGCCAGCGGCGGTAACCACCAGCGGTCCGTGCGTAGCGTCCGTGCCGCGATCTGCGCCCGGCCGGTGGACGCGTCAGTGGTGGATGACACGCGGAGGAGCTCCTCTGTTTCGCCGACGTCGGTGTCGTCGTCCGGACACGACGTCGTGTCCCTGCTGTTTCACGGTGCCGCGGCGGTTCTCTCGCACGACAAGGTTGAGGCAGCGTACGACGGACATCACACGTGAGCCCGGTGAGGTTCACCTACGAACAGCAGCGAGAGACACGGGTCACACGATTCCGGCGGCCGTCGGCGACGATCACTCCCGATGACGGTCCGTGAGGCCGGACATCCGCAACGTGACGTTCAGCCGCCCGGACCGCAGACCGATCTCGGGTGGGCCGGCGTCGCTACCGAGCCGGGGGACCCCGTGGTAGGCGAACCGGCTCGCCCCGCCGAACACGACCAGGTCGCCGGAGAGCAGGTCGACGTCGGTGTAGGGCTTCCCGCGGTGCTCGGGGTTGCCGAACCGGAACACGCACCCCGCGCCCAGCGACAGCGAGACGACGGGTGCGTCGCAGCGCTCCTCGACGTCGCGGTGCTGACCCATCCGGGCGTCGCCGTCATAGAAGTTGACCAGAGCCACGTCGGGTGCGTAGTCCTCGGCGCCCCCGTCGTACGCCGCGGCCACCGCCTCCCGTCCGAGGTCGGCGAGCCAGTCCGGGAACGGCGCGACCGGCGATCCGTCCTGGTCGTCGCGGGTGCGCGAGTAGCGGTACGGGATCCAGTGCCAGCCCAGGCACACCGTGCGCACCGACATCGTGGCCCCGCTCGGCAGCGTCGCGGCCCGGATCCCGGGTCCCTCCGAGGCCCACGCCCGGCAGGCGAGCACCAGATCCCGTTGACGGTCGAGGTCCAGCCAGCCCGGGACGTGCACCGCCCCCGGCGCCAACGTCCGCCGCGGACGCGGGATCAGCTCGTACACGCTCCCCACACTCCTCCTGTCCGTGGCGCCCGCGACGAGGCCGTCGGCGCCGATCCGCTCAGGCCGGGACGGCGGGGCGGCAATCGCGGCAGGGGCGGTAGCCCTCGGCCAGGGCCTTCTCCACCCGGGCGAACGGGCGTCGGTGCGCGTCGGTGATCCGGCGGGCGTGGTGGCAGGTCGGGAAGCACACGACCCCGGTGGTGTCGCTGCCCAGGTAGTGCACGCCGCGGTCGGTGAGCCCGGCCAGGCGGTCGAGGTCGAGGTCCTCCTCGCGCAGCAGCGCCTGCTTGTGCTCCGGACCGAACATGTACTCCCCCAGCGCGCCGTCGCTGCGCACCACGCGGTGGCACGGGATCAGCAGCGGCACCGGGTTGCGGGCCAGTACCGATCCGACCGCGCGGACCGCCTTCGCACGTCCGGCCTCACGGGCGACCCAGGAGTACGGGCGCACCTGGCCGGACGGGATCCGGCGCGTCGCGTCCAGCACGTCGTGTTCGAAGTCGGAGAGTCCGCGCAGGTCCAGTCGGGGGCCCCCGGTGCGGCCGGTCAGCGCCGGGGCGAGTCCGGCGGGGCCGCGCCCGGCCGGGCGCAGCGGGCGGCCGAACCGGTCCCGGTAGGCCTGCGCGAACGCGTCCGGGTCGGACCCCACCGACTCGGCCGAGCGCACGAACTGCACCCCGTCGGTCGTGAACGCCACGAACACCTCGCCCAGCCTGCTCGGCGTGCTCAGCCAGCCGGTGAACACCTTGTCCTCCAGCCCGTCCGGTGCCTCGCCGGCCAGACCCGCCAGTGCCTGCTCGATCGTCGTCCCGGTCATCGGTTCCTTCCCTCCTCGCGCAGCCCGGGCCGGTTCTCGACCAGCGGGCGCAGTCGTCGCAGACCCCGGGACACGTGCGACTTCGCCGTCCCCTCGGGGCACCCCAGTACCTCGGCCACCTCGGCGGTGCCCAGCCCGACCACGTGCCGCAGCACGACGGCCGTGCGCTGCACCTCGGGCAGCTGCGCCAGCAGCGCGCCCAGCTCGCGCTGGACGTCGGCCGACTCGGCCCGCTGCTCGACGCTCGCGCCGCCTGCGGGCTCGTCCGCCGTCTCGAACGCCGGCGGTGGGGCCGGGCGCCGCGCCCGGTCCCGGGCGGCGTTGCGGGCCGTGTTGCGCAGGATCGCCAGCAGCCACGGCCGCAGGCGCAGGGTCTCCAGACGCCCGGCGTCGTAGCCGCGCAGTGCCCGGTAGGCCCGCAGGAACGCATCCGCGGCCAGGTCCTCGGCGTCGGAGCGGTCCCGCGAGAACTGCCGCGCCACCGAGTAGACGACGCCCCGGTGCTCCCGGACCAGCGCGGCGAAGCCGCCGTCGAGGTCCGAGACGAGATGCGCCCGCAGACGGGACTCCGCCTCGTCCGCCCTCTGGCCCACGTCGTCGACGATCCCACTCATCACGACGGGCTGAACCCCGGGCCGTCCGCGACGGTTGCGCTCCAGGACGCACACGCCGACGGCCCGGCACACCGCCGTGGGTGTGCCGGGCCGTCGTGTGGCCGTGCCGTCGTGTGACCGTGCCGGGACTCAGCCCCGGTTGCGCCGCCCCGCCACCGTCGCCTTGAGGTAGTCGCGGTTGAGCTGGGAGATCACGTCGAGCGGGATCTCCTTGGGGCACGCCGTCGCGCACGCACCGGTGTTGGTGCAGCCGCCGAAGCCGGCGTCGTCGTGGGTCTCGACCATGTTCACGACGCGCTCGTAGCGCTCCGGCTGGCCCTGCGGCATCTCACCGAGGTGGGTCAGCTTGGCCCCCAGGAACAGCGAGGCCGACCCGTTCGGGCAGGCCGCCACGCACGCGCCGCAGCCGATGCAGTTGGCCGCGGCGAACGAACGGTCCGCCGCCACCTTCGACACCGGGGTGGCGTGCGCGTCCGGGGCCGACCCGGTGTTCACCGAGACGTACCCGCCGGCCTGGATCACCTTGTCGAACGCGCCGCGGTCGACGACCAGGTCCTTGATCACCGGGAACGCACCGGCGCGGAACGGCTCCACGACGATCGAGTCGCCGTCGGAGTAGTGGCGCATGTGCAGCTGGCAGGTGGTCGTGGCCTTCTGCGGACCGTGCGGCTGGCCGTCGATCACCATGCTGCAGGCGCCGCAGATGCCCTCACGGCAGTCGTGGTCGAACGCGACCGGCTCGTCCCCGGCGAGGATGAGCTTCTCGTTGAGGACGTCGAGCATCTCGAGGAAGGACATGTCCTCGTCCGCGTCGACCTCGTAGTTGACCATGCGGCCCTTGTCGACCGAGTCGCGCTGCCGCCAGACCTTGAGGTTGAGTTTCACTTGTAGCTCCGCTGTGTCACTTGTAGCTGCGCTGGGTCGGGTGCACGTACTCGAACTCGAGCTCTTCCTTGTGCAGCACGGGTGCCTGACCGCGGCCGGTGAACTCCCAGGCCGCGGCGTAGCCGAAGTTGTCGTCGTCGCGAGCCGCCTCGCCGTCCGGGGTCTGGCTCTCGCCGCGGAAGTGCCCGCCGCAGGACTCGTTGCGGTGCAGCGCGTCCAGGCACATCAGCTCGGCCAGCTCGAAGAAGTCGGCCACCCGGCCCGCCTTCTCCAGGCTCTGGTTGAGCTCGGCCCCGGTGCCGGGCACCTTGACGTTGTTCCAGAACTCGCGGCGCAGCTCCGGGATCAGGTCCAGCGCCTTGCGCAGCCCCTCCTCGGTCCGCTCCATCCCGCAGTAGTCCCACATGATCTGGCCCAGCTCGCGGTGGAACGAGTCGACGGTGCGGGTGCCGTTGATCGAGAGCAGCGTCTCGACGCGGTCGTCGACGCTCCGGCGCGCCTCGAGCACCTCGGGTGCGTCGTCGGGGACCGGGTCGAGGTTGTTCGTCGCGATGTAGTCCCCGATCGTGTTCGGCAGCACGAAGTAGCCGTCGGCCAGGCCCTGCATCAGCGCGGAGGCGCCCAGGCGGTTCGCACCGTGGTCGGAGAAGTTCGCCTCGCCTGCCACGTAGAGCCCCGGGATGGTCGACTGCAGGTCGTAGTCGACCCACAGCCCGCCCATCGTGTAGTGCACGGCCG
Organism: Pseudonocardia sp. KRD291; assembly: GCF_019263595.1. Taxonomy (GTDB): domain Bacteria; phylum Actinomycetota; class Actinomycetes; order Mycobacteriales; family Pseudonocardiaceae; genus Pseudonocardia. The sequence goes on along the minus strand of NZ_JADQDD010000178.1, from coordinate 5,059 downwards.
GGAAGATCCGCATCGGGACCTTGTACGGGTCCTCGCCGGTGATCCGCTCGTACATCTCGAACAGGTTGCCGTACTTGGCCTCGACGGCCGGGCGACCGAGGCGCTGGATGGCGTCGTCGAAGTCGAGGTAGACCCCCAGGCCGGACGGGCCGACGCCGCGCTTCTCGTCGCAGACCTCCTTGGCCGCCCGGCTCGCGATGTCACGCGGGACCAGGTTGCCGAACGCCGGGTACTTGCGCTCGAGGAAGTAGTCGCGCTCGTCGTGCGGGATCTCGTTCGGCCCGCGGTCGTCGCCGAGCTGCTTCGGGACCCAGACGCGGCCGTCGTTGCGCAGCGACTCCGACATCAGGGTCAGCTTCGACTGGTGGTCGCCGGAGACCGGGATGCAGGTCGGGTGGATCTGGGTGAAGCACGGGTTCGCGAACAGCGCGCCCTTGCGGTGCGCGCGCCAGGACGCGGTGACGTTGCAGCCCTTGGCGTTGGTCGACAGGTAGAACACGTTGCCGTAGCCGCCGGAGGCGAGCACGACGGCGTCGGCGAGGTGCGTCTCAACCTCGCCGGAGATCATGTCGCGGGTGACGATGCCGCGCGCCCGGCCGTCGACGACGATCAGCTCGAGCATCTCGTGGCGCGGGAACATGGTCACCGTGCCGGCGTGGATCTGGCGCTCGAGGGCCTGGTAGGCGCCGAGCAGCAGCTGCTGGCCGGTTTGGCCGCGGGCGTAGAACGTCCGCGAGACCTGCACGCCGCCGAAGCTGCGCGTGTCCAGGAGGCCGCCGTACTCGCGGGCGAACGGGACGCCCTGGGCGACGCACTGGTCGATGATGTTGCGGCTGATCTCGGCCAGGCGGTGCACGTTCGACTCCCGCGCCCGGAAGTCGCCGCCCTTCACGGTGTCGTAGAACAGCCGGTAGACGCTGTCGCCGTCGTTGCGGTAGTTCTTCGCGGCGTTGATCCCGCCCTGCGCGGCGATCGAGTGCGCGCGGCGCGGGCTGTCCTGGTAGCAGAACGTGCTGACCTGGTAGCCGGCCTCGCCGAGGGTGGCACTCGCGGCGCCGCCGGCCAGGCCGGAGCCCACGACGATGATCTTCTTGGACCGCTTGTTGGCCGGGTTGACGAGCTTGACGCCGAACTGGCGCCGCTCCCAGCGGGTCTCGATCGGCCCGGAGGGACCGGCCTTGTCGACGACCGGCTCGCCGGTCTCGTAGTCGCTGTAGTTGACGGGCGTGGTGGTGTGCGCGTCAGTCATGGGTCAGACCACTCCGAACGTGACGGCGAGGGGGACGGCCAGGAAGCCGACGGTCAACACGACCGCGAACACGGCCGAGAAGATCTTCAGCGGGCGCTCGCGGCGGTTGTTCGACGCGCCGAGCGTCTGCAGCCCGGACCAGAGTCCGTGCCGCACGTGCAGCCCGACCGCGACCACGGCCAGGACGTAGAACAGCGTCACGTACCAGCGCGAGGGCGCGAAGTCCGCGGCGACGTTGTCGTAGACCTGCAGGTGCACGCCGTTCGGGTTCAGCGTGCCGGTGGTCAGGTCGAGCAGGTGGTAGACCACGAACAGGGCGATGATCACCCCGCCCCATCGCATGGTCCGGGCGGCGTAGCTGCCCTTCACCTTGTGGTTGCCGCCGGCGTACTTCACCGGGCGCGCACTGCGGGCCCGCAGCGTGAGCAGCACGGCCGACCAGATGTGCGCGATCACCGACACCGACAGCACGACCCGGACGAACCAGAGCACGCCCTCGTAGGGCACGGCCGGCTCGAGCAGCGTGCGCAGCCAGGCCGCGTACGCGTCGAGGGCGGGGCCGCCGAAGAAGATCTTGAGGTTCCCCACCATGTGCAGCACGAGGTACAGCAGCAGGAACGCCCCACTGACCGCCATCACGAACTTGAGCAGCACGCCGGGGAGCTTCGGCCGTCGTCGGGCCGGGGCGGAGGGACCGGGGTCCTTCCGCGGAGATTTCTGGGACGTCACTGTGGCCACGACGCCAGTGCACATATCGAAGTGGGGGGCGGTCCAATGCATCGGTCGGCAGTAACCGATAGCCGTACGCTATACCCGTGACACTTCAGCAGCTCCTGTACTTCGTCGCGGTTGCGAACGTGCGGAGCTTCACTCGGGCGGCCGACCAGTCGGGTGTGTCCCAGCCGACACTGAGCCGGGCGCTGCGCTCGCTCGAGACCGAGCTGGGCTCCCCGCTGGTCAACCGTGGCACGACGGTCACGCTCACGCCCGCCGGGGAGGTGGTGCTCCCGCTGGCCCGGCGGATGCTCGCCGACGCCGAGATGGCGCGCACGACGGTCGCCGAGCTCGTCGGCCTGCAGCGCGGCCGGGTCCGGATCGGGGCGACGCCGTCGCTCTGCATCGGCGTGCTCGCCGACGTCCTGCGGGTGTTCCACCAGCGCCACCCGGAGATCCACGTCGAGCTGGCCGAGGACGGGTCGCAACCGCTGGTCACCGACCTGGTGCGCGGCGACCTGGACATCGCGCTGGTGATCGTCCCGCCGGACGGCGTCGACCCGGCCCTGCACACCTCACCGCTGCTGCGCGAACGTCTCTCGGTCGCCTCGCCGCGCGGACGCCGACCGCTGACCACCCGCGGTTCGATGAGCGTCGCCGAGCTGTCCCGGCACAGCCTGGTGATGGTGCGCCAGGGCTACGACCTGCGCGAGGTGACGTTGCGGGCCTACGCCGTGGCCGGGGTGACGCCGCGGATCGCGGTGGAGGGCGGGCAGATGGACGCGGTGCTGCGGATGGTGGAGGCCGGGACCGGCGTCGCGGTGGTTCCCGACCTGGTGTTCGCCGGTCGTCCGCGACTGCGCCGCACGATTCTCACCCCGGCGCTGCACCGGACGGTGGCGCTGGCCCGCCGCGCCGACATCGCGCCCAGCCCGGCGGTGACGGCGTTCGCGGACACGCTGCTCGAGCACCTCTCGGAGACCGAGGTGCGCGACGGCATCGCGACCGACGTTCAGGTCCTGCCCCGGCACCGCACCGGGCGGGAACTGCTCGAGTGAGCGCGGCCCCGCACGGCGGGCCTAGTCTCGCCGGTGTGACCGACGCCGACCTGCGCTTCTACTTCGACCCGGTGTGCCCGTTCGCCTGGATGACCAGCAAGTGGGTGCGCATGGTCGCCGAGCAACGCGACTACTCGGTGGAATGGCGGTTCATCTCGCTGCGGCTGCTGAACAGCCACATCGACTACGCCGCGCACTTCCCACCGGAGTACGAGGCCGGGCACACGGCGGGGCTGCGGCTGCTGCGGATGTGCGCCGCGACCCGGGAGGCCCACGGCCCGGAGGCGGTCGACGGCCTCTACGCCGCGCTCGGCGCGGCGGTCTTCGACCGGGAGCCGGTCCCGGACGAGGCCGGGTTCCACGCCCGTCGCGGCACCGCGGAGTTCGTGGCGCCCGTCCTGGACGGCCTCGGGCTGCCCGGCGGACTCGCCGACGCGCTCGACGACACCTCCCGCGACGCCGTCGTCCAGGCCGAGACCGACGAGGCGCTGGCGCTGACCGGCAAGGACGTCGGCACGCCGATCCTGCACTTCGAGCCGCCGGAGGGCGTCGCGTTCTTCGGCCCGGTGATCAGCCGGCTGCCGTCCGAGCAGGACGCGGTCCCGCTGTGGGACCACGTCGTCGGGCTGGCCCGGTTCGGTGGCTTCGCCGAGCTGAAGCGGAGCCTGCGCGAGCTCCCCCAGCTGCGCGCGCTCGGGGTGCCCACCGACGAGGTCGGAGTCACCCAGGACTGGCACGGCGGGAGCCGGCGGCAGAAGAAGTAGCGCTCAGGTGGGCGCGCTCGCCCTGGACGCCGAACATCGCCAGCGTCTCCGCGGGCTCCTCGCCCGCACTGCCGATCCAGTGCGGCTCCCGGGTGTCGAACTCGGCCGCCTCCCCCGGCCCGAGCTCGAGGTCGCGCTCACCCAGTACGAACCGCACCCGGCCGTTGAGCACGTAGAACCACTCGTAGCCGTCGTGGGTCTGCAGCTCGGTCGTGACCGCCCGGCCGGCCGGCGGGTAGATCACCTTGAAGGTCTGGACGCCGCCCGCCCTGCGGGTGAGCGGGACGAAGACCAGCCCGTGCCGACGGACCGGGCGCAGGTGGATGCGCGGGTCGCCGGTCGGCGGGGCCTCGACCAGGTCGTCGAGCGGCACCCCGTGGGCCCGTGCCAGGGGCAGCAGCTGCTCCAGGGTCGGGCGCAGCCGCCCGTTCTCCAGCCGGGACAACGTGCTCGAGGTCAGGCCGGTCTCCCCGGCCAGGTCGGACAGGGTCGCACCGCGCGCCCTGCGCAGCGCCCGCAGCCGTGACCCGACCCCGGCCAACACGTCCCGCTCGACCGCACCCATGACGCCATAATGCGGATCCGCAAGTTTCCTTGCAAGTATGACATCACCGCCCCGACGCTGATCTTGTGAACGCACACGACAGCACCGAAGCGGCCCCCGACACCGACGGCGCCACTCCCGGCGACGACCCGCGGACCGACGCCGACGCGACCCGGTTCTGGGAGGAGCTCTACGGCGCCCGCAGCACCTGGGGCGGCCGGGCGAACCCCCTGCTCGCCGAGACCGTCGCGTCCCTGCCTCCCGGCACGGCACTGGACCTGGGCTGCGGCGCCGGCGGCGACACGACCTGGCTCGCCCGCCGGGGCTGGGACGTCACCGCCGTGGACATCTCGGGCACCGCCGTCGACGCGGTCCGGGACCTGGCCGCCGAGCTCGGCCTCTCCGGCCGGGTCACCACCGAACGGCACGACCTCGCCCGGACCTTCCCCCGCGGGGAGTTCGACCTGATCTCGGCCCAGTACCTGCACACGCCGTTCACGTTGCCGCGGCACCGGGTCCTGCGCAGCGCGGCGGAGGCGCTGCGGCCCGGTGGGCTGCTCCTGGTCGTCGACCACGGCTCCGTCGCGCCCTGGTCGTGGAACCAGGACCCGGACACCCGCTTCCCCTCCCCCACCGAGATCGCGGCGGAGCTCGACCTCGACCCGCAGCGCTGGACGATCGTGCGGGCGGACATGCCCCGGCGCCCGGCCACCGGCCCCGGCGGCGAGAC
>NZ_JADQDD010000177.1 GCF_019263595.1 Pseudonocardia sp. KRD291 | reverse complement strand
CCCGCCTCGGGGTCCCGGCCCGGATGCTCGCCCGGATCGCCGACGACCTGCTGGGCCGCAAGCTGCGCGCCCACCTCGACGGCAACGGCGTCGACCTCGCGCACGTGATCCGAGCGCAGGAGCAGTCGTCGCTGGCGCTGGTGGAGATCGCCGAGGACGGCGTGGCCAGCTACGACTTCCGGATCTCCGGGACCGCGGACTGGCAGTGGACCGCCGCCGAGCTCTCCGGCGCCCTCGACCCGGACGGCACGACGCCGGTGGTGGCGCTGCACTCCGGCTCGCTCGCGCTGACCACCCCGCCCGGGGCGGACGAGCTGCGGGGCCTGATGGCGCGGGCCGTGGACACCGCGACGATCAGCTACGACCCGAACTGCCGTCCGCTGCTGATGGGCGACCCGGCCGACGTCCTCGGCGGGGTGCACGAGCTGCTCGGCCTGGCCGACGTGGTCAAGGTCAGCGACGAGGACCTGCGCTGGCTGATGCCCGGCCACGAGCCGGCCGACGTGATCACGGCGTGGCTGGAGCTGGGGCCCGCGGTCGTCGTGGTCACCCTCGGCGGCGAGGGCGTGGTCGCCGGCTCCGCGAGCGGGCTGCACACGACCCGCCCCGGGCAGAAGATCGACGTCGTGGACACCGTCGGCGCCGGGGACAGCTTCTCCGCGGCGATGCTGGCCGGGCTGCACCGCCGCGGCCTGCTCGGCGCCGCCGCGCGCGACGACCTGTACCGGATCGACGCCGCCACCCTGGACGCGGTCCTCGACGAGGCGGGCGCGGCCGCGGCGATCACCTGCTCGCGCCACGGCGCGGACCCGCCCACACTCGCCGACCTCGGCCTGCGCTAGGTACTGCGTGCGAGGACGTGGGCGGCGAGGACGTGGGCGGCGAGGGACGGCCCCAGTTCTTTGCGTCCCTCGCCGCCCACGAATCCGTGGGGCAGCCGGCCTCAGCCGGTGGTCGTGGGGTGCAGCGTCCGCACCCGCGGTGCGGTCGCCGCCTGCTCGCTGCCGCTCTCCTCGCCCGAGCCCGCGTCGTCGCCCGAGCCCGCGTCGTCACCCGAGCCCGCGTCGTCGCCCGAGCCCGCGTCGTCACCCGAGCCCGCGTCGTCGCCCGAGCCCGCGTCGTCGCCCCCGCTCTGCTGCGGCGGGGCGGTGCCGCCCTGGGCACGGGGCGTGCGGTCCGGGTAGTCGTCGGGCTGGCCGGTGGCCGGCGCGCCGGGGGCCAGGGTCAGCTCGGCCGGCTTGCTCTCCGGCAGGGCCCACTGGCTCGCCCAGTCCATGTGCATCGCCGACGGTCCCCCGGCCTCCGGGAAGTAGTCCATCTGCATGGTCATGTTCATCGGTCCGGGCGGGAGATGGTCCTTCTCCGTCGTGGAGTACCACTCCTCGCCGTTGACGAAGACCGTGATCTTCTCCGGGGTCCACTCCAGCGCGTAGGCCGACCACTTCGTGGCGTCGTTGCGCACGGTCGCGGACTCCTGGTCGTTGTTCTCCCCGTAGTGCAGGAAGAACCCGGTCTCCTGGCGGGAGTCGTCGCTGATCTCCATCCAGTCGATCTCGCCGCCGACCGGGAAGTCCTCGGCCACCGGCCAGAGCAGCAGCAGCGCGTTCAGGCCGCCCTGGCCCTTGTCCGAGCGCACGCAGGACTCCCAGCGGCCGTACTGCTGGCCGGGGTGCCAGCTGACCGCGCCGGTGGTGCCGTCCTCCGTCGCGTTGATCGACATCGCGCCGTCGGCGACGGTGACCGCCTCCGGGGTGCGGGTGCCCTTCTTGTCGTGGCCCGGCTCGGGGCCGTAGGGGTGCCAGTCCGGCGGCACCTGCGTGCCGTCGAAGTCGGAGCGCCGGGTGGGCTCGCCCCACCCGAGCTTCTGCGCGGCGGTGGTCGGGCAGTTCCCGGCGGCCGGCGCTGCGGGCGCTGCGGGCGCGGACCGGACCGGCGCGGGCGCAGGCGCGGCGTCGGCCGTGGCCGCCGTACCGACCGCCGTCGAGGCTGCGACCGTCGCGGCGGCGAGAACGGCCAGGGATCGGGACATCGCGTGCGTTCGCACCGTTCGTCTCTCCCGTCACTCGTTTCTCAGGACTGCACTCATTTCACCGCAGATCGTGATCAACGCTAGCTCTTCCACCCGTTCGGAGTGCCCCCGTTCGTGCGCCGTTCGCATGTGTGATCTCACACGCGGTCACCACCGGTGACGATGAGGGAGACTTCCCGGATGGCCGTCCCGGAGCTCGTCACCGTCCTCGACCTGGCCGCCCACCCGGAGGGCGGCTGGTACCGCCGGACCTGGACCTCCCCGGTCACGGTGCCCACCGCGCACGGTCCGCGACCGACCGCCACCGCGATCCTCTACCTCCTCGACGGGGTCTCCCGGTGGCACCGGGTCCGCTCCGCGGAGCTGTGGTGCTGGCACTCCGGGTCACCGGTCGAGCTCGCGTTCGGCGGCGACGGCGAGACCCCGGACGGGACGCGGACGCGGCTGCTGGGCCCACCCACGGCCCCGGGCCCGGAGCAGGAGCCGGAGCCGGAGCAGGACGCGCCGAGCCCCCAGATCGAGGTCCCGGCGGGGATCTGGCAGGCCGCGACGTGCCGCGGCGACGAACCGGCGCTGATCACCTGCGTGGTGTCGCCGGGGTTCGACTTCGAGGACTTCGAGATGAAGTGAGCGAGAGGAGCTTGCGGAACGAGCCAGCGGCACCGAGAGGAGCTTGCGGAACGAGCCAGCTACGCAGCCTCCCCCGCTCAGGGGGTGGTCATCACGACCTCGAACATCCGGGCGCCGTGCTCGAGCACCAGCTCCCGGTCGACGTCGGTCTCGGCGTCGAGCCACGCCAGGGTGATCTCGGTCAGGCCGCCGAGGCAGAAGTGCGCGGCGATCTGCAGACGGCGCGGTTCGGCCGCGGTACCGACCACCTGCGCGGCCATCACCGCGGCGAACCCGCGGAACGAGCTGCGCCGGCGCGACCGCAGCTCCGGGCAGCCGACGGCCTCGACCAGCACCGCGGCGTGCCGGGGGTCGCGGTCGATGCAGGCGACGTAGGCCCGCATGCCCTCCCGCAGCCGCTGTTCGTGCGGGGCCGCGTCCATCGCGGTGAGTACCGCCGACGCCCGCTCGTCGGTGCTGCGGTCGAACACCTCGCAGAGCAGGTCCAGCGGGCCGGTGAACTCGTCGGTCATCTCCTCGACCCCGACGCCCGCCGCGGCGCACGCCGCGGGCAGGGTCACCGCCGCCCAGCCGGCGTCCGCCCACAGCTGCAGGCCCGCGTCGACGACCTCGTCCAGGGCGTCGGCACCGTCGTCACCGTCCTCCACGGCGCGAAGCATGGCAGGTCGGGCCCGTCCGCGGGTGCGACCCGACCTCATCCGCGGTGCGACAGCAGCGCCTGCGCGTCCCAGGTGTTGCGCACGCGTGCGGCCGGCACCCCGCACGCGACGGCGCGCTCGCAGCCGTTGCCGAGCCAGTCCAGCTGCCCGGGCGCGTGCGCGTCGGTGTCGATCGAGAAGTCGCAGCCGGCCTCGACGGCCAGGCGCAGCAGCCGCTTGGGCGGGTCCAGCCGCTCCGGACGGGAGTTGATCTCGACCGCGACGCTGTGCTCGGCGCACGCGTCGAACACCCGGGGCGCGTCGAAGTCGGACTCGGGGCGCTTGCGCCTACCGGTGACCATCCGCCCGGTGCAGTGCCCGAGCACGTCGACGCGCGGGTTCGCGACGGCGGTGAGCATCCGCTCGGTCATCTCGGGCCCGGCCATCCGCAGCTTCGAGTGCACGCTGGCCACCACGACGTCGAGTTGGTCGAGCAGGTCCGGGTCCTGGTCCAGCGCGCCGTCGTCGAGGATGTCGACCTCGATCCCGGTCAGCACCCGGAACGTCGACCCGTGCTCACCGAGGCGGGCGTTGAGGTCCCCGACCTGCTCGATCTGGGCGCGCAGGCGGTCCGCGGACAGGCCGTTGGCGACGGTCAGGCGCGGCGAGTGGTCGGTGACGACGAGGTAGGAGTGCCCGAGCGTGATCGCGGTCTCGACCATCTCCTGCAGCGGCGAGCCGCCGTCGGAGGCGTCGGTGTGCGAGTGCAGGTCCCCGAGCAGCGAGGCCCGTAGCTCCTGCGCGGCGGCGTCGAGCGGGGTGCCGTCGGTGGCCTCGAGGCGGCGCAGGTAGACCGGCTCCTCGCCGTCGAGGGACTCGGCGACGCACCGCGCGGTGACCTCGCCGACCCCGCGCAGACCGACGAGCTCACCCGCATCGCGCAACCGGGTGAGCTCGTCGGTGTCCTTGCCGCGCAGGGCGGCCGCCGCGGTGCGGAACGCCCGCACCCGGTACGTCGACTCGTGGCCGCGTTCGAGCAGGAACGCGATCCGCCGCAGATCCTCGACCGGGTCTCGGGCATCGCTCACGGCGCAGATGCTGCCACTACGACATCCAGCGGCGCTGCTTCTTGTCCCAGACCCGCTCCCAGACCTCCGGCACGGTCGTCTCGATCTCGTGCGCCGTCGCCACGTCGCGGCCGTAGAGCAGGCCGAAGGTGAACCCGTTCTGGTTCTCCGCGCCGGCCTGCGCACCGAGCTCGCGCAGGGTCTCGCGGGCGACGACGGCGTCCTGGTGCGCCCCGAGCTCGTCCTGCAGCTCCTCCAGGCCCCGGGAGAACCTCTTGGCGTCCTTGCCGACGACCGGGCGGACGACCTCGGTGGCGTAGCGCAGCTGCTTGCCCGTGCGGCGGGCGCCGTGCAACGCCTCGTCACGCTCGGCTCCCGAGCCGTCCCCGGACCCCTCGACGTCGCGCAGTGCCGCGTCCATCCGCTTGCCCAGCTTCCTCGCGGTACCCGCGACCATCGCCGGCATCACCTTCCCGGCCGGCTTGCGGGCGAGCGAGGAGAGCGGCGGGTCGATCAGCAGACGTGCCAGTGCCCCCTGCAGCGCCGCGTAGCGCGGGCCGTCGACGGTGCCCATCACGGCCGCGCGGGCCTCCGCCTGCTGGCGGGCGAAGTGGCGCGTGACCTGTGCACGGACCGGCCCGAGGACCAGCTCCGGCGGGAGGTCGTCGAGCGCCGACTCGATCCGGGATTTGATCACCTCGACGTCGCGGTCGCCGGCGAGCGAGCGCCCGAGCCACTTCAGCTCGGCGACCACGTGCTCGACCCGCCTGCCCTCGAGCAGGCCGGTGTAGGTGCGCAGGGCGCTACGGATCCGCCGCGACGCGACGCGCATCTGGTGCACGGCGTCCGGCTCGTCCTCCCGCAGTTTCAGCTCCTGGGCGGCGAGGCGGTCGACCTGGGCCCCGATGTAGTCGAGCAGCAGCGCGCCCGCGGAGCCCTTCTTGCCGCTCCAGCGCTTCGGCGTGGCCGGCGCGAGCTCGGACAGCATCCGCGCCAGGGCCTCGTCGGCGCCGTGCGGGGCGCGGGTGAAGCCGGTCTCGCGCAGCCGGGCGTCGAGCTGTTCGAGCAGCGCGGACCCGGTGCCGTTGCCCCGGGTCACCTCGGCCTCGGACCAGTTCTCGACACTGGTGGAGGTGCCCAGCGTGGACGCCTGGACCTCGTCGCGGGCCAGCGTCGCGATCTCCTGGCCGGACAGGTCGCGCAGCCGGGAGGTGGTGCGCACGATGCGGATCCGCCCGACCGGCGAGATCGGCTCGTCGCCGCGGACACCGCGCAGGAGGACGTCGATCTGCTCCGGCACCACGTCCGGGTCCACGCCCTCGACGTCCGGGGCGGCCAGCGGCACCCGCAGCTGCTCCTCCGGACCGCCGTCGGGCAGGGTCAGCTGCCAGTGCGCCGAGTCCGGCGCGCGGTGCACGACCAGCGTGATCCCCGCCGCGGCCAGACGCAGGTCGGCGGTGTCGTAGCGCTCCTGCTCGATCACGTCCTGGTCCTCGGCCACCTCGACCGTCTCGACACCGTCGATGTCGGACAGACGCGGCGCTCCGGTGTGTGCGGGGCCGCGGTAGGTCGTGGTGTCCGGGGCGCGGGCCTCGTGGGCCCGGCCGGCGATGTCTCCTGTGTGCACGCTGTCGTTCATGACTCGGGGTTCCCGGTGATCCATCTCCCCAACCGGGGCCATCCGGGGGAAACCGGACACGCACCCGGAGCAGGCACCGGCCGAGCAGGGTCTCAGAGCAGCTTCTTCTGCACCTTGCCCATGTCGTTGCGGGGCAGCGAGTCACGGAAGCGGATCTCCCGCGGGCGCTTGTGCGCGGCCAGCAGGCCCACCACGTGGGCGACGAGCACGTCCGGCTCCGGAGGCGCACCGTCGGCGACCACGTAGGCCACCACCCGCTCCCCCAGGTCCTCGTCGGACTCGCCGAGCACCGCGACCTCGGCCACCGCCGGGTGTTCGAGCAACGCGTTCTCGATCTCCCCGGCGCCGATCTTGTACCCGCCGGACTTGATCAGGTCGGTGGCCTTGCGACCGACCAGTGCGAGCGCGCCGGAGGCCGTCCACCGTCCGATGTCGCCGGTGGCGTACCAGCCGTCGGCGGTGGTGGTCCCGGCGGTCGCGTCGGGGAGGTTGAGGTAGCCGGAGAACAGCCCGGGACCACGCACCTCGACCCCGCCCAGGCCGTCCTCCTCGGCACCCTCGGGCGCGTCCGCCTCGGCCGGGAGCGGGGCCAGGCGGACCTCGGTGCCCGGCAGCGGTCGGCCGACCGTGCCCACCTCGGGCTCCTCGTCGGCCCGCGCGGCGGTGAGGATCAGGGTCTCGGTGAGCCCGTAGCGCTCGCGGACGCTGTGCCCGGTCAGCGCCGAGATGCGGGCGTGGTCGACGGCGGTCAGCGCGGCCGAGCCGGACACCAGCAGCCGGGCGCGCCCCACGGCGGCCGCGGCACCCGCGTCGGCCTCCAGGTCGGCGGCGAGGCGGTGGTACTGGGTCGGCACGCCGAACACCATCGTCGCGCCCCCGTCGACGGCCGCGGAGAGCTCGGTCGCGCTCAGCGCACCGAGGTGGTGCAGCGTCCCGCCGCGGCGCAGCGGGCCGAGCGTGCCGAGCACCAGTCCGTGCACGTGGAACAGCGGCAGCGCGTGCGCCAGCACGTCGTCCCCGGTCCACGCCCATGCCTGGGCGAGTGCGTCCAGGTTGGACGCCACGGCGCCGCGCGAGAGCACGACGCCCTTCGGCGCGCCGGTGGTGCCGGAGGTGTAGACGACCAGGGCCGGCGCATCGGCGCCCGGCTCGTCCCCCGGTGCTCCGGTGGTGGACGGCGCGGCGGTCGGGTCGACGTCCACCCTTCTCAGCCCGTCCAGCGCCGCCGGCAGCGCGACGTCCGGCGCCGCGAGGATCGCCTCGGGTGCGGAGTCGGAGAGCACGTGCCCCAGCTCCCGCTCCCCGTTCTTCGGGTTGACCGGCACCACCGGCACCCCGGCGCGGAGCCCGGCGACGACGGCCACCGCGGTCGGCAGCGTCGGCGTCGCCCACACCGCGACCCGGGACAGCCCGGCGATCCGCGCCGCGACACCCCCCGCGACCCCCGCGAGCTGCCGGTAGGTCAGCGCACCGTCGTGCGTGCTGCCGGAGAACCGCAACGCCTGCGCGTCGGTCGGGTCGGTCAGGGCCGGGAACAACGGGCCGGTCTGCACTTCTCGACACCTCCACGTCGGCGGGGTCGCACCGGCGCCGGTCGTGGCGCGGTGCGGGTGTGCTCTCCTGCGATCATCGCATCGGCCGACACCCGCAGCCTCGCCCCGAGGGCGCCGGGGAGTGTGACGCCGGTCGCCGGGCTCGACCCTCTGTGGGCGGTACGGCTACGCGAGGGCCTTGCCCGGGTTCAGGATGCCGTCCGGGTCCAGGGCCTGCTTGATCGCGCGCTGCATCGCCAGGACGCCGGGGCCCAGCTCGCGGGCCATGCCGTCGCGCTTGAGCAGGCCGACGCCGTGCTCGCCGGTGACCGTGCCGCCGAGGTCGACGGCCAGGGCGACGATCTCGTCGAACGCGGCCTGCGCGCGGGTGCGGGCCTCCTCGTCGCCGTGCGGGACGATGATCAGCGGGTGTAGGTTGCCGTCGCCGGCGTGCGCGATGTTGGCGATCCTCGTCTCGTGCCGGGCGGCGATCTCCTCGACGCGCCCGAGCATCTCGGCCAGGCGCCCGCGCGGCAGGCAGACGTCCTCGGTGAGGACCGCGTCGCCGGCCTGCTCGATCGCCGGGTAGGCCATCCGGCGGGCGTCGAACAGGGCCTCGGCCTCGACCGGGTCGGTCGAGGCCATCGCCTCGGTGGCGCCGTGCGCGCGGAACGCCTCCAGGATCGCGTCGGCCTCGACCTGCGCGGCGGGTTCGGGCAGGTCGGTCTGGGCGAGCAGCAGCGCGGCGGCGTCCTCCGGCAGGCCTGCGTTCTTCCAGGCGTTCACCGCCTGCAGGCAGACCCGGTCGACCAGCTCGAACGCGGCCGGCTGCAGCCCGGCCTCGGTGACGGCGGCGACCGCGGCCCCGCAGGCGGCGAGCGAGTCGAAGAACCCGACCACCGTGCGCGGCGGCGTGGGGCGGGCCGGGCGCAGCTTCACCGTGACCTCGGTGATGATCCCGAGCGTGCCCTCGGACCCGACGAGCAGGCCCGCGAGGTCGTAGCCGGCGACACCCTTCGCGGTGCGGCGCCCGACCCGGAGCACCTCGCCGGTCGCGGTGACGACCTCGAGCGCGAGCACGTAGTCGCGGGTCACGCCGTACTTCACGCAGCACAGCCCGCCGGCGTTGGTGGCGACGTTGCCGCCGATCGTCGACCAGGGGGCGCTGGCCGGGTCCGGCGGGTACCAGAGGCCCTGCTCCGCACACGCCGCGCGCAGGTGGTCGTTGATCACTCCGGGCTGCACGACGGCGAGGCGCTCGGCGCGGGAGATCTCCAGGATCCCGGTCATCCGCTCCAGGGAGAGCAGCACGCACCCGTCGACGGCGTTCGCGCCGCCGGACAGGCCGCTGCCCGCCCCGCGCGCGACCACCGGCACCCGGTGCCGGGCGCAGGCGGTGACCACGGCGGCGACCTCGGCGGTGCTGCGCGCCCGGACGACGATCAGCGGCGTGCCGAACTCGGCCCACTCCGCGTCGTCGTGCACGTAGGGGGCCACGGTGTCCGGGTCGGTCAGCAGCCGGTCGGCCGGGAGCGCGGCGGCCAGCTCGGTCAGCACCGCGCGTCCCGCGTCGTCGGGTTCGACGACGTCCAGCTGCGCCGGGGCGGTGGACACCCCGAACGGGCGGTCCTCGGCGGGGGCGGGTGCGTCGGCGGTGACGGGGTCGGCCATGCCCCGACGGTAGGCCGCCCCCTCCGGCCGGTGCCACCGCCGGGCGCCTCACCCGGTGCGCACCGCCGAGCGCCCCTGGTCAGCGGGTGACCGGGGCCACCGTGTCCTCCGGCGACACCCGGGCCGCGGGCGGTGCGGGGGCGCCCGCCCACTCCGTCCGCGACCAGGGCAGCGCCGGCCCGTCGGTGCCGGTGACCTCGTGCGGGGCCAGCGACTCGATCGGCAGCGCCTCGTCGTGCCGGGCGAACACGGTGTCGACGTAGCGGTGCCCGGTGTCGGCGGCGATCACCACGACCGTGCGCCCCGGGTCGCGGCGGCGTTCCCAGCGCGCCGCGAGGTAGGCCGCCCCGGTGGAGAGCCCGGCGAACACGGCGTGCCGGCGCAGCAGGTCCACGCTGCCCGAGAGCGCGGCCGCGAACCCGGTCCAGTGCACGACGTCGTAGCGGGAGTGCACGACGTTGCCGAACGGGATGGAGCTGCCGATCCCGGCGATGATGATCTCCGGGTCGGACACGTGCTCGCTGCCGAACGTGACGCTGCCGAAGGGCTGCACCCCGACCAGGCGGGTACCGGGTGCGTCGCGGCGCAGGTAGCCGGCCAGCGCGCCGGTGGACGCTCCGGACCCGACCCCGCCGACGAGCGTCAGCGCCTGGTTCCCGAGCTCGGCCGCGACCGTCCGCGCGACCGAGCGGTAGCCCAGGTGGTGCACCTCGTCGTGGTACTGGCGCATCCAGTGCAACCGCGGGTCCTGCGCCAGCAGCGCGCGGATCCGGGCGACCCGGCGGTTCTGGTCCAGCTTCAGGTCGGCGCTGGGCGGCATCTGCTCCAGGTGCGCGCCGAGCACCGCGAGCTGGGTCCGCACCGCGGCATCGACGGTGGTGGAGCCGACGATGTGGCAGCGCAGCCCGTGCCGGTGACAGGCCAGGGCGAGCGCGTAGGCGTAGATGCCGCTGGAGCTGTCCAGCAGGGTGTCGCCGCGCCGGACGGCGCCGGTGGAGAGCAGGTGCGCGACCGCGGCGTCGGCGGAGAGCACCTTCATCGTCTCGAACCGCAGGCAGATCAGGCGCTCGTCGAGGCGTACGAGGTCGGGCCGGCCGACGGCCTGGCTGACGTGGTCGTCCACTGTCGTCCTCCCGAAGGTTCATGTTCCGTGCCGAAGACCGAGGTCACGGGCAGGCCGTGCGCGTCCAGCGCCGCGGCGGCGCGGTGCAGCGACTGCGCACGGGCCGGGTCGAACAGGAGCCCGGCGACGTTGCCGCTGTGCGCGACCTGCACGCCGACGGCCCCGCTGTCGCGCGCGATCCCGATCAGCAGCTCGAGCTCGGGGCCCGGGCGGTGCCGCCGGGCACTGGCCGTGGCGACGGCGCCGAGCAGGGCGGCGTCGCGGTGCGCCACCGCGCGGCGGAGCAGGTCGCGCAGGTGCTCGAACGCCGCGACGTCGGCGTCGTCGTAGCTGCGGACCGCGGCGAGGGTGTCCACCGGGCGCCCTCCGCCGGTGACGCAGCCGAGCACCCGCACCGCCGGCAGCGCCGGACCGAGCTCCTCCAGCACGTGCCCGTCGCGGTGGGCGAACAGCAGCGGGCGGTCGTCGAACATCGTGGGGTCGCAGGCCGCCTCGGCGGCCACCGCGAGCCGGGCCACCACCCGCGCCGTCGGCGTCACACCGGCCGCGTCGGCGACCGCGCGGATCGTGGCGACGACGTCGCCGGTCGAGGACCCCATCCCGAGCCCGACCGGCACCGCGCCGGCCAGCTCGACCCGGCCGCCCGGCCCGGCCCCGACCGCGTCCGCGGTGAGCCGCGCCGCCCGTTCCGCCTTCACGCGCCCGGCCGGGACGACGGTGACCGCGTCCGCGGACGGGTCGGGGACGAACACCGCGCGGGTCCCGGCGCCGGGCATCAGCAGCGTCACCAGTCCGTGCCGGGGCGCGCCGCACGCGTCCCGGAACGCACCCTGCAGCAGCTCGCCGTGGTGGTGGCGGGCGTGCCCTCTTCCGATCCTCACCGGCCCGATCCTCACGACCCGGCCCGGTACCGGTAGAGCCGGGTCGGCTCCGCACTGAACTGGGAGAACGGGAACGGCTCGGCGGACAGTGCCGCCACCCCGTCCCCCAGGAACGCGCGCGCCACCGCGCTGCCGGTCTGCGCGTACACGGTCAGCGGGACCCCGCGGTCGCGACATCGGGCGAGGATCGGGTCGAACGTGGCGTTGGACAGCGTCATACCGGTCGCGACGACGGCGTCCGCGGCGTCGATCACCTCGTCCGCGGAGTCCGAGACGGGCTCGCCCCACTGCGTCGTCCGCAGGTCCAGGTCGCACGGCAGGCACTGCGCCCCCCGCTCGCGGATGGCCGCCACCAGCGGGTTCACCACCCCGATCAGCGCGACCTTCGCCCCGGCCGGCACGTCGAGCAGCCCGGCGACGGCCGCGTCGCGGGCCACCGCCCGCTCCTCCGGCGTGCCGTCGGGCAGGGTCACCGGCTCCGGGACCGGGTCGTCGCGGAACGGGCGCTGCCGGCCCAGGTAGGCGTCGAGTGCCGCGATCCGCAGCGGGTACGGCGCGTCGCCCAGCAGGTCGGCGATCGAGCTCCCCGACGCGTCCTGGCAGGCGACGGGGTCCAGCACCCCGGCCCCGACCGCGGCCGCGCCGAACGCGCGCCCGCACCGGACGAGCACGTAGTGGTTGCGGTAGGTGACCTGCCCACCGGCCAGGCGCGTGCCGTGCCCGAGCCAGAACACGCTCGTCGCGGTCAGCGTCTCCGGCGGCTCGCCGTGGCGGCCGTCGAGGACCTCGCCGAACAGGGCGTCGACCGTGCCGGTCACGCCCGCGCCCCGGCGGTGAAGCGGAACAGGTAGGTCAGCACGCCGTCGTCCCAGTCGTGGCGCAGTGCCACCTCGGATGTGAACCCGTGGGCCACCGCGTGCGCGACGATCTCCCGCAGGTCCGCGGTGTTGGACGCGATCACGTACACCTCGGCGCCGGGGGCGAGCACGTCGCGGCCGGCGAGCTGGGCGAAGAACCGCTCCAGCAGCGGCGCTCCGGCGCAGACGTTGCGGACGACGTCGGGGTCGTCGCTGACAGGCCTGCTGACCGCGGGCGGGTTGAACGTGACGACGTCGACCCGGGTGTCCTGCGGGAACCCGTCCAGGACGTCCGCGACGACGGCGTGCACGCGGGTACTGCGCTCCCCCGCCGGACGGGCCGGGGCGAGCCGGCGGGCGTTGTCGGCGGCGGTCGCCACGCTGGCCGGGTGGACGTCGACGGCGTAGACATCGGCGGCGCCGCGGGCCGCCGCGGCGGCCACCTCCACGCCGAGCCCGCAGCCCATCGCGAGGTAGCGGCGCCCGCGCACCTCGATCTCCCCGGACAGCACACGATCGAAGATCATCGCGCTGGTCAGCCCCGGGCGGAAGACCCCCGGTGGCACCTCGATGTCCCAGCCGTTCCAGCGGTAGCTGCGGGTCGTGTGCAGGTCGCCCTTCGGCCGGTTGAGCTCGACGATCCGTTCGGCCGGCAACGGCGGCGGCAGGGTCAGTAGATCCATAGCGTTAACGGTAATCATTTTTGATTAACCGGCAAGCGGGACGCCGGGTGCGGAGCGTCACCAATCGCCCACTGGACCTCGGACCGGGCGACTGTTACTAGTATCGATAATCATGTCCACCACGCATGCGGCATCGCCCGCCACCGACCCCGGCCCCGCCCGGCGACCCGGGAGGCTCGGCGGGCTCGCCGTCCTCG
>NZ_JADQDD010000176.1 GCF_019263595.1 Pseudonocardia sp. KRD291 | reverse complement strand
TCCCGATCGGCAACAACGGCTGGCTGATCTCCGAGAACAGCCCGCAGTACAAGCCGACGTTCGACCTGAACAAGCGCGTGGTGCAGGAGGCGGAGGCGCAGGGCTTCGCGTTCGCCCTGTCGATGATCAAGCTGCGCGGATTCGGCGGGAAGACCGAGTTCTGGGACCACAACCTGGAGTCGTTCACCCTGATGGCCGGACTGGCCGCGGTCACCGAGCGGATCCAGCTCTACGCCTCCACCGCGGTTCTGACGCTGCCGCCTGCGCTGGTCGCCCGGATGGCCTCGACGATCGACTCGATCGCGCCCGGCCGGTTCGGCGTGAACATCGTCTCCGGGTGGGCCAAGGGCGAGTACGAGCAGATGGGCCTGTGGCCCGGCGACGACTACTTCGGCTACCGCTACGACTACTCGACCGAGTACGTGAAGGTGCTGCGCGACCTCTGGGAGACGGGTCGCTGCGACCTGGACGGGAAGTACTTCCAGATGGACGACTGCGTGCTCTCCCCGCGCCCGTCGAGCCACGTGAACATCGTCTGTGCCGGGCAGTCCGACCGCGGCATGCAGTTCTGCGCCGAGTACGGCGACTACAACTTCATCCTCTCGCCCGGCGTCAACGACCCGGAGGTCTACCGGGAGCCCACGCAGAAGCTGGCCAAGGCCGCCGAGACCTCCGGGCGCGACGTCGGCTCACTGCCGCTGTTCATGGCGATCATGGCCGAGACCGACGAGGAGGCGCAGGCCAAGTGGGCCTCCTACAACGAGGGCGCGGACGCCGGCGCGCTGGGCTACATGTCCGACGAGGGCAGCAAGGACGCCACCGCGGACGGATCCGGCACCGCGCGGACGATCAACCTGCCGGAGGGGGCGGTCAACTTCAACATGGCCACCCTGGTCGGCTCGTACGAGACCGTCGCCCGCCAGATCGACCAGGTCGCCGGCATGGAGGGCGTCAAGGGAATGATGTTCACCTTCGACGACTTCGAGCAGGGCGTGCACGACTTCGGGACGCGGGTGAAGCCGCTGCTCGGCTGACGCGCCGCGGTCGCCGGCCCGCCGCGCGGGGAATCCTCAGACCGCGGCGGGCGCGGCGGCCAGGGCGTTGCCGTGCCTGATCCGACCGTGTACCAGCAGTGCCAGGGCCACGACGCTCTGCCCGACCAGCCAGGACAGGCCCACCCCGGTCAGGCCCCACCACGTCGCGACCACCCAGGACATCCCGATCACGATCGTCGCGATCGCGGCCGGGACGCCGAAGAGCACCCGCATCCGGCGCTGCACCCGTGCCGCGGCCAGAGCCGAGGCCGTGACGATGTTGGGCAGCGCGGACAGCGACGCCAGCACGAGCGCGCCGGTGCCGGTCTCGGTGTAGTGCTCGCCGAAGATCGACAGGATCGGGTACGCGCCGAGCGTCAGCACGACGACCGCGGGCACGGTCAGCATCAGCGCGCGCCTGGTGGTGGACCGTCGGGCCGCGTCGGCACTCGCCGGGTCGGTCGCGGCGTGGGCGACCATCGACTGGGTCATGCCCGTGACGACCAGGTAGATCGCCATCGTCATGGTCCAGACGATCTGGTAGGTCGCGGCCTCCGGCGCGCCGAGCCGGGCGAGCACCAGCAGCGGCAGCCCGTAGATCGCGGCGTGCCAGAAGATCGACCCCGCGTAGTCCGTCCCGGCGAAGTGGGCGATCCCGCGCACGGTCACCGGCTCGGTCTCGCGGGTCGAGGCCGAGTGCTCCGGCAGCACCGAGGCGAAGATCCACACGGTCATCACGACGACCGCGACGCCGGTGGCCAGGATCCAGGACAGCCCGATCCCGCCCGGGACCACGAGCACCGCGGCGACGAGCAGCAGCCCCACCTTGAGCACCGAGAAGATCAGGTTCTCCAGCGGTACGAGCATCGCCCGGTGCAGTGCGGTGAGCAGGTTGTCCTGCACGTCGAACAGCGCCATCAGCGGCGTGCCGACCGCGAAGAACACGACCAGCGCGCCGAGCCCGGCCACCCCGACCATCTCCGGTGCCCAGAGCGGCGCACCGAGGGCGAACCCGGCCCCGATCAGCACGGCGGCCACGATCGCGACCACGTAGCCGACGGTCACCAGCCGGGTCGAGCGCGGGCCCGCCACCGGGACGAACCGCAGCAGCGCGTTCTGCATGTTCAGGTGTGCGATGCCGCCGAGCATCGAGAGCGTCGCCAGCGCCGCGGAGTTGATGCCGGCCTCGGCCGGGGAGAACAGCCGGGCGACCAGCACCCAGTACCCGAGGCCGATCACCGAGCTCAGCCCGGAGCTGAGCACCAGCGCCAGCCCGTCGCGGTGCACCGGGGCGTTCCACGCGGCCAGTCCCTTCGCCTCGGGCAGGGGAGGGCCGCCGACCGCCGGCGGGAGGACGAGGTTGTCGGCCGTCCGCAGCGCGCCGCTCTGTTGCGGGAGGCGGATCGGCAGCGTGGACTGGGAGAACGGGGACCACATGCGGTGTGTGTCCTCAGCCGCCCTGAGGTCGTTGTCGCGAATGCCCACGATGACAGCATCGCCGACGCGGGAACGGGCGGGACGGCCGCCCCCTGACGAATGGCGGCGGGTCCCCGAACAGTGTCGAATCGTGTATCGGGGGCGCCCCGACCTGGGGTTGCGGCGAGATCGCAGTATCACTCGATCGTGTGAGTAAATGGTGTGATCTCTTATTGCGGGTAGTAGAAGAAAAATGTCCGATAAGTCGTCGCGGGACGACGGTGCTCAGGCGGGGGTGATGCCCGCGGTCAGGCTGGCCGCGATCCGGTCCCCGAGCTGCTCCGGGGTGCAGTCGCCGGACTCGCGGAACCACTTGTAGGTCCAGTTCGCGGCGCCCAGGCACATGTTCACCCACACCTTCGGCGGCATCCCGATCTCGATCGCCGGGTACGCGCGCAGGTGCGCGTCCAGGGCCGCGCTGAACAGGTCCTCGAACGCGCGGCGGCGGCGCAGGAGCCCGTCGGCGAGATCGGCCGGGATCTCGTGCTCCTCCTCGAAGCACACCTTGAGCAGCGCCTGCCGGCGGCAGGTGTAGACGACCCGCGACCGGATCAGCTCGCGGACCGCCTCCAGCGGCGTCGGCTCGGAGTCCACGACCTCCAGCGCCAGCGCCAGGCTCTCGTCCAGCACGTCGGAGTAGAGCCGCACGAGCAGCTCCTCCTTGCTGCGGAAGTAGTGGTAGAGCGTCGGCTTGGACAGACCGACCGCGGCCGCGATCTCGTTCATCGAGGTCGCCCGGAACCCGCGCCGGCTGAAGATCTCCGCCGCCGTGGCGAGCACCCGCACCCGCTGACGGTCCGCGCGACTGGTGTGCACCTGGGCGCTCATGCATCTCCTCCGCTGGCCGGCCTTGACAGGTCGTGGTCGCAGTCACTCTACTGGTCCCGACCGCCCGGTCGGTCGATAACTTTTTGGAGGCCACATGAGCTGGGAGCTCGACGAGGCGCACGCGGATTTCGCGGCCACCTGCCGCGCGTTCGTGGACAAGCAGGTTCGTCCGCTGGTGGACGAGGCCGAGACGTCGGGCGTGTTCCCGCAGGAGCTGTGGACGCAGTTCGGCGCGGCCGGGATCCTCGGCCTGTGCACGCCGGACGAGTTCGGCGGCAGCGAGGCCGACAGTCTCGCGGTGGCGCTGCTGTCCGAGGAGCTGGCCCGCGCCAGTGGCGGGATCGCGATCAGCCCGCTGGTCAGCGCCTACATGGCCGGGACCCACCTGGTCCGCTACGGCAGCGACGCGCAGAAGCAGCGCTGGCTCTCGGCCATCGCCTCCGGTGAGGCGGTGGCCGCGATCGCGGTGACCGAGCCGGGCACCGGGTCCGACGTCGCCGGCATCACCAGCCGGGCGAAGGCGACCGACGACGGCCCCACCCACGACAACTGGGTCCTCGACGGCCGCAAGATGTTCATCACCAACGCCGGCCTGGCCGACGTGCTCGTCGTCGGTGCCCGCACCGGCGAGCCCGGGCGCCGCGGCATCACGCTGTTCGCGGTGGAGGCCGGCGCGCCCGGCCTCTCGTTCTCCACGCCCCTGAAGAAGATGGGCTGGCACTCCTCGGACACCCGCGAGGTCGTCCTGGACGGGGTGCAGGTGTCCCGCGAGGACATCGTCGGGGCCGAGGGCCGCGGCTTCTACCAGATCATGGCCGGCTTCGAGCTGGAGCGGATCGCGCTGGCCGGGATGGGCATCGGGCACGCCGCCGAGTGCCTGGACCTGTCCCGGCGCTACGTCGCCGAGCGCGAGGCGTTCGGCGCGCCGCTGTCCGCGCTGCAGACGATCCGGCACAAGGTCGCCGAGATGGAGATCGAGCTGGAGGCCGCGCGGCTGGTCACCTACCAGGCCGCGGCGCGCCTGGACGCCGGTCACCCGGAGGCCGGTCAGTCGGTCGCCCGGGCCAAGTACCTGGCCGCGGTGATGGCCAACCGGGTCGCCGACGACGCGGTGCAGCTCTTCGGTGGTGCCGGGTTCCTCGACGAGTCACCGGTGGCCCGGCACTATCGCGACGTCCGGGTCCTGCGGATCGGGGGCGGCACCGACGAGATCCAGCTGGAGATCATGACCCGCGGGATGCGCTCGTGACGGCGGAGCCGGTGACGACGGCGCCGGAGGACGTCCCGGTCCCGGATGCCGCGCCGACCGCGCAGGACGTCACCCGCGCCGCGGAACGCGCCCGCGCCGGCGGCGACCCGGCCCGCTGGCCGGACAAGCTCCCGGTCCGCGACCGCCTCGCGGTGCTGTTCGACCCCGGCTCGTTCGTCGAGGACGGCCTGCTGGCCACCGCGATGGACGCCGCGCTCCCGGCCGACGGCGTGATCACCGGCGTCGGACGCGTCGAGGGCCGCCCGGTCGCGGTGATCGCACACGACTTCACCGTCAAGGCCGGGTCCTGGGGCGAGCTGACCTGCGAGAAGCAGATCCGGATCCTCGAGCGCGCGGACCGTGACCTGCTCCCGGTCGTCTACCTCGTCGACTCCGCCGGTGGCCGGCTGACCGACCAGATGGGATTCTTCCCGGGCCGTCGCGGGGCGTCGGCGATCTTCCAGATGCAGGTGAAGCTGTCCGGCCGGGTGCCGCAGCTGTGCTGCCTGCACGGCCCGAGCGCGGCCGGCGGGGCGTACATGCCGGCGTTCTGCGACTGGGTCGGCATGGTCGACGGCAACGCCTCGATGTACCTGGCCAGCCCCCGGGTCGCGGAGAAGGTCACCGGCGAGAAGACCACGCTGGAGGAGATGGGCGGCGCGATGATGCACGCCGGCGTCTCCGGCTGCGGCGACGAGGTGTTCGACGAGGACTGGGAGGCCGTCGCGGCCGCCCGGCTGCTGCTGACCTACCTGCCCGACGACTTCCGCTCCCCGCCGGCCGCGGCGCCGTCGCGCGAACCCGAGCGCGAGGACTGGGCCGACCTGGTCCCGACCGACCCGAACACCGCCTACGACGTGCGCGACGTCGTGGACCGGCTGGTCGACGAGGGCACCTTCTTCGAGATCAAGGCCCGCTGGGCGCAGGAGCTGGTCACCGGCTTCGCCCGCCTGGACGGCCGCGTGATCGGGATCGTGGCCAACCAGCCCGCCGTGCGCAGCGGCGCGATCTTCGTCGACTCCGCGGACAAGGCGGCCCGGTTCATCTCGCTGTGCGACGCGTTCAACGTCCCCCTGGTGTTCCTGCAGGACGTGCCCGGCTTCATGGTCGGGGTCGAGGTCGAGCGCCAGGGGATCATCCGGCACGGCGCCAAGATGATCGTCGCGATGGCCTCGGCCGAGGTGCCCAAGTACACCGTGGTGCTGCGCAAGGCCTACGCCGCGGGCTTCTACGCGATGTGCGCGCCCGGGTTCGAGCCGCGCGCCACGCTCGCCCTGCCCACCGCCACGATCGGTCCGATGGGGGCGCAGGCCTCGGTGAACGCCGTGTACGCCAACAAGATCGCCGCGATCTCCGACCCGGCCGAGCGGGCGGAGTTCGTCGCCGCCCGCACCGTCGAGCAGCAGGCCGACATCAACCTGCTGCGGATGGGCTCGGACCTGGTCGTGGACGCCGTCGTCGAGCCGGAGCACCTGCGCACCGAGCTCTCCGCCAGGATGGTCGACTCCGACCGCTGGACGCGCACCCCCGGCCGCCGCCACCACCCCGTCAGCCCCGTCTAACCGCGCACGATCGAAAGGACGACGATGTCCGACACCGACAGCCTGAGCTCCCTGCTGGACTCGCCGATCGTGCCGCTCCGCGCGGACTGGCGGGTGCCCGAGCGTGTCGAGGCGCTGGCCGCGGCCCGCGCGCTGGACGGCCCGGACGCCTACTGGGAGTGGGTCGCGCAGCAGCAGCGCTGGTCCACCCCGTGGACGACCGTGCGCTCCGGCGAGATCGACGACTTCCGCTTCTTCGAGGGCGGGAAGATCAACGTTGCGGACAACTGCGTCGACCGCTGGGCCGAGGACCCCGCGACGGCCGGTCGCGCCGCCGTCGTCTGGGAGGGCGAGCCGGGCGACTCCCGCACGCTCACCTACGCCGACCTCGCCGACGAGGTGAACCGCCTCGCCGCGGGCCTGCTCGGGCTCGGCGTGGCCAAGGGCGACGTGGTCGCGATCTACATGCCGAACCTGGTCGAGGCGTTCACCGCGATCCACGCCTGCAACCGGATCGGCGCGATCTACACGGTGCTGTTCTCCGGGTTCGGCGAGGAGGCCGTCGCGTCCCGGATCCAGGCGGCGCGGGCGAAGGTCGTCGTGGTCGCGGACGCGATCTACCGCCGCGGCAAGCCGATCGAGCTGCTGTCCACCCTGCGCGCGGCGCGGGACCGGACGCCGTCGGTGCAGGCCACGGTCGTCGTGGACCGCACCGGCAATGCCGTGCCGCTGGTCGAGGGCGAGCACTCCTACGCCTCGGTGCTGCAGGCCGGCGCCGCCGGGACGCCCGCGGTGCCGCTGGACCCGAACGAGCCGTCGTTCCTGATCTTCACCTCGGGCACCGAGTCGAAGCCCAAGGGCGTCGTGCACTCGGTCGGCGGGTTCCTGCTCGGGACCTGGGCGAACGCACACTGGCAGGCCGGCTACGAGCCCGGGGACGTGTACTGGGTGGCCGCCGACGTGGGCTGGCTGACGTTCCCGATCCAGGCCGTGGTCGGCGGGCTGGCCTGCGGGATGACGATCGCCTGCTTCGAGGGCGCGCTGGACACCCCGACCACGGCCCGGTTCTACGAGGTCTGCGAGAAGCACGCGGTCACCAAGGTGCTCTGCGCGCCGACGCTGCTGCGGATGCTGCGCAAGTTCGGTGACGACCTGGCCGCCGCGCACCCGCTGCCCGGGCTGAAGCTGATCACCGTGCAGGGCGAGCCGCTGGACGGCGACACGTTCGGCTGGGCGAGCTCCACCCTGGACGTCCCGGTGGTCAACGCCTACGGCCAGACCGAGACCGGCTCCACCTGGACCTACCCGGTCTACGGCGCCGAGGACCTCAAGGCGGGCTCGGTCGGTACCCCGGTGCCCGGGCACGCCTACGAGATCCTCGACGACGACGGCAACCCGGTCCCGCCCGGTGTGAAGGGGAACCTGGTGCTGACCTCGCCGTTCCCGACCCTGGCCCGCACCGTCTGGGACGACCACCAGCGTTACCTGGACACCTACTTCTCCCGGTTCCCCGGCAAGTACGCGACCAACGACGAGGCCGTGCTCGACCACGACGGGCACATCTGGGTGCTCGGCCGGGCCGACGACGTGATCAACGTGGCCGCGCACCGGATCTCCACGATGGAGATCGAGGCCGTGGTCACCGCGCACCCCGGCGTCGTCGAGGCGGCCGTGGTCGGTGTGCCGGACGCGACCAAGGGGACGGTGCCGATCGCGTTCGTGACGCTCGCCGAGGGCGCCGACCCGACCACCCTGGCGGCCGAGCTGGACACCCAGGTCACCGGCGAGATCGGCGGCTACGCGCGCCTGGCCGCGGTGCACATCACACCGTCGATGCCGAAGACGCGCACCGGCAAGACCATGCGCCGACTGCTGCGTGATGTGATCGTGCACGGTGGACCGACCGGGGACACCAGCGCGATGGAGGACCCGACGGCACTCGATGCCGTCACCACCGTCGTCCGCGGCGGCTGAGGGTCATCAGGCCCGGCGAGCGGCACGTTCGTCGGAAAGGATCCGACGGGCGTGCCGCTCGTCGGTCGGAGATGGGAGCACGTGGCAGTGGAGGAGTGGCAGTGAGCGACGACCGGGCCGTGTCCGGGAAGTGGTTCGAGGACCTCGAGGTCGGGCTGGTCGTGCAGCACGCGACGCGCCGCACCGTCACCGAGACCGACAACGTCCTGTTCACCACGATGACCATGAACCCGGCGCCGCTGCACCTGGACGCGGACTACGCCTCCCGCACCGAGTTCGGCAAGCCGCTGGTCAACAGCATGTTCACGCTCGCGCTGGTGGTCGGGTTGTCGGTGCCGGAGCTGACGCTGGGCACGATCATCGCCCAGCTCGGCCTGGACGGGATCGCGTTCCCGGCGCCGGTGTTCGCCGGGGACACGGTGCGGGTGGAGAGCGAGGTCGTCGAGTCGCGGGCGTCGAAGTCCCGGCCCGACGCGGGACTGGTCGTCATCGAGCACCGGGCGCACAACCAGCGCGACGAGCTGGTCTGCAAGGTCCGGCGCACGGGTCTGATGCACCGGCGACCGGCCTGACCTTCGCTGGAATGTCGGCGCCCCGTGCCATCCTGTGCTTCGACGGTGAGGGAGGCGTGATGACCGAAGCCCTGTCGTGGCCGCGGCACCTGCTCACGCTCGAGGACTGGGAGGCGTTGCCCGAGGACAACGGGCTCCGGCTCGAGCTGGCCGAAGGGGTCCTGATGATGTCTCCACGTCCGGTTCCGTGGCACCAGAATGCGGTCACGGAGTTGACGTACGGCCTCAAGGCGCAACTACCGGCCTCGCTCATCGCGCTGGCCGAGGTGGAGGTCGTGCTGAGCGATGCCCCGCTGACCATCCGTGTCCCCGACGTCACGGTCACCTCGACCGCGGTCTTCGACGGCAACCCGCCCCGGTACCGGGCCGACGACGTGTCGCTGGTGGTCGAGGTGCTCTCCGAGGGAACCCGCCGGGTCGACCGCGTGCTGAAGTCGTCCGAGTACGCCGACGCCGGCATCGGCCAGTACTGGATCGTCGACCTCGACGCGCCGACGACCCTCACCGCGTACGTCCTCGTGGACGGCGAGTACGAGCTCGCCGGCGAGGCCACCGGCAACCTCGATCTCACCGTGGCCGGGAACCCCGTGCGGCTCGACCTCGAGTCCCTCACCCGTCGCTGATCCGCGCTGCACCCTCGCCGGTGCATCGGGCAGGCTCCTCCCCATGACCGACTTCGTCCCGCGCAGCCTGTTGTTCGTCCCCGCCACCCGTCCGGACATGGTGGCCAAGGTGGAGCGCGTGCGCCCCGACGCCGTCGTCCTGGACTGGGAGGACGCCGTCGCGCCGCCGGAGAAGGAGGGCGCCCGGGTCACCGCTGCGGAGACGCTGTCGGCGTCGCGGCCCGGCGCGGACGCGGTGCTGATCCGGATCAACGCGCCGGACACCCCCTGGTACGACGACGACGTCTCCGCCCTCGCGGCGCTGGTCACCGCCGGGCACGTCGACGGCGTCCTGCTGCCCAAGTACGAGCACGTCGCGCAGCTCACCGCGCTGCGTGACGCACTCGAGCCCGGGACCCGGATCGTCGCCGGGCTGGAGAGCGGGCTCGGCGTGGCCGACGCCCGGGAGCTGCTCGCGGCCGGACCGGAGGCCTGCTACTTCGGCGCCGAGGACTACATCGCCGACATCGGCGGGCGTCGCACCGCGGGCGGGCTCGAGGTGCTCTACGCGCGCAGCCGGGTCGCCCTGGCCGCGAGCCTGACCGGGGTGGCGTCGCTGGACCAGGTCGTCACAGCGGTCAAGGACGCCGAGGCGTTCAGCACCGACGCGCGCCAAGGCCTCGAGCTGGGCTACCGCGGCAAGGTCTGCCTGCACCCGACGCAGGTCACGCTCGCGCACGAGGTGTTCACCTCGACCGACGACGAGGTCGCGCACGCGGAGAAGGTCCTGGCGGCGGGGGAGTCCGGCGTCGGCCTGGTCGACGGCCAGATGGTCGACGCCGTGCACCTCACCCTGGCCCGCGCCGTCCTGGCCCGCGCCGGCCGCCCCACCTGACGGGAGCGCGGTCTACTCCAGCTTCGCCGGGTCCAGGGTCGCCTTCTCCACCCCGAGGCGGCGGTTGAGGAACACCGTCAGGCCCCAGAGCAGCACGCCGAGAACGACCAGGATGCCGGCCACCTGGTACTGCTCGGCGTCGCGGCCGGAGAACGGCAGCACCAGGTAGGCACACGCCAGGGCCCCGACGATCGGCAGGCCGGGCGGGGCGCGGAAGTGGTCGGCGTCGACCCGGTCCTTGCGCAGCACCAGCACCGCGACGTTGACCACGGTGAACACCGCGAGCAGGAGCAGCGACGTCGTGCCGCCGAGTACCGAGACCACGTCCGAGCCGCCGAGCGAGACGTAGGTGATCAGGCCGAACGAGATCACCGTCGTGAAGATGATCGCGACCCACGGCGTGCGGCGGAACGGATGTACCCGGCCCAGCGCCTTGGGCAGCACCGCCTGGTTGGCCATGCCGTAGAGCAGGCGGCTGGCCATCAGCATGTTGATCAGCGCCGAGTTCGCCACCGCGAACATCGAGATGAACGGCAGGACGACGTCGGCGGGGATCCCCGGAGCGCCCGCCCGCACGACCTCCACCAGCGGCGTCTCGCTCGCGGCCAGCGGCCCGACCGGGACCAGTGCCACCGAGCAGATCGCCACCAGCACGTAGATCACACCGGTGATCGAGAGACCGGTGATCATGATCTTCGGGAAGATCCGGCGCGGCTCGCGGCACTCCTCGGCCATGTTCACCGAGTCCTCGAAACCGACCATCGCGAAGAACGCCAGCGAGGTCGCCGTGGTGACGGCCAGGAACACGCCCTTGTCCTCGGGGGCGTCGAACGCGACGACCCGGGAGAAGTCCGCGTTCCCGCCGGCGATCGCGTAGATCCCGATCAGGATCACCAGCAGCAGCCCGGAGAGCTCGACGATCGTGAGCACCACGTTGAGCTTGACGCTCTCCCCGACACCGCGGAAGTTCACGGCCGCGACCAGCAGCATGAAGCCCAGCGCGATCAGCACGATCCCGCCGTTGCCCAGATCGAGCCCGAAGCCCTCGTTCAGGTTCGACGCGAACGCCCGCGAGGCCGTCGAGGCCGAGGTGATGCCCGAGCTCATCACGACGAACGTGACCATGAACGTCAGGAAGTGCACGCCGAACGCCTTGTGTGTGTACAGCGCCGCGCCCGCGGCCTGCGGGTACTTGGTCACCAGCTCCAGGTAGGAGAACGCGGTCACCATGGCGACCGCGAACGCGACCAGGAACGGCAGCCACGCCGCGCCACCGACCTCCTCGGCCACCTGCCCGGTGAGCGCGTAGATACCGGTGCCCAGGATGTCGCCGACGATGAACAGCAACAGCAGCTTCGGGCCCATCACCCGTCTGAGTGCGGGCTGCCCGTCCTGGACGTCGCCTCCGGTCGACCTGGTCTGTTCGGCCATCTTCTCCCGCTCCCCCCTGATCGTGGGCGTGGGCGCCGGGGTCCGGCGACCGCTTCGTCACGATCGGTACACACTGGTCGGCGGGGCCCCGGCTGTCGAGCCGCCGGGCGGCTTCTACGACACCAGTTTCTCCAGCGCGTCCGCGCCGGCGGCGGGGCCGTCGCCGGCCTGCAGCTCGCGGGACAGGCGTTCGCAGCCGGCGCGGACCTCGGGGTCGCCCGCGACGGCGTCGACGGTCTCGGTGAGGGTGCGCGCGTCGATCGTGTCCGGGTCGAGGCGGCGCCCGCACCCGAGCTCCTGCACGCGGCGGGCGTTCATGTCCTGCTCCGGCATCTGTGGCACCCCGACCTGCGGCACCCCGAGGTAGAGGGCCTCCATCGTCGAGTTCATGCCGTTGTGGGTGACGAACGCGTCCGCCCGCTCGAGGACCCGAACCTGCGGGACGTGTGCGTGGACCTCGACGTTGTCCGGCAGATCGCCGATCCCGGTCGGGTCGATCCGGTCGCCGACCGCCATCACGACCTGCCAGCGGGTCCCGCCGAACGCGTCGGCGCAGAGCCGGAAGAAGTCCGGGCGGGCGTTGAACACGGTGCCCAGCGAGACCAGCAGCAGGGGTGCGTCCGGGTCGCGCGGCTCCCAGCCGGCGTCGCCGCCGCGGCCCCGCACCGACGGCCCGAGGAACACGAAGGAGTCGTCGAACGTGTCGCCGGCCGGCTGGAACCCGCGGGGGATGAACACCAGGTTCAGCTCGCCCGGCGCGCCGAACGAGCTCGCGTCGTGGCGCAGTCCGCGGGAGCGGGCGAAGGTGGCGATCCGTTCACCGAGCGCGCCGAACGCCTCCTTCGCCGCGGCCGCCGCGGGGGAGTCGCCGAGGACGTCGCGGCGCAGGTCGAAGTGCTCGTTGTTGGCGAACGACGGGTTCAGTGCGACGTGGGGCAGCGTCAGCTGCTGCGCGACGAGACCGGTCACCGGGCTCATCACGTCGCCGCACAGGGCGTCCGGCCGGTCGGCCCCGAACAGCTCGGTCAGCACCGGGAACGTGTCCTCGACCGAGGTCGCGAACGCCTGCATCCGCCGTGCCGTGTCCTGCGGGTCCGCAGGGGCGTCACCGGTCATCGGGGGTGGCCCGTCCGGCATCCGGAACGGGACCTCGACCGGGTCCGCGCCGGCGGCCCGCACCGTCTCGAGCATGGTCGCCCCGGTGGCGTAGCTGACCCGGTGCCCACGCCGGACCAGCTCGGTGACCAGCGGCAACGTCGGGTTGACGTGGCCGTGGGCGGGCATGCTGACGAACGCGAAGTGCCTGCTCATGATCCCTCGGCGACTCGGGGTGTGCCCGGACGGCGACGGCTCCGGGCCGGTGGA
>NZ_JADQDD010000175.1 GCF_019263595.1 Pseudonocardia sp. KRD291 | reverse complement strand
GGGCCGGGACGGCGTCCGCCCGGGCCGCGCCGGACCGCCTCGCCCGGGGCGCCGGCCTCGTCGTCCCCGGCCGGTCCGACGCAGACCTCGTAGGTCCGGGCCGGGGGCTCGCCGGGACCGAGGAACGACTGGCCGGTCTCCAGGTCGTACTCCCAGCCGTGCCAGGGGCAGGCGATCATCGTGTGCTCGTCGGCGACGGTGTAGCGGCCGGGCCCGTCGGAGCGGACCTGGGCCTGGGTCCGGCCCTCGCACAGCGGCCCACCCAGGTGCGGGCAGTGGTTGTTCACCGCGAAGAAGCGGTCCCCGACCCGGAAGACCCCGATCGAGCGCCGTCCGCGCGTGACGATCCGCCGGTCCCCCGGCGCGAAGTCGTCGACCTTTGCCACCACGATCCGCATCCTCCGACGGTAGGTCGGAGGTCACCGGGAACTGAAAGAAACAGTTCGGATGCGGGGTATCGACCGGGTCTATGACCCGGGTGGGCCGAGGCCCCGCTACACCCCGACGCCGTCCCCGCGCAGCGGCTCCGACGCCCCGGCCAGGATGGTGCGCAGCCAGGTGTGGGCCACGTCGTCGGTCCGGCGGCGGTGCCACCAGAACGTCTCGACGATCGGCGGCGGGTCCCCCGGGCACTCCAGGATCCGCAGGTCGGAGCGGTCGGCGAAGCTGCCCACCAGCCGGCGCTGGATGACCGCGACCCGGTCGGTGCCGGCCACGAACCACGGCGTGGAGTTGTAGCTCTCCACCCGCACCGCGACCCGCGGCGCGGTGGTGAGCCGGGCCAGCAGCGGCCCCAGCGGGGAGCTGGCCGGATAACCGCCGTCGGGATGGTTGGGGATCACCCAGGGCATCCGTTCGAGGTCGGCGAGCTCGAGGTGACCGCCCACCGGGTTGTCCGCGTCGACCACGCACACCCACCGGTCGCGGAACAGCTCCAGCCCCCGGATGTCCTCGGCCTTGAACTCGGCCTTCGGCGCCGAGACGATCCCGTCCATCGCGCGCAGCGTCTCCACCAGGTCCGTCGGCAGGCTGCCCTTGGCGACCCGAACGTGCATCCGGACGTGCGGGGCCGCGGCGTGCAGGGCACGCGAGAGCCGCTCGCCGAACGCGGCCAGCACGTAGTCGGTGGTCAGGATCGTGAACTCCTGACGCGACTCCTCCGGCCGGAACGCCGGCTCCGGCGCGAAGAGCTGCTCGAGGCCCAGGCACAGCGGCTCGATCAGCCCGGACAGTCGCTGCCCCAGCGGGGAGAGCACGAAGCCGCCGCGGGTCCGCTCGAGCAGGTCGTCGTCGAAGTGCCGCCGCAGCCGGGCGAGCGCGGCACTGGCCGCGGGCTGGGTCACCCCGACCCGCTCCGCGGCCCGGGTCACGTTCTGCTCGCGCAGCAGCTCGCGCAGGATCACCAGCAGGTTCAGATCGATGTTGGCCAGCGCCACCTCGCTCGACCTCGGCACGTCCCCACCTCTCGCTGCGGCTCACCGGCGCCGACCGCCTCCCCGGCGCCGGTCCCCCCATCATCGGTGCCGCGACGGCTCCGGCCCAGGGCGCGCAACGGATCCGGGACGGACGACGTAGACCGTCCCGGACCGACGACCCGTCCGGAGCGGGTCCAGGTGCCCGCCCCGTCGTCGCCGGGGTGCGGCCGGGCCACGGCCATGACGCACCTCACACCGCTGCTCGTTTGACTGTGCCGCGACGGCCGGGTGTCAGCTGGGCCTCCCACGCACCGAGGAGAGGACCGTCATGGCACTGCCGGACATCATCACCGTCGAGGAGCTCTTCGGGCCGCCCGCACGGTCGAACGCGACGGTCTCGCCGGACGGGACCCGGATCGCCTACCTGGCGCCGTGGCGCAACCGCCTCAACGTGTGGGTGCGCGGCGTCGACTCGGAGGACGGCGCGCGCTGCGTGACCGCCGACGAGACCCGCAGCGTCGTCGACTACCACTGGACCGACGACCCGCGCTGGCTGATCTATCTGCAGGACTCCGGCGGCGACGAGAACTGGCACGTCTACCGGATCGACCTGGACGACCCGGGTTCGCCCGCCGTCGACCTCACGCCGTTCCCCGGGGTGCGCACCTGGGGCTTCGAGCTGCCCGTCGGGCGGCCGGGGAAGGCGATCGTGCAGCTCAACACGCGTGCCGTCGGCGAGATCGACGTGCACGAGCTGGACATCGCCACCGGTGAGCTCACGCTGCTGGCGCAGAACCCCGGGCAGGTGATGCTCTGGCTGTGCGCGCCCGACGGCCGGCTCTACGCCCAGTCGTTGACGGCCGACGGGGACATCGAGGTGTCGCGCTGGGACGACGCGACCGGGGAGCTGAGTTCGGTCGTGGTCTTCGACGGGGCCGACTACCCGCTGGGCGTCTCCCCGTTGCAGCTCACGCCGGACGGGACCGGACTGTGGTTCAGCTCCAACCGGGACACCGACCGGACCCGCCTGGCCCGGTTCGACCTGACCACCGGGGTGGAGACCGAGGTCGACAGCCACCCGAGCTTCGACCTCGCGCCCCCTCCCTACCCCTCGCTGATCACGCATCCGCGCACGGGCGAGCTGCGCGGGGTGCGTTACTTCGGGGAGCGGCAGGTGATCCAGACGCTGGACCCGCACTTCGCCGAAGTGCTGGAGAAGGTGCAGACGCTCGCCGCTGGCGACGTCGGCGGGGTGTCGTCGGACGACGGGGGGCGACGATGGATCGTGTCCTTCATCAACGACCGTGACCCGGGCGTCACCTTCTTCTACGACCACACCACCGGCGAGTCCCGGCAGCTGTTCCGATCGCACCCGGGCCTCGATCCCGAGGTGATGGCGCCGATGGCGCCGGTGACGATCCCGGCGCGGGACGGGCTGAGCATTCCCTCCTACCTGACGTTGCCGGTCGGGGTCGAGCCGGCCGGGTTGCCGCTGGTCCTCGACGTGCACGGCGGCCCGTGGGCGCGCGACATCTGGATGTTCGACCCGTCCGTCCAGTTGCTGGCCAACCGCGGGTACGCGGTGCTGCAGGTCAACTTCCGCGGCTCAACCGGCTACGGCAAGGCCCACACCAGGGCTGCGATCGGCGAGTTCGCCGGCACCATGCACGACGACCTGATCGACGCCGTGAACTGGGCCGTCGAGCAGGGCTACGCCGACCGGGACCGGGTGGGGATCTACGGCGGTTCCTACGGCGGCTACGCCGCGCTGGTCGCGGTCACGTTCACCCCGGACGTGTTCGCCGCGTCCATCGACTACTGCGGCATCTCGGACCTGGCGAACTTCATGCGCACGATGCCGCCCGCGGTGCGGGCCATGATGGCCAACAACTGGTACGCCTACGTCGGCGATCCGGCGGACCCGGCGCAGGAGGCCGACATGCTGGCCCGCTCGCCGATCAGCCGGGTCGACGACATCCGCACGCCGCTGATGGTGGTGCAGGGCGCGAACGACGTCCGGGTCGTGCAGGCCGAGTCCGACAACATCGTCGCCTCGCTGCGCGGGCGCGGTGTCGAGGTCGAGTACATGGTCAAGGACGACGAGGGGCACGGGTTCCTCAACCCGGAGAACCAGATCGACATGTACCACGCGGCCGAGGCGTTCCTGGCCCGGCACCTGGGCGGGCGAGACGGCGGCCCGAAGGACCCGGTCGACGCCGCGGACACCGCGGGCCCGGTCCCGGTCGGCGGCCGCTGAGGATGCGCTCAGCCGTGCGCGGACGGACCGGGGGCCGACAGGGCGGGGATGTCCGGGTGGTCGCGCAGCGCCCCGACGACCGCGTCCACCGCCGCACGCGGGGCGGTGCCCCGGCGCACCACGATCGCGACGTTGCGGTGCACCGGTGTGGTGAGCTCGCGGGTCACGACCGCGTGCCCGGGCGGGACGGCCAGCGCGGGCAGCAACCCGACCGACCGGCCGGCCTCGACGTGCTGGAGCAGCAGCAGGTAGTTGCCGAATCGGCAGGCCACCCGCGGCTCGAACCCGGACTCGTGGCACAGCCGCCGGGTCAGCTCGGCCATGTAGGAGCCCGGCCGGTCCAGTGCCCACGTCTCCTCCGCGCACGCGGCGAGGTCCACCACCCTCCGCCGGGCGAGTGGGTGGTCCGCCGGGAGCAGCAGCACCACCGGGTCGGTCCCGAGCGGGATGATCTCGAGGTCGCGGTCCCACGGGAACTCGACGTAGTCGGTGGTCGTGACGATCACGTCCACCTCCCCGGTGCGCAGGGCGGGCCCGCTCTCGTGCGGCTCGGACTCGATCAGCTCCACGTGCAGGTGCGGGTGCGAGTCCGCCAGCCGGGCCGCGGCCGGCACGGCGAGGGTGTGGATCGCGCTCTGGAACACCCCGAGCCGGACGGAGCCGATCGGCTCGTCGTTCAGGACCCGCAGCTCGGCCTCGGCCTCGGCCATCCGGTCGAGGATCTCGCGGCCCCGCCGGGCCAGGGCGAGGCCGGTGCGGGTCAGGTGCAGGCGGCGCCCGGACCGTTCCAGGAGCCGGCTGTGGGTCTCGTTCTCGAGCACGGCGAGCTGCTGGGACACCGTGGACGGGCTCAGGTGCAGCGTCTCGGCCACCGCGCGGACGGTGCCCAGGCTGTCGAGGAGGCCGAGCAGGCGCAGCCGCCACGGATTGAGCACACCGCCAATGTACGGCCGCACTGTACGGCTATGTCGAACAGAAACATCGGAACTGTGTGATGGACGCGCCGGGTCGTCGGTTCGTAGCGTCGGGGCCATGCCGGAGGACAGCACCCACACCGCCCGCACCGACGTCGAGCAGCACCTGGTCCGCTACGCCGGGCACGGCGCGTTCAGTCCCGGGATCGTCGAGCGCGCCGAGGGCAGCTCGGTGTTCACCGAGGACGGTCGCGAGCTGCTCGACTTCACCTCCGGGCAGATGAGCGCGATCCTCGGGCACTCGCACCCGGACATCGTCGCCACCGTCCGCGAGCAGGTCGGCCGGCTCGACCACCTCTACAGCGGGATGCTCAGCCGCCCGGTCCTCGACCTCGCCCGCAGGCTCGCCGGCTCGCTGCCCGCGCCGCTGGACAAGGCGATGCTGCTGACCACCGGCGCCGAGGCGAACGAGGCCGCCCTGCGGATGGCGAAGCTGGTCACCGGCCGCCACGAGATCGTCTCGTTCGCCCGGTCCTGGCACGGCATGACCCAGGGCGCCGCGAACGCGACCTACGTCGCCGGGAGGAGCGGGTACGGGCCCGCCGCCCCGGGCAACTTCGCGCTGCCGGTCCCGGACCGGTTCCGTCCCGGCATCGTCGACGCCGACGGGAACCTGGACTGGCGCCGCCAGCTCGACCTCGGTTTCGACCTGATCGACGCCCAGTCGGTCGGCAGCCTCGCGGCCTGCCTGGTCGAGCCGATCCTGAGCTCCGGCGGTGTCGTCGAGCTCCCGCCGGGCTACCTGGCGGCGCTGCGCGACAAGTGCCACGACCGGGGCATGCTGCTGATCCTGGACGAGGCCCAGACCGGGTTGTGCCGCACCGGTGACTGGTACGCCTTCCAGCACGACGACGTCGTCCCGGACATCCTGACGCTGTCCAAGACCCTCGGCGCCGGACTGCCCCTGGCGGCCGTGCTGACCAGCGCCGAGATCGAGCAGGAGGCCCACGACCGCGGGTTCCTGTTCTTCACCACCCACGTCAACGACCCGCTCCCGGCCGCCGTCGGCAACACCGTCCTGGACGTGCTGACCCGCGACCGCCTCGACCTCCGCGCCCGCGAGCTGGGCGAACGGCTGCGCGGCGGGCTCGACGAGCTCGCCGGGCGGCACCCGGTGATCGGCGACGTCCGGGGGCGCGGCCTGCTGGTGGGCCTGGAGCTCGTCGACGAGCCGGGCGGGCGGGACGCGGACAAGCTCGGCGCCGCCGCCACCCGCCGCTGCGCCGAGCTCGGGCTGCACATGAACATCGTGCAGCTACCCGGCATGGGCGGCACGTTCCGGATCGCCCCGCCGCTGACCGCGACCGACGCCGAGATCGACCGCGGCGTGGAGATCCTGGACGCCGCCCTGACCGACGTGACCGGCTAGACCCGGTCAGGCCGGCTCAGGCCCTCTCAGCCCGGCGGTGCCGGGTTCCGGCCGCTCTCGGAGTACATGCCCCGCCACAGCAGGTCGGTGAGCCTCTCGGCCTGGCTCCGCCAGTCGCCGTCCGGGTCCAGGTAGAACAGACCGCCGAGCCCGCGCAGGACCGTCTCCGGGTCCAGGTCCGCGCAGACCGTCCCGGCGTCGACGTTGGCCTGCAGCAGTGTGGAGATGGCGCCGAGCATCGCGTCGTACGCGCTCGCGGGCAGCTCACCGGGGGCGGTGCTCGCCGCCTGCAGTGCGCTGGCCAGGCCACGCTTGGTCATCATGTAGCGCGCCAGGTGGTCGGTCGTCCACGTCCGGAACGCCTGCTCCGGCTGGTAGGCCTCGAGCAGGCTGGGCACGACGTCGACCAGGTGCCGCACCTCGAGCTGGTAGACGGCGAGGATGAGCGCTTCGGGCGTGGGGAAATGCCGGTACACCGTGCCGACCCCGACCTCGGCCTTCTTCGCGATCGCGTTGAACGAGATGCCGCCCGGCGTCCTCAGCGACTCCGCCGCGACGGCGAGGATGCGGTCGTGGTTGCGACGGGTGTCCGCGCGACGGGGGCTCACCGATCCGGTCGTCATCGTCCCTCCTGGCGGTCGCCTCCGACGCCACCCACGGTAATGCATGCCCGCGGGGCCCGGACCACCTCGCGGCGTCGACCGTCGTTGCGAAGCGGATAATAATCCGCTAGCGTTGATCGCGAGTCGCCCGGACCGGCAGTCCGTTCCCGGCGGCCCTCCCACTCGGCGACGTCGCCACCACCACACCCATCCGCCGGGTCGTCCCGACCGGACGGCCGGCGGGAGAAGAGAGCCAGTGGACATCTCATTGGAAGTCAACGGCACCACGGAGAGGCTGAGTGTCGATCCCGGCGTGACGCTGCTCGACACGCTACGCGAACGTCTCGGCGTCACCGGCCCGAAGAAGGGCTGCGACCGGGGCCAGTGCGGAGCCTGCACCGTGCACGTCGACGGCAGGCCCGTGCTCTCGTGCCTCACCCTCGCCGCCACCGTGCAGAAGCCGGTGACCACGGTGGAGTCGCTGTCCACCGAGGACCGGCTGCATCCGGTCCAGCAGGCGTTCCTCGACCAGGACGCCCTGCAGTGCGGGTTCTGCACGTCGGGTCAGCTCATGTCCGCGGTCGCCGCGGTCGAGCAGGACGTGACCGACGTCCGGGAGTTCATGTCCGGCAACATCTGTCGCTGCGCGGCCTACCCGAACATCGTGGCGGCGATCGAGCAGGCGAGGCGGACCGATGCGTCAGTTTGAGCTCAGCGCACCCGAGACCGTCGACGACGCACTCGCCTCGCCCGGCGCGTTCCTCGCCGGCGGGACCACCCTGGTCGACCTGATGAAGCTCGACGTCATGACGCCGCACCGCGTCCTGGACATCAACGCACTGCCGTTGCGCGGCATCGACACCCAGGACGGGCTGCGGATCGGCGCGCTGGAACGGATGAGCGACGTCGCCGCGCACCCCGGCATCTACCCGGTGATCTCCCGCGCGTTGCTGCAGAGCGCGTCGCAGCAGCTGCGGAACATGGCCAGCATCGGCGGGAACCTCCTGCAGCGCACCCGCTGCTCCTACTTCCGCGACGTCGCCATGCCCTGCAACAAGCGCGAGCCCGGCAGCGGCTGCTCGGCGATCACCGGTGCAAACCGGATGCACGCCGTTCTGGGCACCAGCGACGCGTGCGTGGCCACCCACGCCAGCGACCTGGCGGTCGCCCTGATCGCCCTCGACGCGCAGGTCCGGCTCGTCGGCTCCGACGGGACCCGCACCGTCGCACTGGCGGACTTCTACCGGCTGCCCGGCGCCACCCCCGAGGTGGAGAACGACCTGCGCCCCGGCGAGCTGGTCGCCGAGGTCGTCGTCCCCCGGCTCGACTGGGCCGCGCACTCGACCTACGTCAAGGTGCGGGACCGCCAGTCCTACGAGTTCGCGCTGTGCTCGGCCGCGGTCGCGCTGGACGTCCGGGACGGCCGTGTCGTCGACGCCCGGGTGGCCGTCGGCGGAGTGGCGTCGGTGCCGTGGCGGCTGCGGACGGTCGAGGCGGCCCTGCGTGGCTCGCCGGCGACGCAGGCGTCCTTCGAAGCCGCGGCCGAGGCTGCGGCCGAGGGAGCCAGGCCGTTGTCCGACAACGCGTTCAAGGTCTCCCTGATGAAGCGGACCGTGGTCCGTGCACTGCTCGAACTGACCGAAGGGAGCCGGGCATGACCAGCCGGCTGGACGGACCGCTGAAAGTCACCGGCCGGGCCACGTACGGGGCGGACAACAACTTCCCGGGCATGGCCCACGGCTACGTCGTGCTCAGCACGATCGCCCACGGCGAGATCGAGGCCATGGACGTCACGGCGGCGAAGAGCGCTCCCGGCGTGCTCGCCGTGTACTCCCCGTTCGACCCGTTGGCGCTGCGCGCCCCGACCTCCTCGCTCCTGGGCGAGACCTGGGTCCCGATGCAGGACCGCAACGTCGCCTACTACGGACAGCCGATCGGGTTCGTGGTCGCCGAGACCTACGAGCAGGCCCGCGACGCGGCGATGCTGGTCGAGGTCTCCTACCGTGCGCTGCCCGCGCTGACCTCGCTGCGCGACGGCCTCGCCACCGCCGAGGACGCCCCGCCGGCGATGGACGGGTCGCCGCCGTCGCTGTCCGTGCTCGCGGACGGCGTCGAGTCCATCGAGGACGCCCTCGCGGCCAGCCCGGTGGTCGTCGAGGCGACCTACGCCACGGCGGGCCAGAACCATGCGGCGATGGAACCGCACTCCGCGGTGGCGGTGTGGGACTCCGGCGTCCTGACCGTCTACAGCGGCACCCAGGGCGCGGACCTGCAGGCCGCCGACGTGGCCAGTGCCCTGCGGGAGGAGCCGGCGTCGGTGCACTCGGTGAACCCGTTCGTCGGCGGGGCCTTCGGCGGCAAGGGCAAGACGTCGATCCCG
The DNA here is from genome assembly GCF_019263595.1 of Pseudonocardia sp. KRD291. Classification (GTDB taxonomy): domain Bacteria; phylum Actinomycetota; class Actinomycetes; order Mycobacteriales; family Pseudonocardiaceae; genus Pseudonocardia. The sequence goes on along the minus strand of NZ_JADQDD010000175.1, from coordinate 3,983 downwards.
ACGTTCCTGGCCGCGGCCGCGGCCAGGGCCCTGGACCGCCCGGTGAAGACCGCGCTGAGCCGCGAGCAGGTCTTCACCGCGACCGCGAACCGGCCGGCGACGGTCCAGGCGATCTCGCTCGGCGCCGAGCGGAACGGCACGCTGAACGCGATCCGGCACGACTCGTGGTCGGCCACGCCGATGGACCGCTCGTTCGTCGAGCCGACCTCGCACGGCACCTCCCGGGAGTGGTACTCCACCCGCAACCTGGCCATCAGCCAGAAGATGGTGCCGCTGAACATCCCGCCGACGACGTTCATGCGCGCCCCGGGCGAGGCACCCGGGTCGTTCGCCCTGGAGAGCGCGATCGACGAGCTGGCGGTCGCACTGGACCTGGACCCGATCGAGCTGCGGCAGCGCAACAACTCGGCCGCGCCGCCCGGGCGGGACCTGCAGTGGTCGAGCAAGCACCTCGACGAGTGCTTCCGCGTCGGCGCGGCGCGTTTCGGCTGGTCCGAGCGCACGCCGCAGGGACGCACCGACGGCGACTGGCTGGTCGGCCTCGGCACGGCCACCGCGATGTTCCCCGCCATGCGGTTCCCGGCCACGGTCGGGATCACGCTGCACGACGACGACACGGCCGAGGTCGCGACGAGCGGCGCGGACCCGGGGACCGGCCTGCTGACCGTGCTGTCCCTGGTCGGCGGCGAGTCCCTGGACATCGCGCCGGAGAAGGTCACACCGCGCCTCGGCGACTCGTCGTTCCCGGCGGGCGGCATGTCCGGCGGCTCGACGGCCACGGCGAGCGCGGGGTCGGCCATCATGGTCGCCGCGCCGAGGGTGATCGACGACCTGCTGGCCCTGGCCTCGTCGCCGGGCGCGCCGTTCGAGGGGGCGGAGGTCTCCTACGCGGACGGCCGCGTGCTGGGCGGCGGCGCCTCGATGACGTTCGGGGAGGTGCTGCACGCCGTGGGCCGCCCGTCGATCACCGCGACCGGGTCCTCGGCCGCCGGTGAGGAGATGACCAAGCACTCGTTCAGCTCGTTCGGTGCCCAGTTCTGCGAGGTGCGCGTGCACCGGTGGACGCGCGAGGTCCGGGTGTCGCGCATGCTGGGCGTGTTCGACGCGGGCCGGATCATCAACGCGCAGGCGGCCCGCAGCCAGATCATGGGCGGGATGATCTGGGGGGTGTCGGCCGCGCTGCACGAGGGCCTCGAGACCGAGGCGAACGGACGGACCGCGAACGGCGACCTGGCGAGCTACCTGGTCCCGGTCAACGCCGACATCCCCGACGTCGACGTGCACTTCGTCGAGCACCCGGACACCCTGCACAACGACCTGGGGGCACGGGGGCTGGGCGAGATCGGCACGGTGGGCATGGCCGCGGCGGTCGCCAACGCCGTGCACAACGCGACCGGCATCCGCGTCCGGCACATCCCCATCATGATCGAGGACCTGCTGCCGGAGTAGCGCTCACGTGAGGGGGCGCAGACGGCGTCCCCTCACGTGATGTCGACGACCGCCTTGCCGTGCAGCGTCCGGTCGAGCAACGCGGTGGTCGCGGACGCGATGTCGTCCCACGGCCCGCGCCAGGCGATGCCGGGGTCCAGGCTCCCGCGGTCGACCTCGGTCGCCAGCCAGGTCAGGTCCGGCGCGAGGTCGGTCGTGGAGAGCAGGAAGAACGTGACAAGGGACCGGTCGTGCGCCCCGGGCCTGCCGAGCAGCGCACCGTACGGGAACACCACGTCGTCCCCGGAGGAGTGCCCGACGGTGACCAGGGTGCCGTGCTCGCAGAGACGGTCGAACGCCGCGACCAGCTGCGGCCCGCCGACGGAGTCCACCACACCCCGCACCGGGCCCTCGACCTGCTCCGCAGAGGCCACGACCTCCTCGGCCCCGAGCGCGCGCAGTGCGTCACCGTCGCGCTCCGGCCGCCGCGTCACGGCCACCGGCCGCGCACCCGAGCGGCGCGCGAGCTGGATCGCGAACCGTCCCACCCCGCCGGTCGCCCCGGTGACCAGGACGCGTTCGCCGTCGATGTCGCCGAGGCGCCGCACCGCGCGCAGCGCGCTCGTCCCGGCCACGCCGACAGTGGCGGCCCGCCCGGGATCGGTCCCCGCCGGGAGCGGGGCGGCCAGGCCGGAGGGGACGGCGCGCAGCTGCGCCCATCCCCCGTCGGCGCCGAGGGTCACCACCGGCGAGCCCACGGCCGGACCCGTCCCGTCGGCCGCCGCGGCCTCCACGACCCCGGCCGCCTCCGACCCCGGAACCCGGCCGGTGCCCGGGCCGTCGGGGCCGCCGTGCACCTCCCCGAAGTTGACCGAGAACGCCGCCACCCGGACCAGCACCTCGCCGGGACCCGGCACCGGGTCCGCGGCCTCGCCGAGGCCGAACCCGCCCGCCACCTCGTGATCGACCTTCACCGCTCGCACGATCCGCTCCTCCTCGCAGCGATGAGGGGGACCCCTCCCCCGGCACCTCCCGCGACACCTACCGGGTCACCGGGAGTCGTCGCCCCTGTCCTCGCCCCGGCTCGCCGACGTGCGGCGCTCCGAGCCGGCCGGTTCGTGGTCCTCGTCGGAGGACTCGCTCGCACCGGTCGTGCCGGAGGAAGGCAGCCGGCCGCGGGTGGCCCGCAGGCTCGTCACGGTGACCACCGCGAGGGTCAGCACGATGACCACCAGCGAGAGCCAGGTCGGGACCTCGGGGACGGTCTCGGGGAACTCCTCGTGGAAGAACAGCAGCATCAGCTTCACCCCGATGAAGGCCAGGATGAACGCGAGCCCGTAGCTGAGGTGGACCAGGCGGTCGAGCAGGCCGACGAGCAGGAAGTACAGCGCCCGCAGGCCGAGCAGCGCGAACGCGTTGGCGGTGAACACGATGTAGGCGTTCTGCGTGATGCCGAAGATCGCCGGGATCGAGTCGAGCGCGAACACCAGGTCGACCGAGAGGATCACCGCGACGGTGATGAACAGCGGCGTGACGCCGAACTTGCCGTCGACCTTGCGGGTCAGCTGGCCGTCGTGCTTGTCGCCGGGGCTGTTGTCCTCCTCGTGGACGGTCACCAGCTTCTTGACGACCCGCACCGCCACGTTGTCGTGCATGTCCTTGGGCTCGCTGCCGTGCGACTTCAGCAGCGTGTACGCGGTGTAGATCAGGAAGAGCCCGAAGATCACGAAGACGAACGCGAAGGCCGAGATGACCGCCGCGCCGACGGCGATGAAGATCGCCCGCAGCACCAGGGCCCCGATGACGCCCCAGAGCAGCACCTTCTGCTGGTGGCGCTTCGGGACGGCGAACTGCGCGAGGATCACCGCGAAGATGAACAGGTTGTCGACCGAGAGACTCTTCTCCACCAGGTAGCCGGCGAAGTACTCGGTCCCGGACTGCACCCCGCCGAACAGCGTCAGACCGATGCCGAAGGCGACCGCGACGGCGATGTAGATGACAGACCAGAGGGTCGCCTCGCGGAACGTCACCTCGTGCGGCGAGCGGGCGTGCCAGATGTCGATGGCGACGAGGACGACGATGCCGCCGACGGTCGCAGCCCAGACCCAGAACGGGACGGTCACGCAGACTCCTTCTTCGGGGGTTGGCGGGATGCGCGTCAGCCGGTCGCGCAGCGCGCCGAGCGGGCCGACCGGACAAAATCCACCATATCGTACAAATAAGTCAGGCAGCCGAGGCTGCACCGGGACGACCGTCACCGCTGCCGGAGCCGTCGATCTCCGACGACGCGGGTGTCACAGGTCCGTCACGACCGCGTGTCCCGGACGCTGCGCACGGCGCGACTGGGAGGGTGCCGCGCGTGAGCATCCATGCCCCCTACACCGTCCCCTACGGCGACGTGGTCGACGGCTATGTCCTGCGCTGCGACTGCGGCTGCGGCCTGTTCGAGAGCTACCCGACCGAGACCGAGGCCGAGCAGGCCCGCGAGGCCGCCTCCGAGGCGGCCTCCGAGACCGACTGACGCCTCCGGCCCGCGTGTCTCCCGGTCGGCCACG
>NZ_JADQDD010000174.1 GCF_019263595.1 Pseudonocardia sp. KRD291 | reverse complement strand
CGCCGACGGCGTCGTCGTGGGCAGTGCGAAGACCGGACCGAACCAGTCCGGTCCGGGGTCGCACGTGGCGACGGCGAGCTTCGCCGTCGACCCCGCGACGGCCGGGCGCGGCATCGGCCGGGCGCTCGGCACGTACGTCCTCGAGCACGCCCGCGAGCGGGGCTTCCGGGCCATGCAGTTCAACGCCGTCGTCGCGGCGAACACCCGCGCGGTCGGGCTGTGGCACTCCCTCGGGTTCACGACGGTCGGGATCGTGCCGGAGGCGTTCGCGCTGCCGGACGCGACGTTCACGGGCCTGCACGTGATGCACCGCGAACTCTGACGACAGACCGCACTACCGGATCTTGGTAGACATGCCTACAGTTCTGGTTCATGTCGGCTCTCTCGGCGTCCAACGAGAACTACCTCAAGGCCATCTTCGATCTCACCCACCGCGGTGCCCCGGTGACCACGGGCGCGCTGGCGTCCGAGCTCGGGGTGTCCTCGCCCTCGGCCACCGCCATGCTCAAGCGCCTGGAACAGACCCAGCTGGTCGAGCGCCCGGACCCGCGGCGGGTGCAGCTCACCGCCCGGGGTGAGCGGGCCGCGTTGCAGGTGGTCCGCCGGCACCGGCTGCTGGAGACGTTCCTGGCCCGGGTGCTGGACGTGCCGTGGGACGAGGTGCACGCCGAGGCCGAGGTGCTCGAGCACGCGCTCAGCGACCGCCTGGAACAGCGGATCGACGCGCTGCTCGGGCACCCGGACCGGGACCCGCACGGCGACCCGATCCCGCCGCGCACCGGGGCGCACCAGGAGGCGTGGGGCGACCCGCTGTCCGCGGCGACGGCCGGGCAGCGGTTCCGGGTCGAACGGGTCAGCGACCGGGACAGCGAGGCGCTGCGCTACCTGGGCGAGCTCGGGGTACTGCCCGGGGCCGAGCTGAGGGTCGACGAGGTGTCGCCGTTCGGCGGGCCGACGTGGGTCGTGCTGGCAGGCGGGGCACGGCACGCGCTCGGTGCCCCGCTCACGCGGATGGTGCACGGCCGGATCGACGCCCGGGCCGACGCGGGCGGGGCTGCCGGATGACGACCGCCCGCAAACGGACCGGACGGTCGGTCGAGGAGCTGCGTCGCAGCGGGTGGCGCGGACGTCTGGTCGTGCTCGGGCCCGCGTTCGTGGCGGCCGTCGCCTACGTCGACCCGGGCAACTTCGCCACGAACTTCGCCGCCGGCGCCCAGTACGGCTACCTGCTGCTCTGGGTGATCATCGTGGCCAACCTGATGGCGATGCTGATCCAGTCGCTCTCGGCGAAGCTGGGGCTGGCGACGGGGAAGAACCTGCCCGAGACGTGCCGGGAGCGGATGCCGCGCACCGGAACCTTCCTGATGTGGGCCCAGGCCGAGCTGGTCGCGATCGCGACCGACCTGGCCGAGGTGGTCGGCGGCGCGATCGCGCTGAACCTGCTGTTCGGTATCCCGCTGTTCACCGGTGGCCTGATCACCGGCGTGATCGCCTTCGCGCTGCTGGCGCTGCAGGGCCGCGGGCACCGGCCGTTCGAGCGGGCGATCGTCGCGTTGCTCGCGGTCATCCTGGTCGGCCTGGTCAGCACGCTGTTCCGGGTGGACGTGGACCCGGCCGCGGCGCTGGCCGGGTTGGTGCCCGGCTTCGAGGGCACCGACAGCCTGCTGCTGGCGACCGGCATCCTCGGCGCCACCGTGATGCCGCACGTGATCTACCTGCACTCGGCGCTGACCCAGCACCGGATGACCGCGCAGAGCCCTGCCGACCGCCGGTTCCTGCTGCGCACCGGGCGTCTGGACATCGTGCTCGGGATGGGCGTGGCCGGTCTGGTCAACCTGTCCATGCTGGTGATCGCCGCGGCGCTGTTCGCCGGCACCTCGGTTCCGGACACCGACACGCTCTCGGGGATCTACGCGGGCCTGACCGTGCAGCTCGACCAGGTGGCCGCGGTCGCGTTCGCGGTCGCGCTGCTGGCCTCGGGGTTCGCCTCCTCCGGTGTCGGCACCTACGCCGGCCAGGTGATCATGGCCGGGTTCCTGCGACGGAGGATCCCGCTGCTGGCCCGGCGGTTGCTGACACTGATCCCGGCGCTGGTCGTGCTGGGGCTGGGCGTCGACCCGACGCAGGCCCTGGTGCTCTCGCAGGTGGTGCTGTCGTTCGGGATCCCGTTCGCGCTCGCGCCGCTGGTCTGGTTCACCGCCCAGCGGACGATCATGGGCACGCTGGTCAACCATCGCGCGACCACCGTCGTCGCCGCCGTGGTGACCGCTCTGGTGGTCGTCCTCAACGGTGTGCTGATCTGGCAGACGATCCATACTCCCGGGTAACCTGAGGCGAGAAACGATCATGAGGAGAGGGGGCCGGACGTGGAACGCGGTCGGATGGCCCCCGGTTTCTTCCTGATCGTGCACGACCCGCTCTCCGGGAAGGCCCGCATCGCCCCGGACCTGCTGCGCTGCGGGGTCGTCGGCACCCAGGTCGCCGACCTGGTCATCGGCGGGCGGCTGACGCTGGCCGACGACCGCCTCGTCGTCACCCGCCACGACACGTTCGGCCTGGACGAGCCGGCGCGCTACGTCCTGGACTGCGTCGCCCACGAGCCGGACGGCTACACCGTGCGGGCCTGGAGCGGGGTGCTCGGCGAGATCCTCGTCGAGATGGTCGCCCGCCGGCTCACCGCCGACTCGGTGCTGCGCCGGGAGTCGGGCCGCGGCCGTCTCGGTCGCCGCCGGGACCGCCACCCCGCCGTCGACCTCGCACGCGCGCGCCAGCCCGGCGCCGACCTCGCCGCGATGCTGCGCGAGCCGCACACGTTCACCCTGCCCGGGGCGTTCACCGCCGCCCTCCTCCAGACCCTCGGGATCGACGACGTGCTCGAGCCCGACGTCGACCGCGCCCGGCTGACGTCCCTGGCCACCCAGGCCGTCGGGCACCTTCCCGGCTCGCTGGCCGCCCTGCGCTCCGGCCTGGTCGAGACGGCCTCGGCGACGACGACGCCGTCCGGGCAGCGGTGACCGTCGTGTCCCGCCCCGCCGTCGACGCCGACGGTGGCGTGTTCGCCGGGTCGCTGTTCATGCTCGAGAGCGCCGTCCTCGACCGGCACCACGGCGACCGGGAGGGGCTCGACGCGCGCCACTCGCTGGCCGTGGCCTACCTGCGGGCCGGGCGGGCGGCCGAGTCCGTGGCGTTGTTCGAGGCCGTGCTGGCCGACACCCGCCGCCTGCTCGGCCCCCGGGACCCGGACACCCTGATGGCCGAGGGCAACCTGGCCGCCGCCTACCTGAGGGTCGGACGCGACGTCGCCGGCCTGGAGACGATGATCCGCAACGCCGGGATGCGCACCGAGGTCCTCGGCCCGGACCACCCGGCCACCCTCACCGCCGCCGACGCGCTGGCCGTCGCGCTGCGGCTGGCCGAACGCCCGCGGGAGGCGATCGGGCGCCACGTCGACGTGGCCGCGCGGCGCACGCACGTCCTGGGCCCGGGGCATCCGGACACGCTGACCTCGCGGATCGGGCTCGCCCTGGCCCGCGCCGACGACGGCGACGTGCGCACCGCCGCGGACCTGCTCGACGACGTCGTCGCCGACTCCGACCGGTGGCTCGGGAGACCGCACCCGGTGGGCGTCACGGCGCGGGGCCTCCGCGCCGAGTGCCTCGCCTCCCTGGGCCGGGCCCCCGCCGCGCACGAGGAGCTCGGGCGTGCGGCCGCGGACGCGGAGCGGTTGTGGGGCGCCGACGGTGCGGAGACGGTGCGGCTGCGCGGCAGGGCCGACGAGCTCGACCGGCGCTGAGCCGGGCTACCCCCCGCTGCTCACCGTCGGCAGCGGGCCGGTCGGGGCCGAGCCGAGGGCGTCCTCGCCGCGGTCGACGTACTCGGGAGCGAGCGCGGTGTTGCCCATGATCAGGTCCGAGGCGCGCTCGGCGATCATCATCGTCGGCGCGTGCGTCGCGCCGTTCGGGCAGTACGGCATCACCGACGCGTCCACCACCCGCAGGCCGGACACCCCGTGTACGGCCATCGTGGACGGGTCCACGACCGACATGTCGTCCACGCCCATCCGGCACGTCGACGTCGGGTGCAGGCCGGTCTGGCCGCCCTTGGCGACCCACTTGAGGATCTGCTCGTCGGTGGCGACGTCGGCCCGGCCCGGGTAGGTCTCGCCCGCGTCGAACTCGGCGAACGCGGGCCGGCTCATCAGCTCGCGTCCGATCCGCACGGCGTCGAGCCAGAACGTCCGGTCGGCCTCGGTGGACAGGAAGTTGTAGAGCAGCGACGGGTGCCGCGTCGGGTCCGTCGAGGAGATCCGCACGTGCCCGCGCGACTCCAGACGCATCGCGCCGATGTGCAGCTGGTAGCCGTGGATCTGCACCGGCATGTCCGGGTCGAAACGCATCGCCACCGGCGCGAAGCCGAACATCAGGTCCGGGATCGCCATCTCCGGGCGGGACCGGACGAAGCCCCCGGCCTCGAAGATGTTGGTCGCGCCCGGGCCGGTGTGCCCGAACAGCCACTTGGCCGCGATCGAGGGCCAGTTCTTCTTCTCCCGCAGGATGCCCATCGTGATCGGCTGGGTGCAGGCGTGCTGGACGTGCGCGGCCAGGTGGTCCTGCAGGTTCTCGCCGACACCGGGCAGGTGCTGCACCAGCGGGACGTCGAGTGCGCCGAGCCGGTCGGCGTCGCCGATGCCGGAGAGCTGCAGCAGCTGCGGCGAGTTGATCGCTCCCCCGGCCAGCACGACCTCGCCCGCGGAGACGACGCGCTCGCCGCCATGGCGGCCGAGGGGCCCCTGCGGCAGATACCGCACGCCCACCGCGCGCGAGCCCTGGAACACCACGCCGGTCGCGAGGGCGTTGCAGCGCACCTCCAGGTTCGTACGCCCGCGGACCGGGTGCACGTAGCTGCGCGCCGCGGACATCCGGCGGCCGTTGTGGATCGTCCGCTCGTAGGGCGCGAAACCCTCGTTGACCGGGCCGTTCATGTCCCCGGTCATCGGGTGCCCGGCCTGGCGGGCGGCGTCGAAGAACGCGGTGAACAGCGGGTTGGTGACCGGGCCGCGCTCGATCCGCTGCGGGCCGGAGTAGCCGCGCCAGGGCTCGCGCGGCTCCAGGTCGCTGGTCTCGATCCGCTTGAAGTAGGGCAGGCAGTGCGCGTAGTCCCAGTCGCCCACGCCCTCGTCGGCGGCCCAGCGGTCGAAGTCGAGCGGGTTGCCCCGCTGGTAGACCATGGCGTTGATGCTGCTGCAGCCGCCGAGCACCTTGCCCCGGGCGTGCGCCATCCGGCGGCCGTTCATGAACGGCTCGGGCTCGGACTCGTAGCACCAGTCGAACGCCTTGTTGCCGATCGGGAAGCCCAGCGCGGCGGGCATGTGCACCCGCGGCTCCCAGAAGTGGTCGGGCTGGCCCGCCTCGAGCAGCAGCACCCGGTTCGCCGGGTCCGCGCTGAGCCGGTTCGCGAGGACGCAGCCCGCCGAACCGGAGCCCACGATCACGTAGTCGAAGCTGTCTCGCGACATCTCGCCGATCCCCCTCCACGTTCGCAACCCCGGTGCGCGCCGCGGAGTGCGAGCACCGAATGACGCGTGTCGACCTCCGGCGAGAGTAACCACGCGTGAGCAGCGCCGATGATGCGGCCCGGACGGATGACCACCGTACTCCCGGCGTTCAGCGGGCGTTCACTTTCGTGACCGTCAGCGACCCTTCCACACCGGTGCGCGCTTCTCCGCGAACGCGCTCGCGCCCTCTCGCGCGTCCGCCGAGCCCAGCACCGGTCCGACGATCTCCTCCTGGCGGGCCCAGCGGTCCTGCGCCGTCCAGTCGGCCCCGGCGGAGGCCAGCTTCTTCGTCGCGGTGAGCGCGAGCGGGCCGTTCGCCGCGACCGTCGCGGCGAGCTGCAGAGCGCCCTCGAGCGCGCCGCCCTCGTCGGTGACGCGGTTGACCAGCCCGGCCCGCTCGGCCGCCTCGGCGTCGATCGGGTCCCCGGTCAGCAGCATCTGCATCGCGATCGCGCGCGGCACCCGCTGCGGCAGCAGCAGCGCTCCCCCGGCGGCCGCGACCAGCGAGCGCTTCACCTCGGGGACCCCGAACCGCGCCGTCCGCCCGGCCACCACGAGGTCGCAGGCGAGCACCAGCTCGAAGCCCCCGGCCAGGGCCCAGCCCTCGACGGCGGCGATCATCGGCTTCGCCGGCGGGGTCTGGGTGATCCCGCACAGGCCGCGCCCGGAGATGCCGGGACGCTCGCCGCGCAGGAACGCCTTGAGGTCCATCCCGGCCGAGAACACCCCGCCCGCGCCGGTCAGCACCCCGGCCCGCAGCTCGTCGGAGGCGTCGAGCTCGTCGACGGCGTGCGCGATCGCGCGGGCCACGTTCTCGTTGAGGGCGTTGCGCGCCGCCGGCCGGTTGATCGTGATCAGCTGCACCGCACCGCGGCGCTCGACGAGCACCTCCGGCGGGTCCTGGGCGCCGGTGTCCCGAGCGCCGGTGTCCTCTGTGTCCACGTCGTTCCGCCTCCTCGCGCCCGGCGCGGGATGCGCCGTCGCCGCACCCTAGGACGGCCTGCGGCCTCCGGACGAGGCGGAGGAGGCGGCGGGCGAGGCGGGCGGCGCCTGCGGCACCGAGTGCTCCCAGTCGGCCAGCATCGTCCGCAGGCCGGTGACCAGCGCCAGTGGCTGGTCGACCATCACGTGGTGCGCGGCCCCGGGGATCTCCACCAGCGGCGCGACCCGGCCCATCAGGTCGACGATCATCTCCCCCATGTCCGCGGGCACCAGGCCGTGCTCGGCCCGGAACAGCGCCACCCGGCAGTCCACCCGGCCCAGCTCGCCCGGTGTCAGACCGAGCCCGGCGAAGATCCCCCGGTCGAACTTCCAGCTCCAGCCGCCCGCCACCTCGGTCACGCTGTGGCCGGCCACGTGCTCGACGACATAGGGCAGGTCGCCCTCCTGCTCGGGCACGGTCCGGAAGTGCGCGAGCGCCGTCTGCCGGTCCGGGTAGACGCGCATCGGCCCGAACGCCCGCTGCTGGCGCGCCGCGAGCTCCTCCGGCGAACGGTCCCGCACCGGGGAGTCGATCGCCATCACCCCGGTCAGCTCGTGCCCGTGGCGCAGCGCCGCGGTGAGCGCGACGAACCCGCCCATGCTGTGCCCGACCACGACCGGCGCCTCGCCCGACCGGCAGGAACCTGGACCCGCACCCGAGTGCCGGGCCACGGCGAGGACCTCGTCGGCCCACCGGTCGAGCCGGTAGGCCCCGGCGCGTCCGGAGTCGCCGTGCCCGGACAGGTCGAGCGCGACGACGCGGCGCCTGCCCTGCACCAGCAGCGGCGCGACGTGGTCCCACCACCGCGAGTGCGCCCCGCCGCCGTGCACCAGCACGAGACCCTGGTGGCCCGGCTCGCCCCAGGCCCGGTAGCGGATCGCGACGCCGTCGACGTCGACCTCCCCGGTGGCCACGGGCACGGCGAGGGCGTCGGTGAACCAGGCTGGCGTCGGGGCGTCGGGCACGTCCGGGAACCTACCCGAGGGCCTCCGCGGCGCACTGTTGACAGACTTTCTACGATGACAACGTGTCTCACAAAGAGGTGGTCTCGACCGACGGGCTCGCACTGGCCGTGTACTCCCACGGTGACCCGGGCGCGCCCACGGTCGTCGCGGTGCACGGATACCCGGACGACCACACGGTCTTCGACGGCGTCGTTGAGATCCTGCGCGAACACCACCACGTCGTCACCTACGACGTGCGCGGCGCCGGTGCGTCGGGGACGCCGTCCGGGCGGGAGGGCTACGACCTCGAGCGCCTCGCCGAGGACCTGCGGGCCGTCGTCGACGCGGTCAGCCCGGACGCCCCGGTGCACCTGCTGGCGCACGACTGGGGCGCGATCCAGACCTGGCACGCCGTCACGGCCGAGCCGGGCGAGCATCAGCACAGCGGGCTGACCGGCCGCGTCGCGTCGTTCACGTCGATGTCCGGGCCGTGCCTGGACCACGTCGGGCTGTTCTTCGCCGGGCGCACCGGCGCGACCCGACGCGAGATCCTCCGCCAGGGCCTCGACTCCTGGTACACCGCGCTGTTCCGCACCCCGGTGCTGCCCGAGCTGCTCTGGCGCAGCGGGCTGGCCGGGGCGCTGGTCTCGGCCACCGACGGCGTCGGTCGCCCAAAGCTCCGCGACGCCGTCAACGGCCTGGAGCTCTACCGCCGCAACCTCCCGGCCCGCCTCGGCGACCCGCAGCCGCGCCGCACCGACGTCCCGGTGCAGGTCCTCGCGCCGCGCGGGGACCGCTACGTCACCCCGGCGATGCAGACGCGGATCGCCGCCTACGCCCCGGACCTGCGGGTCCGGCGCCTGCCGGGCGGGCACTGGATGGTGCGCACCCGTCCGGACGTGGTCGCGCGATGCGTGGCCGAGCTCGTCGCCCACGTCGGCGGCGCCGAGCCGGCCCCGGCACTGACCCGGGCGCGGGCCGCGGCCCGCCCGGGCGCCGGGCGCTGGGACGGCGCGCTGGTCGTGGTCACCGGGGCCGGGGCCGGGATCGGGCGGGCCACCGCGGCGGCGTTCGCGCGGCGCGGCGCCCGGGTCGTCGTCGCCGACCTCGACGGCGACGCCGCGGAGCGGACCGCCGAGCTGATCGGGACGGCGACCGCGTCCGGCGGTGCGGGCCGCGCGTTCCCGGTCACCGTCGACGTCGCCGACGAGGCCGCGGTCTCCCGGCTGGCCTCCGACGTCGCGGCCGAGCACGGCGTGCCGGACGTGGTGGTGAACAACGCCGGGATCGGGATGGCCGGCTCGTTCGCCGACACCACGCTGTCCGACTGGCAGCGGATCGTCGACGTGAACCTGTGGGGCGTCATCCACGGCTGCCGGGCGTTCTCGGCGCTGATGGGCGCGCACGGCGAGGGCGGGCACATCGTCAACGTCGCCTCGGCCGCGGCCTACCTGCCCTCGCGCACCCTGGCCGCCTACGCCACCACGAAGTCGGCGGTGCTCACGCTCTCCGAGTGCCTGCGCGCCGAGCTGGCCGACGACGGCATCGGCGTGACGGCGCTGTGCCCCGGGTTCGTGCGCACCGACATCACCCGCACGACCCGCTTCGTCGGCCGCGACGCCGGCACCGAGAAGCGCCTGCAGAAGGAGACCACCGCCCTCTACGCCCGGCGCAACTACACCCCCGAGCGGGTCGCCGAGCACGTGGTCCGCGCGGTGGAGCGCAACGCCCCGCTCGCGCCCGTGACCGCGGAGGCGCACGCCGGGCTGCTCGCCTCGCGCCTGTCCCCCGCACTCCTGCGGGCCATCGCCCGCCGCGACATCGGACCCCGGTAGGGACATCGGACCCCGGTAAGGACATCGGACCCCGGTAGGAGGGCCTCGAACATGAACGACGACGACAGGATCGCCCTGCACGCCCGCGACGTGGCGTTCGACTGGTCGGCGCTGCCGCCGCACTGGATCCCGGGCGAGCCGTTCGCCTCGCACCTGCTCGACGTGCTGCACCTGCTGCTGCCCGAGGGCGAGCGCTGGTTCGTGCGCGTGTTCTCCGCGGCGCTGCCGCTGGTCCGCGACGAGGCGCTGGCCGAGGACGTGCGCGGGTTCATCGGGCAGGAGGCGATGCACGCGTCGTCGCACCAGGGCGCGCAGGACCACCTCGCGCAGACCGGCCTCGACCCGTCCGCGTACGTGCAGCAGGTCGAGTGGATGTTCGGCCAGGTGCTCGGCGAGCGCGGCCTGGACGGCGACGCCGCGCAGGAGTGGCTGGTCGAGCGGGTCGCGCTGATCGCCGCGATCGAGCACCTGACCGCCGTGCTGGGCCAGTGGATCCTCGACGCCCGGGCGCTGGACGCCGCCGGCTCCGACCCGACGATGACCGACCTGCTGCGCTGGCACGGCGCCGAGGAGGTCGAGCACCGCAGCGTCGCCCACGACCTGTTCACCCACCTCGACGGCCGCTACCTGCGCCGGATCCGGTCGCTGATGATCAGTGGTCCGATCCTGGTGCGGCTCTGGGCCGCCGGGGTCGCGCACCTGTGCCGCCACGACCCGGTACTGCGCGGCACCCGCGGCTCCCGGGCCCGGCTGCGCGACTACCTGCGCGCGTCGCGGCGCGGGCTCGCACCCGGGCCGCTGCTGCTGGCCCGGGCGACGCTGTCCTACCTGAACCCGCGCTACCACCCGGTGCACCACGGCAGCACCGACGCCGCCGTCGCCTACCTGGCGACCTCGCCCGCGGCCCGGGCGGCGGAGGGCCGATGACGCCCGGCCCGCCCGCCGGCGACCCGGGGGTGCACCCGAGCCGCGCGATGCGCCAGGTCGACCTGGTGGCCGGCCTCGCGGCGGCGCTCGCCGTGCGCGGCGGGCGGCGGCGTCGCCCGGCGCGGGCGGTGGACCGGTCGGTGGCCGTGCTCGTCGACCGGGTGCGCAGGCCGTGCGCCGACGTCGTGGAGCTGGACCTGGTCCCGGCGCCTGCCCGGCAGGAACCCGCCTCCGGCGGGCTGCTGCCCGGATGGCGCCCGGGCGCCCACGTCGACGTCGTGCTGCCGTCGGGGCGGGTGCGGCAGTACTCGCTGTGCGGTGATCCGGTGGAACGTGGGGTCTACCGGATCGCCGTCCGGCGGATCCCCGGCGGCGCCGGCTCCGCGGAGGTGCACGCGCTGGCCCCCGGCACGGCACTGACGCTGCGCGGGCCGCGCAACGCGTTCCCGTTCGCCGCCGCGCCGTCGTTCCTGTTCCTGGCCGGCGGCATCGGGATCACCCCGATCGCGCCGATGGTGCGGGCCGCGGCCGCGACGGGCGCCGACTGGCGCCTGGTGCACACCGGTCGCGACCGCGCGTCGCTGCCGCTGAGCGACGCGCTCGCCGCCCTGGCCCCGCACCGGGTCGTGATCCGCCCGGACGACGCCCACGGCGGCCCGCCGCCCGCCGACGAGCTGCTCGCCGGGCTCCCGGACGGCGCAGCGGTCTACTGCTGCGGGCCGCCCCCGATGATCGAGGCGGTCCGGCGAGCGATGCCGGCCGGGCGCCGCCTGCACTCCGAGCGGTTCTCCCCGCCCCCGATCCGCGACGGCCGCCCGTTCACCGTCGAGGTGGCCGGCGGGCCCGCCGTGCCGGTCCCCGCCGACGGCACCGCCCTGGACGCGCTGCGCGCCCTGCGCCCGGATCTGGCGTTCTCCTGCCGGCAGGGGTTCTGCGGCACCTGCCACGTGCCGCTGCTCGCCGGTGAGACCGTCGACGACCCGGCCGGTCCCGGGCTCACGGCACTGTGCGTGGGCCGGGCCCGCGGGGACCGCGTCGTGGTGGACCTGCCACGCGCCCCCTCCGACGACGATCGGCGGGGATGACCGAGCAGCGCGACCCGGCGCGGGCACCGCGACGGATGAGCCCGCAGCGCCGCCGCGAGCAACTCGTCGCCGCGGCGCTGGAGCTCTACGGCCGGCTGCCGCCCGAGGAGGTCGCCGTCTCCGACGTCACCCGCACCGCGGACTGCTCGCGGGCGCTGTTCTACCGCTACTTCCCCAACGTCGAGTCGCTGCACGTCGCCGCGCTCGGCACGGTCGTGGCGGAGCTGATCGAGCGGGTCGCGATGCCGGCCGGCGGCGACCCGGGCACGCAGCCCGCCCTCGAGGAACAGCTCGGCGGGGCCGTCGACGCGTTCCTCGACGTCGCCCAGCGCCACGCCCGCGCCTACGTGGCGTTGCTGCGCAGCGGCTCGGTGATCTCCACCGGGGAGACCGACGCGCTGGTCGACGGCGTGCGCGACCACTTCGTCGACCTCCTCGTGCTGCGCGGCGGCCTGGCCGACCCGAGCCCGCTGCAGCTGATGACGCTGCGCGGCTGGGTGGCACTGGTCGAGGGCGCGACCCTGACCTGGCTGGAGCAGGGCGAGGTGGGACGCGAGACGATGCGGGACTGGCTGGTCGCGCAGCTGTTCGCACTGCTCGGGGTCACCGCGCGGCACGAGCCCCGCTGATCAGCCGCCGAACACCCCGAGGCCGTTCGGGACCAGGCGGGTGGCGTCGTCCGAGGGGTTGTTCACGATGTCGACCGTCGTGTCACCGGGCGGACGGAAGGCCAGTGTGGAGGAGCCGCCGCCGTCGAGGTTGACGCCGTCGGTCGCGCCGAGCTGGGCGAGCAGGTCCGACATCTGCGCCAGCGTCAGGCCGACGCTCGTCGACTCCCGCCCGTCCACCGTCACGAGCTGGACCCGGCGCCCGCCGGGCAGGATCCCGACGGCGCTGCGCGGGGCCCGCTCGCCGTCGTCGAGCCGCTCGGTGCGCCGGCCGGCGACGAGGATCGGGCTCCCGCCGAGCGCCGTCGTCGGCGCGACGCCGCTGGCCGGGACGAGCTCCCAGCGCACGTCCACCTCGTCGCCGACCTTCAGCGCGCGCAGCGCGGCGGCGCCCTGCTCGCGGCCGAGCAGGAGGGTCTCCCCCGGCTTGATCCCGTCCCTGCCGGGCGGGCGGACCGCGGTGACCTCCCCGTCGGACGTCGCGACCTCGACGGCGTCCGGGGCGCAGGGCGCGTTGCGGTCGGTGTCGGAGCCGCACAGCGTCGCGGCGCGGTCGGCGCCGCCCCACTCCGGGGTGACGATGCCGATCCCGCCGACCGGGACGGCGTGCTGGTTGAGCGCCTGGACCGGCAGCGTCGCATCCGGGGTCTCGACCTCGGCGACCAGCGGTAGCGTGTCGATCCGCGCGACGCCGTCGGTGCCGACGGCGAACACGCGGTCGGTCTCCGCGCCGGGCACGGCGGGCGCGGCGCGGCGGCCTTGCGGGACCGCGGACTTCACCGGGCGCCCGTCCTGCACCTCCGGGCCGGCCGGGGCGTTGCTGCGGCCAAGGTCGAAGTAGTCGCCGTTGATCGCGGCCTGCGCACCGGCCCGGTCGGCCATCCGCGGGACCGACGCCCGCGCGGTGACCGCGCCGGCGGTGAGCAGCCCCAGCCGGACGCCGGGCGCGGTGAGGTCGACCTCGACGACATCGCCGCGCACCTGGCCCGCCGCCCGGGTGGTGGTGA
>NZ_JADQDD010000173.1 GCF_019263595.1 Pseudonocardia sp. KRD291 | reverse complement strand
CCGGCGGGCGGTGGCGGGGGATGGGAGTGGTTTCGGTCATCGGGTAGCGGCCTCCTCGAACGCGCGGGCGGTCAGGGTGCGGACCAGGCCGCGGCGGTAGTGCGCGCTGATCCCCGGCTCGTCGCGCAGATCGATCGCCGCGGCAACCTCGTCGGCCATGGCCGTGGGGCCGGTGCCGGTCGGACGCACCGTCACCGGGACCGGGCCGACCCCGCCGAGCACGACCGACGCCCCGCCGGGGGCATCGAGGTCCACAGCGGACGCGACGATCGCGAAGTCCCCGCGCCGGTCCGCGTACTCGGTGAGCGCGGCCCGGCGGGCGGGCCGGGGGAACACGACCTCGACGACCATCTCGTCCGGCTCCAGCGCCGTGGTGAACGGCCCGAGGAGGAACTCGCGGGCGGCGATCTCGCGGCGCCCGGACGGGCCGTGCGCGACGACGACCGCGTCCAGCAGCACGGCCAGCACGCACCACTCGGCGGTGGCGTCGGCGTGCGCGAGGGAGCCGCCGACCGTCCCGCGGGTGCGGATCGGCAGGTGACCGACCCAGCGCATCGCGGCGGAGAGCACCCGGTGCTCCGGGCCGAGGTCGGTCTTCTCGATCGCCCGGTGCGTGGTCAGGGCGCCGATCCGCAGCGCGCCGCCGTCACGGTGGATGCCGGACAGGCCGTCCAGGTGCGTGATGTCGACCAGGTGCTCGGGCCGGGCGAGGCGGAAGTTCATCATCGCGACCAGGCTCTGACCGCCGGCGATGATCTTCGCGTCCTCGCCCAGCTCGGCGAGCAGCTCCACCGCGCCCGCGACCGAGTGCGCGCGGTGGTAGGTGAAGGCGGCCGGCTTCACGGCGTGCGGGTGCTCTCGGCGGTGGCGGCGTCACCGGCCGTGTCGGGGTCGCCGGCGGTGGCCGGATTGCCGGCGGTGGCGGGGTCACCGGCCGTGGCCGAACTACCGGTGGTGGCGGGGTCGCCGGCGGTGGCGGCACCGACCGGACCGTCGACGGTGATCCGGTCCAGCTCCCGGCCCTTCGTCTCCGGCGCGCACAGCGCCATGTAGGCCACCGCGCCCAGCACGATCACGCCCATCAGCGAGAACGTCAGCGGCAGGCCCAGCACCGGCCAGAGCAGGCTGCCGAACACCAGGGGCACGAACCCGGTCACCGCCCGGCTCATCGACGACGCCCAGCCGAAACCGCTGGCGCGCAGCTCGGTCGGGTACAGCTCGGAGACGTAGGCGTACATCACCGGGATCACCACCAGGGCGAAGAACCCGAACACCGCGATCATCACGATCGCCGCCGTGGACGACTCCAGTACCAGCGAGAAGACCACCAGCGACAGCGCGGCCAGCGGCGCCGCGACCCCGATCACCCACTTGCGACCGACGACCTCGACCAGCAGCACCGCCACGATCACGCCGAGGATGCCGACCGCGTTCATCACCGTGGTGGACCCGAACGCCGCGACCTCGCCCATGCCCTGCGCACGCAGGATCGAGGGCATCCAGCTCAGCGCCGCGTAGTAGACGACCATCACCGAGATGAACAGCGCCCAGGCCACGCCGGTGACCTTCGGGTTGAACGCCCACACCAGCTTGAGCTGCTCGGCCGCGGCGGCCAGGCCCCGCTTGCGCGAGGCCGCCGGAACCGGGACCACGGTCGGGATCTCGTAGGGCTCCGGCGCCGCCCCGGTCCGGGCGACCATGTCGTCGATGACGGTCCGCGCCTCGGCCTCACGACCGGTGCGGGCCAGGTAGATCGGCGACTCCGGAACACCCCGGCGGATCCAGAACAGCAGCAGCGCGGGCAGCACCATCAACGCCAGCATCCAGCGCCAGTTGCCGTCCACCGGGACCAGCAGGGTCGCGGTGAGCCCGGCGAGCGTGGTGCCGATCGGCCACCAGCCGTCCATCGCGGCCAGCACCTTGCCGCGCTGCTTGCGCGGGGAGAACTCGCTGACGATCGCGTAGTCGACCGGGATGCAGCCGCCCAGGCCGACTCCGGCCAGGAACCGCAGCACCAGGAAGATCTCCCAGCTCGGCGACAGCGCCCCGAGCACGGAGAACAAGGCGAAGATCATCAGCGTGATGCTGAAGGCCTGTTTGCGGCCCATCCGGTCCGCGATCGTGCCCCAGGCGATCGCGCCGACCGCCATGCCGATCAGGTTGGCCGTCGCGACCAGGCCGCGCTGGCCGGTGGACAGGCCGAACTCGGTGCCCAGCAGCGGGGTGAGGAAGCCGTTGAGGGCGACGTCCCAGGCGTCGAACATGTAGCCGAGGCCGCCGATGATGAAGATCTTGCCCTGCACGTTCCACCGCCAGGGCAGGTCTTGGACGACCTGGTCTCCGGTACGCATGGTGGGCTCCTGTCTGGAGGGTGGAAGAGAGGTCAGCGCGCGAACTGGTAGGTCAGCGCCTCGTTGTCCGGGTCGCGCAGCGGGCTGCCGCGCCAGAGCCAGTCGTAGGAGACGTCGGACTCGCCGTCGAAGCGGCGCAGCTTGGCGTCGCGCTCGCGCTGCTCCGGGCCGTCGGGGAGGTGGTAGAAGTCCATGTTCGCCCAGGAGGCGTCCTGCACCATGCCGGCGTGTTTGGCGCGCCGGTCGACGTAGCGCGCCAGTGCGGCGTCGACGCCGTCCCGCCCGGCCGCGCCGAGCTCCTCGGCCAGCACCGCGCCGTCCTCCATCGCCTGCGACGCGCCCTGGGCCTGGTAGGGGAGCATCGCGTGGCAGGCGTCGCCGAGCAGTGCGACCCGGCCGTCGACCCAGACCGGGTCGCGCCGGCGCCGGTAGAGCGCCCAGACCGAGACGTCGTCCTTGGCCTTGGACAGCATCGCCGGGACGCGGTCGTCCCAGTCCGGGTACTCGGCCGCCAGCTCCTCGGCCGAGGCCGGGCCGCTCCAGTTCCGCTCCACGTCCGGGGTGCAGGGCACGATCGCGACGACGTTGAGGTACTCCCCGCCGCGGATCATGTAGTGCACCAGGTGCTTGTCCGGGCCGTACCAGATCGTGGAGTGGTAACGGTCGGCCAGGAACCGGGTGGCCGGGTCGGCGACGATCATCTCGCCCGGGATCAGCGCGCGGTAGGCCATCTCGCCGGAGAACACCAGGGTGTCGTCGAACCCGGCGAGGTCGCGCACCGCGGAGCGGATGCCGTCCGCGCCGACGAGCACGTCGCCGTCGAACCGGGCGCCGCGGGCGGTGACCGCCACCGGCCGGGACGGGTCGGCGCGGTCGATCTCGACGACCTTCGCGTCGGTGTGCACGTCCACGACCGGCCCGGGGCCGTCCGGGTCGAGGCAGGCGTCGAGCAGCACGCGGTGCAGGTCGGCGCGGTGGTAGTGCCAGTAGGGCGCGCCGTAGGTGTCGACCACCCGCTGCGCGAGCGGGAGCTGGGCGATGATGCTGCCGTCCGCCCAGCGCCTGCGGACCTGGTCCTGGGGCTCGGTGTGGATCCGCTCGAGCTGCGCGCGCAGGCCGAGCCCGATCAGGATCCGGCTGGCGTTCGGCGCGGTCTGGATCCCCGCCCCGACCTCACCGAGCTCCGACGCCGCCTCGAGCACCGTGACCCGTAGGCCCTTCTGGCGCAGCGACAGCGCCGCGGTGAGACCGCCCAGGCCACCGCCGGCGATCGTGACCTGGAACGACTGGCTCGGCGCCACGTCAGCCTCCTCGTCATCGCATTGGCCCTGTGATCCGGGCCGCTCGTCCGTGCGGAACTAATCCGAGCACGTACTATCCGAGGACGCAAGAGTTTTCGGTCAGTTGACCCCGCGGCGATACCGGCGGACACACCGCCGTAACCCGGATCAGGGGAGGTCGCGCGCCGCCACGGACTCCCAGCGCTCGCCGAGGGTGTTGAGCAGCTCGGCGAGTCCCGCGCGCAGCTCGGGCGGGCACCCGTCGAGCAGCGCCTCGTCGAGCCGCCGCGTCCGGCGGGTGGCCTCGGCGAACGTCTCCTCGCCCTCGGCGGTCAGCGAGAGCAGCTTGCGGCGGGCGTCGTGCGGGGACTCGACACGCCGGATCAGCCCGCGGCGCTCCATCCGACGGCACACGTCGGCCATGGTGGACGTGTCGAGGGCGACCGTGCCGGCCAGCGAGCTCTGGTCGGAGTCCGGGTAGGCACGCACGGCGGAGAGCACCGCGAACTGGGGGCCGGTCAGGACCGGGTCGACGTGCCGGTTCCATGCGGCCAGATAGGCCTGGTAGAGCCGTCGGGCCCCGTAGCCCGGGGCGGCGACGAGGTCGGACGGCGGCCCCGGAGGGGTCCCACGACCGTTCTGTCCGCGTGCCCCGCCGGTCCCCGTTCTGCTCGCGCTGGTCACCTGCGAGATGGTACGTGTCCGGATCATTATCCGGACGGTCCGGGCCACGCGCGGTGAGCGGGCGCGGCGCGCGTCGGCGGGCCGGGGCCCCGGGGTCGTAGGCTCGGCGTGTGCGGGGTGCGGGCGTGGGTCTTCTGTCGGGACTCGCGATGCTGCTGGCGACGGCGGCGTGCGCGGCAGGGCCGCCGTCCCCGGCAACCCCGGCCGGCCCGGCCGCGACGCCGGGGCCCGCACTGACCGACCTGACGCGCCTGGCCGCGCGCCGGATCGCGCTGTCCGACACCGTCGCCGCCGCCAAGTTCGGCACCCCGTCGCCGATCGAGGACCCGGCCCGGGAGCGGCGGGTGGTCGACGACGCCGCCGCGGTGGCCTCGCGCGAGGGCCTCGACCCGGCCCGCGCGCAGACGTTCTTCCGGGACCAGATCGAGGCCAGCAAGGTCGTGCAGCGGGGCTTGTTCCGGCTCTGGGCCGACCGCGTGGACCTGCGCCCGCGCGCCCGTCCGGACCTCGGCGCCGTCCGCCCGGAGCTGGACCGGATCGGCGCGCAGATGGTGGCCGGGCTGCGCGCCACCTCGCCGGTGCGGGCGGGTGCCGGGTGCCCGGCGGCGCTGTCGGCGGACGCGGCGGCCGTCCCCGGCGACGCGCTGCACCGGGAGGCGCTCGATGTCGCCCTCCGGTCCGTGTGCGGCACATCCTGAGCGTGCCAGCATGATCGTCGTGACGGACGACGTGGCGACCTGGACGGCGACCCGGCTGGCGCGGGCGGTGCGCGATCGGGAGACCGGGAGCCGGGAGCTGCTGGAGGTCTACCTCGGGCGGGTGGCGTCCAGCGAGCTCGACGCCGTGGTCACCGTCGACGCCGAGCGGGCCCGTGCCGAGGCCGCGGCCTGCGCCGACGAGACGGCGCGCGGGCACTCCCGCGGCCCGCTGCACGGGCTGCCGATCACCGTCAAGGACGCGATCGAGGTGGCCGGGATGCGCTGCACCGGCGGCGCGACCGAGCTCTCCGAGCACGTCCCGGACGCCGACGCACCGGCGGTGGCGCGGCTGCGCGAGGCCGGCGCGGTCGTGTTCGGCCGGACCAACGTGCCGCGCTTCTCGGTCGAGCTGCAGACGACGAACGAGCTGTTCGGCACCACGTCGAACCCGTGGGACCTCGCCCGGACGCCGGGCGGCTCCTCCGGCGGGGCCGCGGCCGCCGTCGCCGCCGGGCTGACCGCGTTCGAGCTGGGGACCGACATCGGTGGCTCGATCCGGGTCCCGTCGCACTTCTGCGGCGTGTTCGGGCTCAAGCCGAGCTTCGGGCTGGTCCCCACGTCGGGCTACCTCGACCAGGTCGGGGGCGGCGCCGTCGAGGCCGACATCAACGTGTTCGGCCCGCTCGCCCGCGGCGCCGACGACCTGGACCTGCTGCTGCGGGTCCTCGCCGCGCCCTCGCCCCGGCGCTCCCCGGCCTGGCGGGTGGAGCTGCCCGAGCCGCGGGTGACCGGCCTGCGCGACCTGCGGGTGGCGCTCTGGTCCGAGCACCCGGCACTGCCGGTCGACCCCGCGTACGCGGCCGTGCTGCGAGGCGTCGCCGACCGGCTCGCCGGCGCCGGGGCGCGGGTGGCCGAGGCGCAGCCGCCGGTGGACCCGGCCGAGCAGCTCGGGCTCTACCAGCAGCTGCTGGCGGCCGCGGTGTCGCCCTCGCTGCCCGACGAGCTCGCCGTCCCGATGGCCGGCGGGCACCGGGAGTGGCTGCGCGCGCAGGCCGCACGCGCGGCGATGACCGGGGCCTGGGCGCGGTGGTTCGCCGACGTCGACGTGCTGCTCTGCCCGGTCACGTTCACCACGGCGTTCGCGCACGCGACGCAGGGCCGGTTCGGCACCCGCATGATCCCGATCGAGGGCGGCGAGCTCTCCGACGCCCGGCTCGTCGACTGGCCGGGGATGATCGGGCTGCTGGAGCTGCCCTCGGCGGTCGCCCCGGTCGGGACGACCGCGGCGGGCCTGCCGGCGGGGGTCCAGGTCGTCGCGCCGTACCTGCAGGACCGGCGCGCGGTGGCGGTGGCCGGCCTGGTCGCCGACCTGTGTGGCGGCTACCGGCGCCCGCCGCACCACTGACGGCGCGCTATGCGGTGCCGACCGTGTCCAGGTCGTCGTCGCGGGTCTCGCGCAGGGCGAGCACGCAGAACAGGCTCAGTACCGCCAGCAGGGAGATGAACCCGCCGATCGCGATGCTGCCCAGGCTCGCCTGCAGCGCCGTGGCCACCAGCGGCGGGACGGCGCCGCCGAGGACGCCGCCGAGGCTGTAGGCCATCGACGCGCCGCTGTAGCGGTGCCGGGTGTCGAACAGTTCCGGCAGGTAGGCGGCCATCGGGCCGTAGGACAGGCCCATGATCGCCAGCGCGCCACCGAGAGCCACCACGACCAGCACCGGCGAGCGGGTGTCGAGCAGCGGGAACATCACCAGCCCCCAGACGACCCCCGCGACGCAGCCGGCGAGCACCACGCGTCGGCGTCCGAAGCGGTCCGAGGCCAGTGAGCTGCCCGCGGTGAACACCCCGAGGAAGATCACCGCGATCATCGTGAGCAACAGCATCTCGGTGCGCGGGATCTTCAGCACCGACGTGCCGTAGGACAGGCAGTACGTCGTCGCGGTGTAGAACAGCGCGTACTGGACGATCATCGCGCCGGAGCCGAGCAGCAGCTCGCGCGGCTGGTGGCGCAGCAGGCCCACCAGCGGAACGCGAGTCGGAGCGGCGCGGCGGAACACCGGCGACTCGGCGATCCCGAGCCGGACCAGCAGTCCGACCAGCACCAGCAGTGCGCTGGCCAGGAACGGGATCCGCCAGCCCCACGCCGCGAACGTCGCGGAGTCCATGCCGATGCTCAGGCCGAGGAACACGCCGTTGGCGAGGATGAACCCGATCGCCGGCCCGAGCTGCGGGAACAGCGTGTAGAGGCCGCGCTTGCCGGGCGGGGCGTGCTCGGCGGCCAGCAGCGCCGCGCCGCCCCACTCCCCGCCGAGGCCGATGCCCTGCACGAACCGCAGCGCCACCAGCAGGATCGGCGCGAACACCCCGAGCGTCGCGTAGCCGGGCAGTGCCCCGACCAGCGCGGTGGACAGTCCCATCGTCAGCAGCGAGGCGATGAGCATCGACTTGCGGCCGATCCGGTCGCCCCAGTGCCCGAACAGCGCCGAGCCGAGCGGGCGGGACAGGAACGCGACGGCGTAGGTGGAGAACGCGGCGAGCGTCCCGGCGACCGGGTCGAGGTTCGGGAAGAACGCCGCGTTGAGCACCAGCGCCGCGGCGATCCCGTAGGCGTAGAAGTCGAAGAACTCGATCGTGGTGCCGATGAAACCGGCGACCGCGATCCGCCCCATGGACACCTGCGGCACCGTCTCGGCGCCCACCCCCGACTCCATGCGCGGCATCGTAAGCGATGCTCACGTGTGCGGAGCACCTAGCGGGCGCGCAGGCCCTCCACCAGCAGGTCCAGCAGCCGTCCGGCCTGGGCGCGGCCGTCCGGCTCGTTCGCGGTCATGCAGACCCCGCTCATGCCGACCAGCACGTCGGAGCCGCCGACGCAGGTCGTCGCGCCCGGCTCGGTGACGTCGGACGGCGCGAGGTCCGGGCGGAGCGTGCCGTCCGCGGCACCCGCGGCGAGCAGGCGTCCGACGGCGGCGCCCATCCGCTCCCGGCTGTGCGCGAACGGCGTCCCGCCGCTGGCGACGACCGCGCGCAGGGCGTCGGCCATGTGCTTCTTGGTCACCATGTAGTCGACGAACCGGTCCATCCACGCGCGCAGGGCCGCATCGGCGGGCATCCGCGTCAACAGGTCGTCCGCGGCGTCGCAGAGCCGGTCCAGCTCGTTCCGGTAGACGGCCTCGACCAGTGCCTCACGGGTGGGGAAGTGCCGGTAGAGCGTCCCGATCCCGACGCCGGCGGACTTCGCGATGCCGTCCAGCGTCGCGTCGGTCCCGTCCGCGGCGAAGGCGGCCAGGGCGGCGTCGAGCAGCAGCTCGCGGTTGCGAGCGGCGTCGGCGCGCATCCCACGGCGCGTGCTGGTGGACATGAGGGCCCCTTCTCCGCGACGACACCGCCCCGCGACGGCGACGTCGGTGATCAGCGTAGTTCAGATTTCGGCTTGCCAACCGGAGGGTACTCCGTTTAGAGTTCTCCTCGTACCGGAGGATCCTCCGATTCTATGCCCCGGGCCTGCTTTTCCGGCGACCCCTCGCAGACGGGAACCCCACCATGACTGCGCCCACACTCCTTCGTACCCCGTTCGGCGCCGAGACCACCGCTGACGAGGTCCTGGCCGGCGTCGACCTCTCCAGCCGCCGCGCCGTGGTCACCGGCGCCGCCTCCGGCATCGGCTACGAGACCGCGCGTGCCCTGGCCGGTGCCGGCGCCGAGGTCACCCTCGCCGTCCGCGACGTCGACGCCGGCGAGCGCGCCCGCGCCGAGATCGCCGAGATGACCGGCAACCCGATGGTCCGCGTCGGCGAGCTCGACCTGGCCGAGCCGTCCTCGGTCGCCCGCTTCGTCCGGCTCTGGGACGGGCCGCTGCACATGCTCGTGAACAACGCCGGGGTGATGGCCACGCCGGAGACCCGCACCGCCGCGGGCCGGGAGCTGCAGTTCGCGACGAACCACCTGGGCCACTTCGAGCTGGCCACCGGCCTGCACTGGGCCCTGACCGCCGTCGACGGCGCGCGGATCGTCTCGGTCAGCTCGACCGCGCACCTGCGCGCCGGTGTCGACCTCGACGACCCGCACTTCCTGGACCGCCCCTACGACCGTTCGGAGGCCTACGCGCGGTCGAAGTCGGCGAACGTCCTGTTCGCGGTCGAGGCGGCGCGGCGCTGGGCCGACGACGGGATCAGCGTCAACGCGCTGACCCCCGGCGGCATCCGCACCGGCCTGCAGCGCCACCTCTCCGACGCCGACCTGGCCCGCCTGCGCATGCAGGCCGGTGCCGGTGCCGGTGCACCGCAGGAGATCCCACGGTGGAAGACGCCGGAGCAGGGCGCGGCCACGTCGGTGCTGCTGGCCGCGTCACCGCTGGTGTCCGGCGTCACCGGGCGGTACTTCGAGGACGTCAACGAGGCCGCGCCCGCCGAGCCGGGCGTCTACCGGGGCGTCGCCGCGCACGCGGTCGACCCGGACATCGCCGCCCGCCTGTGGGAGCTGTCCGAGCGTGCCGTCCGCGACGACGCCTGGTCGCACTTCTCCACCTGGCCCGCCGCCGCCTGAGGGGACTCAGGCGTTGCGGAGCCAGACCGTCGTGTCGGCGGGGACGGAGCCGTATCGGGTGAGCGGTCCGCTGGCCAGCATCACCTCGGCGTCCTCGGGCAGGGAGACCGGGGCCGACGAGACGTTGACCAGTGCGGTGAAGCCCGGGTCGCGGGAGAACGCGAACGTGCCCTCCGGCGAGTCCTTCCACCTCAGGCCGCCGACGCCGAGCGCGGGGTGCGCCCTGCGGATCGTCAGGGCGTCGCGGTAGAGGTGCAGGATCGACTCCGGGTCCGCCTCCAGCCTCTCGGTCGTGCACGCGGCGAACGCGTCCGGCTGCGGGAGCCAGGACCCGCCCCGACCCGGCGCCGCGTTGATCGAGAAGCCGTAGGGCGGGGTGTCGCCGGACCACGGCAGCGGCACCCGGCAGCCGTCCCGGCCGCGCTTGGTGTGCCCGGACAGCACCCACGTCGGGTCGTCGAGCTGGTCCTCCGGGATGTCCTCCGCCTCCGGGAGTCCCAGCTCCTCGCCCTGGTAGAGGTACGCGGTGCCGGGCAGCGCGAGCATCAGCAGGGTCGCGGCGCGGGCCCGGCGCAGGCCGAGGTCGAAGTCGGCGGGCCTGCCGACGAGGTCGTCGAGCCAGTAGCCGCGGCCGGACTCCGGCGTGCGGGCCAGTCGCGACAGGTGCCGGGCGACGTCGTGGTTGGACAGCACCCAGGTCGCCGGCGCGCCGACGGCGTCGTTCTCCGCGATCGCCTCGGCGATGTTGTCCTTCAGGTCCGGCGCCAGCCACGCGGCGCGCAGGAAGTTGAAGCTGAACGCCGTCTGCAGCTCGTCCGGACGCAGGTAGCGGGCCAGGCGCTCCGGGTCGGGCACCCAGGCCTCGGCGACGAACACCCTGGGCGGGTCGTAGGAGTCGGCGATCCGGCGCCACGAGCGGTAGATCTCGTGCACCTCGTCGCGGTCGAGGTAGGGGTGCTTGCCGTCCTGCTCGTCGTTCACGCCCTCGACGAGGTCCGGCAGGCCGTCCTGCTTGATCATCGAGTTCGCGACGTCGATCCGGAAGCCGTCCACGCCCCGGTCGAACCAGAAGCGCAGGGTGGTCTCGAAGTCGTCGCGGACCTCGGCGCTGTTCCAGTTGACGTCGGGCTGGCTGACGTCGAACAGGTGCAGATACCACTCGCCGGGGGTGCCGTCGGCCTCGGTGACCCGTTCCCACGCGGGCCCGCCGAACATCGACTCCCAGTTGTTCGGCGGCTCGGCGCCGTCCGGGCCGCGGCCCGGACGGAAGACGTAGCGCTCCCGCTCCGGTGAGCCGGGCGCCGCTGCGCGCGCCTGACGGAACCACTCGTGCCGGTCCGAGTGGTGGTTGGGCACGATGTCGAGCAGCACCTTGAGTCCGCGCTCGTGTGCCTCGGCGAGCAGTGCCTCGGCCTGGGCGGTGTCGCCGAAGGCCGGGTTGATCGCCCGGTAGTCGGCCACGTCGTAACCGCCGTCGGCCAGCGGCGACGGGTACCAGGGGTTGATCCAGATCGCGTCGACGCCCAGGCGGGCCAGGTGGTCGAGTTTGCCGCGCAGTCCGGCGATGTCCCCGACGCCGTCGCCGTTCCCGTCGGCGAAGCTGCGGATGTAGACCTGGTAGACGACGGCGTCGCGCCACCAGTCGAGGTCGTTCGCGGTCGTCATGCCCTCTCCCCGTGCCTGGCTGTTTCTCGTTGTTTCATACTGTTTCACAGTGTTGCAGGAGCTGTCGACGCCCTTGCAGAATGGGCGTGGACGAGGTGACGGGGGAGACATGACCGACGAGCCGGGACGGATCGGGGTGCGTGAGGTCGCGCGCCGCGCCGGGGTGTCGCCGGCGACGGTGTCCCGGTCGCTGCACGGCGCCACCTCGGTCTCGGCCGCGACCCGGGAGCGGGTGCTGCGGGCCGCGTCCGAGCTCGCCTACGTGCTCCCGGGCGCACCCGCACCGCACGGGTCGACGATGACGGTCGGGGTACTGGCCCGGTTCCCGACGCAGTGGTTCTTCGCCGAGGCGATCAGCGGGGTGGAGCAGGTCCTCTCCGGTGCCGGGTTCGGCACGCTGCTGCACAACCTCGGCGACCCGGCCGGTCGGGCGCACTTCTTCGCGACGCTGCCGGTGCGCGGGCGGGTGGACGGGCTGATCGTCGTCGCGTCGGCGTTCGACGGGGCCGAGCGCGACGCGGTCTCCTCGCTCGGCGTGCCGGTCACGGTCGTCGGCGGGGACCTGCCCGGGCGGCCGCGGATCGGCGTCGACGACCGCGCGGGCGCCCGCGCCGCCGTCCGGCATCTGGCCGGTCTCGGGCACCGCGACATCGCGCTCGTCTCGTTCGACCCGGACGAGGCCTGCGGCCGGCACACCACCCGGATCCGCCGCCAGGGCTTCGCCGACGCCCTGGTCGAGGCCGGCATCGCGGCCCGCGACGAGTGGGTGGTCGCCGAGGGCGCCGGGATCGACGCCGGGACCCGTGCCGCGGAGCGCCTGCTCAGCTGCGCCACGCTGCCGACCGCCGTGTTCGCGATGTCCGACGAGCTGGCGTTCGGCCTGGTCCGGACGCTGCGCCGGGCGGGGGTCGACGTGCCGGGACAGGTCTCGGTGGTCGGTTTCGACGACCACGAGATGGCCGCGGTGTCGGACCTGACCACGATCGCGCAACCGGTCCGCCGCCAGGGCGAGCTGGCCGCGCGCACGCTGCTGGACTCGCTCTCCGGCGGCGACCCGCAACCGTGGGTGGACCTCCCGACCCGCCTGGTCGTCCGCGGCACCACCGGCCCCCCGCCGCACCGCGCCGGACGCACCGCGGCCGAGTGACGCGCCACGGCCGTGCCGGCGCGTCCGCTGCGACGTGGTGCGTCACTCGGCGCCTGCGGTGCCCCTGCCCCGGCTCTGCCCCGTCGCGTCGTCCGGGCCGGCGCCCGGCCGCTCCCGGGTGGGGCCGTTCGCACCGTCCGGCGACCGGTCCTGGAGCTGCTCCAGCCGTGCGAGCGTCGCCTTCAGGGTGGCCTCGGCGCTGTCCGCGCGCACCGTCTCGTTGCGGCCGTGCGCGAGCAGGGCGGCGACCCAGGACGCCCAGGAGTCGACCTCCGCCCGTCTGTACCCCCACGGCACGGTGGCGAACACCGGAGGCGCACCGGAGGAGGCCGGGCAGGCGGCGGTGTCACCGGTCAGGACGTCGCCCACGCCCGCGAGCGGCCGGAAGCGGGCTGCGACGCCACCCTCTCGGATGTCACGGTGCGGGAACTCCCCGCGACGTTCGGTGACCATGGGGTCAGTCAACTCATACGTTCGGGGGTACCGCGACCCGGGATGGGGGAGCGTGGTCTCCCCGTCGGTGAAAGGTGGTGCAGCGGCTCCGAGACGTGCCGGAGTCCTGTTCGGACCCGAGATCAACGAGGTGTCCGTGTCGGCGAACGGTTCGGGTCCGGCGGACCTCGCGGGGCGGCGGACTGTCGGTGGGTCGTGCTTGTCTGG
>NZ_JADQDD010000172.1 GCF_019263595.1 Pseudonocardia sp. KRD291 | reverse complement strand
CCCGTCCCTCGCCGACCTCGAGCGAGGGGTCCCCTTCGCCGACCGGCACGTCGGCCCCCGCCCCGACGGTCTCGCCACCATGCTGGAGACCCTCGGGCTGTCCTCGCTGGACGAGCTGGCCCGCGCGGCCCTGCCGGACGCGATCCGCGACGGCGAGGACGGGGAGACGGTGCCGACCTCGCTGCCGGAGCCGGCGAGCGAGACCGACATGCTCGCCGAGCTGCGCGGGATCGCCGCCCGCAACACCGTCACCGTCCCGATGATCGGGCTCGGCTACAGCGGCACCCGCACGCCGTCGGTGATCCGGCGCAACGTGCTGGAGAACCCGGCCTGGTACACCGCCTACACCCCGTACCAGCCGGAGATCAGCCAGGGACGGCTGGAGGCGCTGCTCGCCTTCCAGACCACGGTCTCGGACCTGACCGGGCTGCCGGTCGCCGGCGCGTCCCTGCTCGACGAGGCGACGGCCGCGGCCGAGGCGATGACGTTGCTGCGCCGCGCGGGGAGGTCGAAGAGCCCGCGCTTCGTCGTGGACGCGGACACTCTGCCGCAGACGATCGAGGTGCTGCGGACCCGCGCCGAGCCGCTCGGGATCGAGCTGGAGATCACCGACCTGTCCGGCGGCCTGCCGGACGGCGAGATGTTCGGTCTGCTCGTGAGCTACCCGGGCGCGTCCGGGCGGGTCGCCGACCCGTCGTCGCTGATCGCGGACGCGCACGAGCGCGGCGCGCTGGTCGCCGTCGCGGCCGACCTGCTGGCCCTGACGCTGCTCACCCCGCCCGGTGAGCTCGGCGCGGACGCCGCCGTCGGCACCACCCAGCGTTTCGGGGTCCCGCTCGGGTTCGGCGGCCCGCACGCCGCGTACCTGTCGGTGGGCGAACGCCACGCCCGCCAGCTGCCCGGCCGTCTCGTGGGCATGTCCCGCGACGCGGACGGCAACCCGGCGCTGCGGCTGGCCCTGCAGACCCGCGAGCAGCACATCCGCCGGGAGAAGGCGACGTCGAACATCTGTACCGCGCAGGTGCTGCTCGCCGTCGTCGCCGCCTGCTACGCCGTCTACCACGGGCCCGAGGGCCTGGCCGCGATCGCGCGCCGGACCCACCGGATGGCCGCCGTCCTGGCGGCCGGTCTGCGCACCGGCGGGGTGGAGATCGCGCACGACAGCTTCTTCGACACCGTCGTCGCGCGGGTGCCGGGCCGGGCCGAGGCCGTCGTGGCGGCCGCGCACGACGCCGGGATCGCGCTGCGTCCGATCGGCCCCGACGAGGTCGGGGTCTCCACCTCGGAGATCACCACGGTCGCGCACCTGCACACGGTGTGGTCGGCGTTCGGGGTCGACGTGCCCGACGTGGACGCCCTCGACGCGGCCACCGCGGACGCGCTGCCGGACGCGCTGGGCCGGACGTCGGAGTACCTGACCCACCCCACGTTCCACGACCACCGCTCCGAGACCTCGCTGATGCGCTGGCTGCGCCGCCTCGCCGACGCGGACCTGGCGTTGGACCGCACGATGATCCCGCTGGGCTCGTGCACGATGAAGCTCAACGCGGCCGCGGAGATGGAGCCGATCACCTGGCCGGAGTTCGCGGACCTGCACCCGTTCGCGCCCGAGGCCGACACCGCGGGCTCCCGGGAGATGATCGCCCAGCTCGAGCGCTGGCTGGCCGAGCTGACCGGCTACCACGCGGTGTCGCTGCAGCCCAACGCCGGGAGCCAGGGCGAGCTGTCCGGGCTGCTGGCGATCGCGGCGTACCACCGCAGCAACGGCGACACCGGGCGCGACGTCTGCCTGATCCCGGCCAGCGCGCACGGCACCAACGCCGCGTCGGCGATCATGGCCGGGCTGCGCGTCGTCGTCGTGGGCACCGACCCGCGCGGCAACGTCGACCTCGACGACCTGCGCGCCAAGATCGCCGAGCACGGCGGGCGCCTCGCCGCTCTGATGATCACCTACCCGTCGACGCACGGGGTGTACGAGGCGAGCGTGCGCGAGGTCTGCGGCGCGGTGCACGACGCCGGCGGACAGGTCTACGTCGACGGCGCGAACCTGAACGCGCTGGTCGGGGTGGCCCGCCCGGGCGCTTTCGGCGGCGACGTCAGCCACCTGAACCTGCACAAGACGTTCTGCATCCCGCACGGGGGCGGCGGTCCCGGCGTCGGGCCGGTCGCGGTGGCCGAGCACCTGGCCCCGTTCCTGCCCGGTGCCACCCCGGTCGCCGACGGCGGCGTCGGCGCGGTCTCCGCGGCCCGTTACGGCAGCCCGGGCGTCCTGCCGATCTCCTGGGCCTACGTCCGGATGATGGGTGTCGAGGGGATGCGCCGGGCCACGCTGACCGCGGTGGCGGCGGCGAACTACGTCGCACGCCGGCTCGGCGAGCACTACCCGGTGCTCTACGCCGGCGTGGACGGCTCGGTCGCCCACGAATGCATCCTGGACCTGCGCAAGATCACCAAGGACACCGGCGTCACGATCGACGACGTCGCGAAGCGGCTGACCGACTACGGCCTGCACGCGCCGACGATGTCGTTCCCGGTGGCCGGGACCCTGATGGTGGAGCCGACCGAGTCCGAGGACGTCGTCGAGATCGACCGCTTCGTCGACGCCATGATCGGCATCAAGGGCGAGATCGACCGGGTCGCGGCGGGGGAGTGGCCGGTGGAGGACAACCCGCTGCGCGGCGCGCCGCACACGGTGGCGTGCCTGGTCGACAAGTGGGACCACCCGTACCCGCGCGAGCTGGCCGCGTACCCGACCGGCGTGACGCCCGGCGTGCACGACCGCAAGGTCTGGCCGCCGGTGCGCCGGATCGACGGCGCGCACGGCGACCGCAACCTGGTCTGCTCGTGCCCCCCGGTCGAGGCCTACGGCGGCTGACCGCCCCGTCGGGTCACGGGGGAGGATGGCCGGCATGAACGGTCGGTGTGGGGTGGTCCGGGAATGACCGGCGCCCGGCGAAGCGAACGTCAGCGCCAGCCGCAACCGTTGCTGCGCAGCCGGATCTCCTCCGGCCGCGCGGCGATGGACCAGCCGAACGTCACCGGCGACGGGGACGTGCCGCTGACCGTGCGGTTCTGGGCGATGGTCGTGCTGACCGGCATCGGCGCCGGGCTGTTCGGCGTGCTGCTGATGCTGCTGCTGTTCACCGTGGCCGACCTGGCGTTCGGTCCGGGCGCCGGGGAGGGCAGCTTCCAGGACGCGGTCGAACGCGCCGACACCCTGGGCCGGGTCGTGCCGCTCCTGGTCGCCGGGGTGGTGGCCGGCCTGGGCTGGTTCCTGCTGCGGCGCCACGTGCCGGGCAGCACCGACGTCGACGACTCGATCTGGACCGGGGACGGGAAGCTGAACTTCCGGCGCAGCGCCGGGACGTCGGTGCTCTCCGAGATCGTGGTCGGGCTCGGTGCGTCGCTGGGCCGGGAGGCGGCGCCCAAGCTGATGGGCGGTGTGTGCGGCAGCCTGCTCGGGACCTGGTCCGGGCTCAGCGTGCCGCAGCGCCGGCTGCTGGTCGCCTGCGGCGCGGGGGCCGGGTTGGCGTGTGTCTACAACGTCCCGCTCGGCGGCGCGCTGTTCACCGCGGAGGTGCTGGTCGGGGCCGTGCGGCTGCCGGTGGTGCTGCCCGCGCTGGCGTGTTCGGGGATCGCCACCGTCGTCGCCTGGGTGTACCTGCCGCCGATCCCGACCTACCTGGAGCTACCGGCCTACGAGTTCGCGTTCGCGCCCCTGGTGTGGGCGGTGCTGGCCGGCCCGGTGATCGGGGTGCTGGCCGCGGCGTTCGTCCGGTTGATCGCCTGGGTCTCGGACCACCAGCCGTCGCGATGGTGGTGGCAGCTGATCGCCCCGCTGGCCGCGTTCGCGGTGCTCGCCGCGGTCGGGCTGGCCCTGCCCCAGCTGTTCGGCAACGGCAAGGACATGGCCGAGCAGGCGTTCACCGGTGTCGGCGGAGTGCTGCTGTTCGGCGCGTTGTTCCTGCTCAAGCCCATGGTGACGGCCATGTGTCTGGGCAGCGGCGCGTCCGGCGGCCTGTTCACGCCGACCCTGAGCACCGGCGCGGCGCTGGGCGCGTTCCTCGGAGCGGCCTGGTCGTTGCTCTGGCCCGGCGCGCCGGTCGGCGCCTACGCGATGATCGGCGCCGCGGCGATGATCGGTGCCGCCATGCAGGCGCCGCTGGCCGG
Organism: Pseudonocardia sp. KRD291; assembly: GCF_019263595.1. GTDB lineage: Bacteria > Actinomycetota > Actinomycetes > Mycobacteriales > Pseudonocardiaceae > Pseudonocardia. The sequence goes on along the minus strand of NZ_JADQDD010000172.1, from coordinate 8,874 downwards.
TCTGGTCATGGTGCTGGAGCTGACCCACACCGGGTTCGGGCTGATGGTGCCGATGATCCTGGCGACGTTCCTGGCCACCGCCGTGGCCCGCTGGATCGACGGGTACTCGATCTACTCGGCGCGCCTGGTCGGCGGGCGGCGCCCGGACCAGGCGACCTGAGCGCTCACGCCGTCGCGGCGCGGGAGCCCATCCGGGCGGTGCCGTTGCGGCCGGCCCGCTGGCGGGCGATCCGCAGCAGGGAGCGTGCCGGGCCGGCCGGGACCGGCCCCTCCGGCCAGATGCCGCGCAGCTCGCGGCGCAGGTCGAGCTCTCCCGCGATCCGGACCCGGACCAGCCGGCCCGTCTCGATGTCGTCCTGCACGGCCACCGTGGACAGGACGGCGGGCCCGGCTCCGGCCAGCACCGCCTGGCGGATCGCGGTGGTCGCCGAGAGCTCCAGCGAGGGCGTCGGCCGGGTGGTGTCCGGGGCCGCGGCGTCGAGGGCGCGGTCGAGCACCAGGCGGGTGCCCGACCCCCGCTCCCGGGTGACCAGGGCGGTACCGGCCAGTTCCGCCGCCGCCACCGCGTCCCGGCGGCGCGCCCACCGGTGCTCCGGTGGGACGACGACCACGAGCTGGTCGGTGGCCACGGTCACCGCGTCGAGCCCGTCCGGCAGGGTCGGGCCCTCCACGAAACCGAGGTCCGCCTCGCCGGCGAGCACCAGCGCCGCGACCTGCTCGCTGTTGCGCACCACGAGGTTGACGCCCGTCTCCGGGCCGAGCTCGGTCCGCAGCCGGGCGAGCCAGCCGGGCAGCAGGAACTCGGCGACGGTGAAGCTGGCCGCGACGTCGAGCCGCCCGTCGCGGTCTCCGCGCACGGCCGTGATCGCGGCGTCGAGCTCGTCCGCGGCGGCCAGGACGCCCCGCGCCCAGTCGACCAGCATCGCGCCCTCGTCGGTCAGGGCCGTGCCGCGCACGCCGCGCCGCAGCAGGCGCACGCCGACCAGCGCCTCGGCGGAACGCATCCGGGCCGACACCGCCTGCTGGGTGAGCCCGAACTCCCGGCCCGCGCCGCCGAGACTGCCGACGCGGGCCACCGTCACCAGCAGCTCCAGCGAGGTGAGATCGGGGACGTGCGCGGAGAGGGCCACAACCGGAGTATAGGTCGAGCCACAACCAGGGCTTGTGAGCTGCCCGCTCCGGGGCCGGTACCGTCGTGCGCTCGCGGACGGCACCGTGAACGCCATGCCCACCTCCGTCGTCCCCCGCGCCCACCCGACCACCGGGGACGTCGTCGCCACCGGCGACCCGCGCCACCCGCTGCAGCGGGCCGGGCTGCTGCGCGATCTCGCCCATCCCCGTGACGTCGTCGCGAACCTCGGCCCCAACTGGTATGCCTCGATCATGGGCACCGGCATCGTGGCCAACGCCGCGGTGACGCTGCCGCACCGGTTGCCGGGACTGCACGTCGCCGCGCTGGCGGTGTGGGTGATCGCCTCGGTGATGCTGGTGGCGCTGACGGTGGCATCGGCCGCGCACTGGCTGCGGCACCGCGACACCGCCCGCGGGCACGCCGCGAACCCGGTGGCGGCGCAGTTCTACGGCGCCCCGCCGATGGCGTTGCTGACCGTCGGCGCCGGCACCCTGCTGCTCGGCCGCGACGTCCTCGGCGAGACGACGGCCGTGCACGTCGGCGTCGTGCTGTGGCTGGTGGGCACCGTCGCCGGCCTGGCGAGCGCGGTCGCGATCCCGTACCTGATGTTCACCCGCCACGACCTCGCGCCGGACTCGACGTTCGGCGGCTGGCTGATGCCGGTCGTGCCGCCGATGGTCTCGGCCGCCACCGGCGCGGCGCTGGTGCCGTACACACCGGCCGGGGAGCTGCGCCTGACCCTGCTGCTGAGCTGCTACGCGATGTTCGGGCTGGCCCTGCTCGCCTCGGTGATCGTCACGACGCTGATCTGGTACCGGCTGACCATGCACAAGCTCGGCCCGGCCGCGACCGTGCCGACGCTGTGGATCGTGCTCGGCTGGCTCGGGCAGTCGATCACCGCGGCCAACCTGCTCGGCGAGAAGGCCCATCTCGCGCTGCCCGAGCCGTACGCGTCGGCGTTCTCGGCGCTCGGGCTCGTCTACGGGATCCCGGTGTTCGGGTTCGCGCTGCTCTGGATCGCGCTGGCCGCCGCGGTCACGATCCGCACGGCCCGGCAGAAGCTGCCGTTCTCGCTGACCTGGTGGTCGTTCACGTTCCCGGTGGGCACCGTCGTCACCGGCACCAGCGCGCTCGCCCTGCACAGCGGGTCGGACACCCTCTCCTGGCTGGCCGTGGTGTTCTACGTCGGTCTCGTCGGCGCCTGGGCCACGGTCGCCCTGCGCACCGCGGTCGGGAGCCTGCGCGGGACCCTGTTCGCGCCGGCACCGGCACCGGCATCGGCGCCGACACCGGCATGACGCCGGCCGGTCGCTCCGGCCCGGGTACGGGTGACGCCCGCGCAGCAGGTCAGGTGCGCCGTGCGGACGCGGTGCGGGCCCGGCGGTGCGCGGCCATCCGGACCGGCGCGTCGGACCAGCCGTAGCCGTCGTTGCCCCCGACCCGCTGCACCAGGGCCAGGAACAGCCGCCCGTCCAGCAGCTCGGTGCAGACCTGCAGATAGGCGCCGTCGGCGGTGGCCTCGCAGAGGACCCCCAGCTCGCGGAACGCGGCCAGACGCTGCGGCGGCGGGGCGAGCCGGGCGTCGAGGTCGTCGTGGTAGTTGGCCGGAACGTCCAGCAGCGGGACTCCGGCGGCTCGGGCGGCCCGTGCGGTGGCGATGACGTCGTCGGTGGCCAGGGCGACGTACTGCGGGTCGGACACGCCGGGCGCCCACTCGCCGCGGCGCAGCAGCGACACCGTCAGCGCCATCCGGACCGCGCGGCGGTCGTCGGCGAGCGCGCGGCTGCGGACCAGGCCGAACGGGGCGGCGAACTCGCCCTCGGCGCACGGCGCCAGCCCGAGCACCGAGCGGTAGAACAGCGTCGCCTCGTCGAAGACGTCGAACGGCTGGGTCAGCCCGACGTGGTCGATGCCGGTGACGCCGGTGCCCGGCCCGGGGCGCTCCCCGGTCGGGACGAAGTCGCCGCTCCAGCCGGCCCCGCCGGTGACGTCGGTCCGGCAGAAGAACAGCGACGTGCCGTCCGGTGCGGTGACCTCGGCCAGGTCGGCCTCGTCCGGGCCCCGACGGCGGGGCAGCAGCGGCGCCAGCAGCCGCTGCGCCCGCCGGGCCGAGCCCTGCGGGTCGGCCGACTCCACGGCCAGCGCCGCGATCGCGGTGGCCGTGCCCGTACCCGGGTCGGACCCGGTCCCTGCGTTCACCAGGATCCGGGCATCGCCCTGTTCCCACCGGTCGACGGGCTGGGAGCGGTGCACCCCGGTGCGGGCGAAGCCGAGCGCGCGCAGCACCTCGCCCAGGTCGGGGCCGGGCTCCTGGCCTGCGTGCGGGCCGGGCTGCCCGGGCTCCGGGCGCCGCGGCCCGCGCAGCTCGACGAATGCGTGCCCGGCGAGCCGCGGGGCGGGTTCGACGACCGGGTCAGTGCCCGCCCCCGCCGTGCCCTGCAGCGCGGTGGCCTCGGCCAGCGCCAGCAGGGAACGGCGGGCGTCGACGGCGGTGCGCAGCGGGTCGGCCTGGCGGAACACGTCGTTGAACACCTCGAGCGAGAGCGGCCCGCGGTACCCGGCGGCGAGCACCGGCCCGAGGAGCGCGGGCAGGTCGAACTCGCCCTGCCCGGGGAACAGGCGGTGGTGCCGGCTCCAGCTCAGCACGTCCATCGACAACCGCGGCGCGTCCGCGAGCTGCAGGAAGAACAGCTTCTCCCCGGGGACCGCCGCGATCCCGGTCGGGTCCGACCCGCGGGAGAGGATGTGGAAGCTGTCCAGGCACAGCCCGAGGGCGGGATGGTCGGCGCGGGCGACGACGTCCCACGAGTGCTCCCAGGTCCCGACGTGCCGGCCCCAGGCCAGGGCCTCGTAGGCGATCCGCATCCCACGCGCGGCGGCGTGGTCGGCGAGCGTGTGCAGCTGCGCGGCGAGCCGGTCGTCGTCGGTGACGGCGTCGTCGGAGACCGAGGAGCAGACGAGCACCGTGACGGCGCCGAGCCCGGCCATCACGTCGAACGTCCGCTCCGCCCGGCGCAGGTTCGCCGCGAACCGCGCGTCGTCGGTCGAGTCGACGTCGCGCAACGGCTGGTAGAGGTCGATCGACAGGCCCAGGTCGGCGCACCGCGCGCCGATCCCGGCCGGCGGCAGGGGAGAGGCGATCAGATCCGGGGCGAAGATCTCGACGCCGTCGAACCCGGCCGCCGACGCGGCGACCAGCTTGTCCTCCAGCGTGCCGGACAGGCAGACGGTGGCGACGGACGTCCGGAGTCCGGCGGCGCCCGTGTCCGTTGTAGTGCCCGCGCCCGGGGTGGCGATCGGTCGCGGCTCAGGCGACACGGTCTGCTCCGCTCTCCTCGGCCGCGACCAGCTCGGCCAGGTGCGCCACCATCCGGGCCGGGTCCGGGGACAGGCCGGTGAACAGCCGGAACGCCTCCGCCGCCTGGTGCACGGCCATCCGGCCGCCGTCCAGGGTCCGGCAGCCGGCGGCCCGCGCGGCGCGCAGCAGCGCCGTGTCCAGCGGCCGGTAGACGATCTCGGCGACCCACAGCCCCGGGTGCAGCGACGACGTCGGGAACGGCAGGCCCGGGTGCCCGGCCATCCCGACCGGCGTCGCGTGCACGACGCCGTCCGCGGCCTCGAGCAGGGCGGCGAGCCCGTCCCGCCCGTGCCCGGCGGCGCGCCGGGCAACCGGACCGGTGGTGTGCCCGGTGGTGTGCCCGGTGGTGTGCGCGGACCCGGACCGGGCGGTCAGCTCGTCGGCCAGGTGCCGTGCGCGGCCGGCGTCGGCGTCGACGACGTCGAGGTGCCCGGTGCCCAGGCGCAGCAGCGCGTGCGCGGCGGCCGCGCCTGCCCCGCCCGCGCCGAGCAGCACGACTTTGTCCCTCGGCGCGCCGGGCAGGCCCGCGAGCAGGCCGTCCCGGAAGCCGGACCAGTCGGTGTTGTGTCCGGTCGCGCCGCGGGCGTCGAACACGACGGTGTTGACCGCCCCGATCGCGGCGGCGTCGTCGGACAGCGCGTCGAGGTGCCCGATGACCTGCTGCTTGCAGGGGTGGGTGATGTTGAGCCCGCGGTAGCCCTGCGCACGGGCCCGCCCCAGCAGCGCCTCGACGTCGGACGGGGCGGCGCCGAGCTCGTCGAGGTCCCAGCGGGTGTAGCGCAGCGGAAGGCCCAGCGCGCGTGCCTCCCGCTCGTGCAGGGCCGGCGACAACGACGGGCCGATCCCGCTGCCGACCAGTCCGGTACGGACGATCCCGGCCGGAGTGCTGTCCATGCCCACGACGCTCCAGGTGCTCGATCTATGTACTGTCTAGTTAGTTGTACCGGACGTCCGGTGCCGTGAGAAGAGGCGGCGGCACGGGAGACGGCCGGCGCGGTCGTAGAGTCCGCCGCACGCGACCGGCGACCAGGAGGGACCCGCACACCGTGGCCGCAGACCCGAGCGACCCCGTCCGTCAGCGCGACGCCGAGAGGACCCGGGCCGAGATCCTCGACGTGGCCACCTCCGAGTTCGCCGAGCAGGGCTACGCCGGCGCCCGGGTGGACGAGATCGCGGCCAGCACCCGCACCACCAAGCGGATGCTCTACTACTACTTCGGCAGCAAACAGGGGCTCTACGTCGCCGTGCTGGAACGCGCCTACGTGGGGATCCGCGCGCTGGAGCAGACCCTGGCCGTAGACGACCTGCCTCCCGCCCGGGCCGTGCGCGCCCTGGCCGAGCTGACGTTCGACCACCACGAGTCGCACCCGGAGTTCATCCGCCTCGTCGGCATCGAGAACATCCACCACGCCGAGCACCTGCGGACCTCGCCGATCCTGCCCGGGCTGGCGAACCCCGCCGTCGACGTGCTGGGGCGGATCCTGGAGCGCGGCGTCGCGGCCGGGCTGTTCCGCGACGACGTGGACGCCCTGGACGTGCACATGATGATCAGCGCGTTCTGCGTGTTCCGGACCGCGAACCGGCACACTTTCCAGGCGATCTTCGAACGGGACCTGCTCGACGCCGGACGCCGCGAGCACTACCGGCGGATGCTGGGCGATCTGGTCGTGGAGTACCTGACGGCCCACGTCGGCCGGGCCTGAGGCGGTCCCCGGTCCGCCCTTGACACGGGTCGACCCGCTAACTCACCATTCGGTACGTAACCAGACGGTACATAGTCGGGTGGCGTGTCCGCCCGCTCCCGTGCCCGCACGTGCTCGCCGTGTTCGCAACGACGCATCACTTCCTGGAGCCCCCGTGTCACATCCCGCCGACAGTTCCGCCGCCGCGGCCACCGCACCGGTGGCCCAGCCGCGCAAGGCGGCGCTCGCCGCGTGGATCGGCAGCGCGCTGGAGTACTACGACTTCTTCATCTACGGCACCGCCGCTGCGCTGGTGTTCAGCAAGGTCTTCTTCCCCTCGTCCAGCCCGGCCGCCGGCACGCTGCTGGCGCTGGCCACGTTCGGCGTCGGCTACGTCGCCCGCCCGGTCGGCGCCGTCGTGCTCGGCCACGTCGGCGACCGGTTCGGCCGCAAGCGGGTGCTGGTGTTCACGCTGGTGCTGATGGGCGCGGCGACGTTCGCGATCGGGTGCCTGCCGAGCTACGGCCAGGCCGGCACGCTCGCGCCGGTGCTGCTGGTGGTGTGCCGGCTGCTGCAGGGCATCTCCGCAGGCGGTGAGCAGGCGGGCGCGAACTCGATGACACTGGAGCACTCGCCGGACCACCGGCGGGCCTACTTCACCAGCTTCACCCTCTCCGGCACCCAGGCCGGGTCGATCCTGGGCACCGCGGCGTTCCTGCCTATCGCCCTGCTGCCCGAGGACGCGCTGCTGAGCTGGGGCTGGCGGATCCCGTTCTGGGCCAGCGTGATCGTCATCGTGGCCGGGGTGCTGATCCGGCGGACGCTGCACGAGACGCCGGTGTTCGAGAGCGAGGTCGCGGGCGCGGCGCCGGCGCGGCGCAGCCTGCCGGTCGCGGTGCTGCTGCGCGGTCACTGGCGCAACCTGCTGCGCGTCGTGCTCGCCTCGACGGTCGCATCGGTGAGCACCCTGGCCAGCGTGTGGGCACTGTCGTTCGCGGTGAACACGGTCGGACTGGAGCGCTCGACGATGCTGTGGGTCGCGATCGCCGCCAACGCCGTCGCGCTGCTGGCCATCCCGCTGCTGGCCGGCCTGGCCGACCGGGTCGGGCGGCGCCCGGTGTTCGTCACCGGGGCGCTGGGCAGCGGCGGCGCGCTGTTCGCGTTCTTCTGGGCGATCTCCACCGGGAGCTGGCTGCTGATCTTCGGCACCGGGATCCTGCTGTCCGGCGTCGTCTACAGCGCCGCCAACGGCGTGTGGCCCGCGTTCTACGGCGAGATGTTCCCGGCGAAGGTGCGCCTGTCCGGTATGGCGATCGGCACCCAGATCGGTTTCGCGATCGGCGGCTTCTCCCCGACGATCGCGGCCGCGGTGGCCGGCGAGGGCCCGACCGGCTGGGTGCCGGTCGCGGTGCTCGGCGGCGTGCTCTGCCTGCTCGCGGCCGGTGCCGCGGTGACCGCCCGGGAGACCGCGCACGTCACCCTGGCCGAGCTGGAGCGTCCGGTGCGTACCGGTGTCGCCTCCGCACCGGTCCCGGCCTGACGGCCGACGTCCTCGCGTGACGTCACCGCGGCGGTCCGATGCCGGGCCGCCGCGGTGACGGCGTGTCCGGACGGGAACGGTGCCGCCGCCAGCGCGTACCCGGTCCCGAGGGGTCCCCTCGCTCACCACGGAGTCCCCGGGGTTCCCCTCGGGACACGGCCGCGCTCGCCGAGCGCGCGCCGGCCGGAGGCAGACTCCGGCTGCCGAGGCCCCAGGGGGTCCCCTCGCTCACCCGGCGGTCCCGAGGGCTCCCCTCGGGGCGCCGCCGGACGGGCCGGGCTCGCGGCCGGGACTCATCGCTCGGTCTCGACCCGGAACACGGGGCAGACGCCGGCGATCTTCTCGAACGCCTCGGGGGTGACGTCCTCGACCACGCCCGCGTCGCGCATCATCGCGGCCCCGGAGGCGAGCTGGACGGGCCACTCCCGCAGGACCGGCAACGACGCCTGCGGATCGAGCTCGACCAGGCGCACCGGCTCGACGACGCGGCCCACGGTCAGCGTGCCGCGCCCGGCCGCGCGGGCGTTGCGGCCCCAGTCGGCACCGGGGTAGCCGACCAGCAGGTAGCGCTGCCCGTCGAGGTGCAGCACCGACACCGGAGTGCGGCGCGGCCGGCCGGAGCGCCGGCCCGCCACGGTGAGGACCGGGAGCTCGCGCATCCCCAGGCCGAGGCGTTGCAGGGTCATCAGGACGCGGTTGAGCGGCTTGAGCCAGCGGGGCGGGGTGGCGGACGTGCGCGCGGACCGGTCGGTCGCCATCGGATCATCTCCAGCTCGATACTCAAACTTGAATAGTCAGTGTGCCACAGGCCGAGGCCCGTTCGGATGAGTTCTGCACCCGGTCGACTCGTTGCGGATGGCAACCCCTTGCGGTGCAGCGCGTCTCTCGTAGTAGGACAGACGCGGTGCTCCTTCTGGGGCAGGGCGACGATCGGGGGAGACATGACGGGTAACGACCGGCCACGCAGGACCACGATGACCCGGCTGACGGTGGGCGCCGTCGCCGCGGCGACGCTCGCGCTCGCCGGATGCTCGAGCGGGACGGACTGGCCGAGCGCGGGGGCCGCCTCCTCGGCACCGGCCACCTCGGCTCCGGCCACACCTGCTGCGGGCACCGAGGCCCCGGCGAGCGACACCGCCGCCGGTACCGGCGACGGCGCGGC
>NZ_JADQDD010000171.1 GCF_019263595.1 Pseudonocardia sp. KRD291 | reverse complement strand
GGACGGGACACAGTCGCGGGCCAGGCTCGGCGGATCGTCTCGTCCGAGCCCCGGAGGTCCGCCATGAGCAGTCACACCACCGACGTCCGCGCCCCGCGTCCCCGGCCCGTCCGGGCGCCGGCCGCAGTGAGATCGGCCGTCGTCCTGTGGCTGGGCGCGATCCTGGCCGGGGTGGCCGAGGCGTTCGTGCACCTGGCCCTACCGGACCCGCCGGCCGCGGGTGACCTCGCGGTCCGGTTCGGGATCTACCTGGTCCTCGGTGCTCTGGTGCTGGCCCTGCGCACCGGCCGCAACGCCGTCCGCTGGGCCGTCGCGGTGCTGATGGGCGTCGTCGGGACCCTGTCGCTGGTGGTCGAACCGCTCGGCTGGGTGCTGGGCGGCGGGTCCCCGGTGGCGTGGTTGAGCACCGCGGGCGCGCCGGAGCTGCTCGCGGCCGGCCTGCGGGTAGTGCACCTCGTCGCGGTCGCGGCGGCGCTGGTGACGATGTTCCGGCCGTCGGCGACGGCGTTCTTCCGAGGCCGCCGGTGACCGGCCGGCCCATCAGGCGGGGGAGAGCCGGTAGCGCAGCACGCGGCCGTGCTCGGGATGGTCCGGCGCGAAGCCGAGGCGCTCCGCGATCCGGGCCGCGGGTTCGTTCGACGGGTGGGTGAGCACCACCACCGGCAGCCCGGGCCCGGCCGCGGCCGCGTGCTCGAGCGCCCGCCGGGACAGCTCGGTGGCCAGGCCGAGGCCGCGCACGGCGGGGTGCAGCCGGTAGCCGAGGTTGAGCAGGTGGGCCGGGCCGTCCGAGGCCAGGGTCAGCCCGCCGATCCCGACCACCGGGCCGCCGTCGTGGGTGCGCACCGTCCAGCACCCGAACCCGTGCCGCAACCAGTGGATCCGGTGCCCGCGCACGGCCGCCCGGGCCAGCCGCGGGGTCGGCGGCGTGGAGAACGGGTGCTGGGACGGGTCGAGGTCCAGCGCGACGAGGTCGCGGCGGTCCGCGCGCGACGGGCGGGTCAGCGTCAGGCGCCCGGTACGGAGCAGAGCGGGGTAGCGCGGCACGCCACCAGTGTCCCGGGCCGGGTGCGACTCACGATCGGGTGTCGGATTGCAGGTAGGCCAGCACCGCCCGCACCCGCCGGTTGTCGTCGTCGGACGGCGCCAGGTCGAGCTTGCCGAAGATGCTGCCGATGTGCTTTCCCACCGCCTTCTCGCCGACGAACAGCGCCTGCGCGATCGCGGTGTTCGAGCGGCCCTGCGCGACGTGGTGCAGGACCTCGCGCTCCCGGTCGGTGAGCCGGGTCAGCGGGCCGGTCGTGCGCCCCACCAGCTGACCGATCACCTCGGCGTCCATCGCGGTGCCGCCGGAGGCGACCCGGCGCACCGACTCCACGAACTCCTCGACGTGCCCGACCCGGTCCTTGAGCAGGTAGCCGACGCCGCCGGAGCCGTCGGCCAGCAGCTCCCGGGCGTAGAGCGGCTCCACGTACTGCGACAGCACCAGCACCGGCAGCCCCGGCGTCTCCCGGCGGGCCGCGATGGCCGCGACCAGGCCCTCGTCGGTGAACGTCGGCGGCAGCCGGACGTCCACCACGGCCACGTCCGGGACGTGCTCGCGCAGGGCCCGGGCCAGCATCGGCCCGTTGTCGACGGCGTCGACGACGTCGACGTCGTTGGCCTCGAGCAGCCGGATCAGCCCGTCCCGGAGGAGGACGTGGTCCTCGGCGACGACGGCTCGGAGAGTGGGCACGGCAGCTCCATCCTGATCTCGGTGGGCCCACCCGGTGGGCTGGTGACCCGGCACGTCCCGTCGAAGGCCGCGAGCCGCCGTGCGATGCCCCGCAGCCCGGTGCCCGCCGCGGGGTCGGCGCCGCCGTGCCCGTCGTCGCCGACCAGCACGCACAGCGTGCCGTCGGAGTGCCCGGCGTGCAGCCAGGCCCGGGTCGCGCCGGCGTGGCGCCCGATGTTGGTCAGGGCCTCGGTGGTCGCGAAGTACAGCGCCGACTCCACCGGGGCCTGCGGGCGGTGCGGCAACGCGATCTCGACCCGCACCGGCACCGGGCACAGCAGCGCCGCCGCCTCCAGCCCGCCGGCCAGGCCGCGGTCGGCCAGGACCGGTGGGTGGATGCCGCGGACCAGGTCGCGCAGCTCGGACTGGGCGGTGCCGGCGTCCGCGCGTGCCTCGGCGAGCAGCGTGAACGCCCGCTCCGGGTCCGTGCGCAGCACCTGCGCGGCCAGACCGAGGGTGATCGAGACCGCGGCCAGGCGGGCCTGGGCGCCGTCGTGCAGGTCGCGCTCGATCCGGCGCAGCTCCGCGGCCTGCGCGTCCACCGTCGCCGCGCGGGACTCGGTCAGCTGGGCCACCCGGCGGCGCAGGCCCGGGTCCGGCGGCGGTGCCAGCAGCAACCGGGCCAGCTGCACGAACAGGTGCAGCGCCCACGGGATCGTCCACCAGGCGATCGCGACGGCGAGGACCAGCAGTATCTGTGGCACCAGGAACGTGGCCGGGCCGATACCGTGCAGCCCGATCTGCGCGAGGATGTAGCCGACCAGCACCGTCGCGAACGTGAGCAGCGTGTTCGCGACCGCCCAAACGGCGTCCCGCCACGTCTGCGGGTCGCGTAGGCAGGAGCGCAGATCACGCCACGCCCAGCTCGGGGTGGAGGTGTACGGCGCGGTCAGCTCCGCCCCGAGCGCGGTTCCGGCTCGACCGCGGACGACGCCGGCGATCCTGCGCAGGGCGCCGAGTGCGCCGATCACCACCGGGACGCCGATCCCGAACACCGGGATCAGGATCAGGCCCAACCCGAAGCAGACGAGGGTGCCGAACGCGACGGTCCCGACCACCACGGCGCAGGCCAGCTCGGCCGCGGCCCGGCCCTGGCGCAGGAGGTGACCGCGCAGGCGGGCCGGTCCGGGGCTGGTCACCCGTCCAGTCTGGCCATGATCCGGCCTCCGGCACAGTGGGCCTGGCCCCACCCTCGCGGTGGGCCCGCGGCCGTCCGGGACGCGGCCTGGGCCGATCGCGCCCGGCCCGCCCGACGACGACCGTCGTCACCCATGGACACCCCGATCACCACGAGCCCTGCCGCTACCACTTCCGCCGGTACCGCTTCCGCCGGCACGAGCCGGGCCGAACGCCGCAGCTTCCTGGCCCGCACCCTGGCCGACCCGCGACGGATGGGGGCGGTCACGCCGACCGGCCGTGCCGCCGCGGCCCGGATGGCGGCCGTGGTCCCGGACCGCGGCCGCCCGGCCGTGCTGGAGCTGGGCGCCGGGACGGGCGTGCTGTCCCGGGCGATCCTCGCGCGGATGCCGGACGGCGGACGCCTGGTCGCGGTGGAGTCCGACCCCGCGCTGGTCGAGTACCTGCACCGGACGTCGCCGCAGCTCGAGGTCGCCGCGGCGGACGCGGCCGAGCTGGAGCGGGTGCTGGACGAGGCCGGGATCGACCGGGCCGACGCCGTGGTCTGCTCGCTGCCGCTGACCGTGATGACGGCGGTCGAGCGCCGCCGGGTGCTGTCGGCGGCCGCCCGGCGGCTGACCCCGGCCGGCGCGTTCGTGGCGATCACCTACCGCCCGGCGTGGGCCGCGCGCGGGCTGCGGGCGGACATGGCCGACGTGTTCGGTCGGGTCGAGCGAACCCCCACGATCTGGGCGAACGTGCCCCCGGCGCGGCTGCTGCTCGGCCGCGGGCCCCGGCCGTGCTGAGCGCGGCGCTCGACCTGGCCGCCCGGTTGCCTGCGCCGCTGGTGGTGCTGCTGGCCGTGGCCGTGCTCGCGGTGGAGAGCGGGACCGTGCTCGGAATGGCCGTGCCGGGCACGACGGTGGCGGTCGCGCTCGGGATCTGGTCCTCGCTCGCCGGGCAGAGCACCGCGGTGTGCGTCGCGGCCGCCGCACTCGGCACCGTGACCGGCGCGCACGTGGGGTGGTGGCGGGGCCGCGCCGGTGTCGTCGTGCCCGCCCGTCCGGCCGCCGTCGACCGGGTGCGGCGTGCGCTCGACCGGACGCGGGGGTGGCTCCGGCACCGGGACGGCGTACCCGCCGCGCTGCTGCTCGCGGCCGGGCACTGGGCGAGCGTGCTCCGGCCGGTCCTGCCCCGGGTCGCGGGCGCCGCCGGGATCGGCTACCGGTGCGCCGGACCGGCGCTCACCGTGTCCGGGACGCTGTGGGCCGCGGCCCTGGTCGGGCTCGGCGCGCGGCTCGGTCCGGTCGCCGCCCGGCACGCCGGCTGGGTCTCGCTACCGCTGGTCGGGGTGGTCGTCCTCGCGGTGGCGCTGCGGACGCGCTCAGTCCGGCCGACCGGTCACCATGTCGTCGAACTCGCCGGCCTTCGCGCCGTGCACGAACGCCGAGATCTCGGCCGGGGTGTAGATCAGGGCCGGGCCCTGCGGGTCCCGGGCGTTGCGGACCGCGACGTCGCCGTTGTCCAGCAGCGCGAACTCGACACTCTCCCCGTCCGGGCCACCACCGGAGCTCCGGCGCCACGTGACGGGACCGAGCTCGGCGGCCGGGACTCCGTTGGGCTGGTTCACGAGACCTCCGACGGCAGGACGGTGGATGCCTGCGTGCACCCGGTTCGTAGCGCAGAGTAACAAAGGTTCTTGCATCTGATCTTGCATCGGCCGCGTGCATTGGCCACGATGGGGTGCAGCCGACCGAACGGGGAGTGCATCAGATGTGCCGGTCCGCCCGATGGTCCCGGTTGCCGGGTGATCGGTCGTGAGCAGCGGCGCGACAGATCGCACGCCCGGGTACGACCTCATCACGCTGACGTCGGTCCGCGACAACCGTGCACACATCGTGACCGACGTCGAGCTGTCGTCGGCGCCCGCGTTGCGGATGGGTCGCTACGAGGCGTTGTGCGGCCACCTCATCGCCCCGGCCCCGATGGTCGAGCCGGACGGCACGCGCTGCCCCCGCTGTGACGAGCTCGGCCGTCCGCCGGAGCGGCGGACGCAGCGAGGCCGTCCACGGGGCCGCGGACGCCGCCTGCCCAGCTGAACCACGCACGGGGTCACGCACGGGCGCCGCGGCGCGCGAGCGTCAGCGGGCGAGCGGCTGGGTGTCGCGGTGCGAGAGCGGGCCGCGGGTGCGCCGGCGCAGCCAGCCCCGCGCCGTGTGCAGGGTCCTGCTGAACCCGTTCGGGCCCCGCCGGCGTTCCACGACGTCGCCGAGGCGGCCGAGCAGCCAGGCCAGCAGCGGCGCTCCCACCGCGAACAGCAGCCACATCCGCAGCCGCCGGGAGAAGAAGGCCCACATCCGCGCTCACCCTTTCGCCGATCGGCCGGGCCACGACCGGCGGCCCGGGGCCGCCACTTTAGTCCGGCCGGACGGGGGCCGGGCGGGGGCCGGACGGTGACCGTCTCCGTCCCTGCTCGTTGAACCCCGGACAGGGCTGTGGTCCGGGCCGGTGGCCCGGGGATGCACAGAGCGTCCGGTCGCCGCCGCGGCCGGGGAGGACGGAGGCATCGTGCAGGGACCGATCGGACTGGACGGCACCGCGACCGTGGTGCTGCTCGCCGTCGTCGTGCTGGTGGTCGTCGCGGTGCTCAGCCCGGCCGGGCGCCGGGCCTGGGCGGCGGGGCTCGCCGCGGTCGGCCGGTGGCCCGGCCTCATCCGCTCCGAGCTGCGCGGTGCCGCGCCGCTGGACAGGGACCCGGTCTCCGACACGACGCCCGACATCCCGCCGGTGACGCGCGGGCTCCCGATCGTGGAGCGCCCGGACCGCGGCCGAGCGGCCGGGACGCACCGGTCCTCCGACCTGCGGTAAATTTTCTTTTACCAGGGCGGGAACCACCGGCGGGTCGCCGGCGTTGTAGCGGACAGAGACCCGTCACCATCGGTGTCTCGCCGCACGTCGAGGAGGATCAAGGTGCGCTCCACCAGCAACCCGGCGTTCCGCAACCTGCCCAGCGGGCAGGGTGGCGGCTACGCCTCGTTCGGCAACCAGGGTGGGCTGATGGGCGGCGCGACCGCCTACGCCGACACCCGGGCGTCACAGGTCGGGCACGGCCGCGCCGGGAGCGGCGGCCGTCCGATCACGATCGACGACATCGTCATCAGAACTGCGGTCAGCGGCGGACTCGCGATCGTCGCCGGCACACTCACCGCCCTGAGCGGTCTCTACATCCTGGCCCTTCCCGCGTTCCTGGTCGGGATCATCCTGTCCTTCGCCCTGTCGTTCAAGCCGAACTGGGCGAACGCGGGCACGGTGCTCGCCTACTCCGCCCTGATGGGTGTGGCGCTCGGCGGGATCGCCGGGCTGCTGGAACAGATCGACAACATGAGGGGCATCGGGTTCCAGGCCCTGCTCGGCACGGTCGGCGTGTTCGTCGGCATGCTCATCGTCTACAAGACCGGCGCGGTCAAGGTGACCCCGCGGTTCACCAAGTGGATGATCGGCGCCCTGATCGGCGTCGTGGTCCTGACGCTCGCCCGGTTCGTCGGGGAGATGTTCTTCCCGGGCAACCCGATGAGCAGCGGCGGCGCGCTGTCGATCCTGATCAGCCTCGTCATCATCGGCGTCGCGGCGTTCAGCCTGCTGCTGGACTTCGACGCCGCCGACCAGGCCGTGCGCGGCGGTGCACCGGCGAAGTTCGCCTGGTACATCGCCTTCGGCCTGATGACGACGCTGGTCTGGCTCTACATCGAGATCCTGCGCCTGCTGAGCTACCTGCGCGGCGACTAGCAGCGCCGGCACCGACGCCCGGCCCTCGTGGCCGGGACGGGCCGGAATCGCCCCCTCCGGCCCTGCGCCGCGGACGGCGGAGCCTCGTGCTCCGTTCGTCCGCGGCGTTCGTCGTTCTCGGAGCAATCGGACATAATTCGCTAAGCGAACTTCACACGCGATCAATGCACAGAATGGTCGGTCGATTCGACGGATCGCATTACCCCGGATTAACGTCCCCCGGAACCGCGAGGGCAGGGGGATCACGTGGCCGAAAGTGCCGCCGCAGGACCACAGGACATCGGGGACGTCATCGTCACCGACGACTCCACGATGAAGCGTGCCGTCGCTGCGGCCGCGATCGGCAACGTCACGGAGTGGTACGACTTCGGCGTCTACTCGTACCTGGTGGAGTCGTCGGTCAAGGACGTCTTCTTCTCCGGCGCGGGATCGAACGCGTCGCTGCTGGCGCTGGGCACGTTCGCGGTGTCGTTCCTGGTCCGGCCCCTCGGCGGGCTGTTCTTCGGCCCGCTCGGCGACAAGATCGGCCGGACGCGGGTCCTGTCGATCACCGTCATCCTGATGGCGGCCGGCACGTTCCTGCTCGGGCTGGTGCCCAGCTACGCCGCGATCGGCATCGCATCCCCACTGCTGGTGCTGGTGATCCGGTTGATCCAGGGCTTCTCGACCGGTGGCGAGTACGGCGGCGCGATGACGTTCATCGCCGAGTACTCCGCCGACAAGAAGCGCGGGTTCTTCGGCAGCTGGCTGGAGTTCGGCACTCTCACCGGCTACGCCCTGGGGGCCTCGATCTCGACGATCCTGGTCGTGGTGCTTCCTCGGGAGGACCTGCTGAGCTGGGGCTTCCGCATCCCGTTCCTGCTGGCCCTGCCGCTCGGCCTGGTCGGGCTCTACCTGCGGAACAAGCTGGAGGAGACGCCGGCGTTCCAGCAGCTGCTCGACCAGTCCGAGAGCGACGAGGGCAGGCCGGCGCTCGAGGCCCTCAAGCTGATCTTCACGAAGCACTGGCGCGCGATGCTCGTCGCCGGCGGGCTGATCGTCGCCTGGAACGTCACGAACTACGTGCTGACCGCCTACGTGCCGACCTACACCACCGGGACGCTCGCCGACGCCGGGCTGGAGAGCGTCTCGAGCACCACGTCGAACCTGCTGCAGATCGGCGTCCTGCTGATCCTGATGGTGGTGATCACGTTCATCGGCCGGATCAGCGACCGGGTCGGGCGCAAGCCGATCCTGATCGTCGGCTCGATCATGCTGGTCGTCCTGGGCCTGCCGTCGGTGTTGCTGCTGCAGTCCGGGTTGTTCGGTCAGATGGGCGGACTGTTGATCATGGGCTTCACGCTCGTGATGTTCTCGTCGATCTGCCCGTCCACGCTGCCGTCGCTGTTCCCGACCGAGATCCGCTACGGCGGTCTGTCGGTCACGTTCAACCTGTTCGTCTCGGCGTTCGCCGGGACCGCGGCCACCGTGATCGCCGCGCTGGTGACGCTGACCGGCGACCTGAACTGGCCGGGGTACTACCTGATCGCGGCCGGCGTCGTCGGGCTGGTCAGCTGCTACTTCCTGGTCGAGTCCGCAGGCAAGCCGCTGGAGGGCTCCAAGCCCGCGGTGGCGACCGAGGAGGAGGCCCGCGAGCTGATCGCGGCCGGCAGGACCTGAGTTCCGCGCACCGGCGCCGGTCCGGGGTCCGTCCCCGGCCGGCGCTCGTGTGTGCGTGGGATCACGTCTAGCATCGGTCCATGGCCGGGGACCGGTCGGTGCTCGTCGGCATCGTGCTGTTCGCACTGATCGCGTTCTCACCCGCGGTGCTGTTGTGGCTGGTGTTGCGCCTGCCGCGTGCGGTGCGGGTTCTGTGGGACCGCTGGCGCCCGGCCCCACCGGTCCGTGCGACGCGGGCGCCGCTGCAGGACCTGGTCGCGGACCTGCGACGGCTGCACGCCGAACACCGCGGCCCGCCGCCGTCCACCCGGGTCCGCCGGACCGCCGTGCTGGCCGCCTACGACGACGTCCTGCTCGACGTGTGCGCGGCCGTCGGCATCCCGGACCCGCCGCTGCGGGCGACGGTCACCGCGGGTGGCACGGCCGGAGCACTGGACGCGGACCGGAGCCTGGCCAGGCTGCGGACCGAGGCCGCGGTCGAGGAGGCCGGGATCGCCCTGCAGTACCCGGCCGGCCCGGCCGTCGCCTGACCGGCACCGCGAACGACCGCCGCCGCGCACCCGGAGAGGGGTACGCGGCGGCGGAGGACTGCGGTGGGGAGAGGGTCAGCTCAGGCGCTCGAGCACCATTGCCATGCCCTGGCCGCCGCCGACGCACATCGTCTCCAGCCCGAAGCGCCCGTCGCGGGCACGCAGGCCGTTGAGCAGCGTGGTGGTGATCCGGGCGCCGGTCATGCCGAACGGGTGGCCGAGCGCGATCGCGCCGCCGTGCACGTTCAGCTTCTCCTCGTCGATGCCCAGCTGGCGGGCAGAGGGCAGGACCTGCGCGGCGAACGCCTCGTTGATCTCGACGAGGTCGATGTCGCCGATCGTGAGCCCGGCGCGCTGCAGCGCCTGCTTCGACGCCTCCACCGGGCCCAGGCCCATGATCTCCGGGGACAGCCCGGTGACGCCGGTCGACACGATCCGCGCCAGCGGGGTCAGGCCCAGCTGCTCCGCCTTCGTGTCCGACATGATCACCAGGGCGGCCGCGCCGTCGTTGAGCGGGCACGCGTTGGCGGCGGTGATCCGTCCGTCCGGGCGGAACACCGGCTTGAGCTGCGAGACGCCCTCGTAGGTGGTCCCGGCGCGCGGGCCGTCGTCGGTGCGCACGACGGTGCCGTCGGGCAGCGTGACCGGGGTGATCTCACGCTCGAAGAAGCCGTTCGCGATCGCCTTCTCGGCCAGGTTCTGCGAGCGGACCGCGAAGTGGTCCATGTCCTCGCGGCTGACGTCGGCGAGGCGGGCGACGTTCTCCGCCGTCTGCCCCATCGCGATGTAGGCGTCCGGCAGCAGGCCGGACTCGCGCGGGTCGGTCCAGGTCCCGGCGCCCTTCTGCGCGGTCTCGACCGTGCGGGCCTCGGCGTCGGCGAACAGCGGGTTGTGCGTGTCCGGCCAGGAGTCCGAGGTGCCCTTGGCGAACCGGGACACGGTCTCGACACCGGCCGAGACGAACACGTCGCCCTCGCCGGCCTTGATCGCGTGCAGCGCCATCCGCGTCGTCTGCAGCGACGACGAGCAGTAGCGGGTGATGGTCGTGCCGGGCACGGTGTCGTACCCCAGCTGCACGGCCACGATGCGGGCGAGGTTGTTGCCCTGCTCGCCCCCGGGCAGGCCGCAGCCGAGCATCAGGTCGTCGATCTCGGTCGGATCCAGCGCCGGCACCTGGGCCAGGGCCGCGCGCACCATCTGCACGGTCAGGTCGTCCGGGCGCATGCCGGCCAGCGACCCCTTGTTCGCGCGGCCGATCGGGGATCGGGCCGCGGCGACGATCACGGCTTCGGGCATCGTCGTCCTCCTCCAGGTGTGGCGGATGTCGTCGGCAAGGACTGTACTCGCGGGTAACCGATCACGAGGGAGTGACGATGGTCGCCCTGACCGGTCACGGTCGGCGCCCGCGCCCGGCCGTCACCGACCGGGGGGTGC
Organism: Pseudonocardia sp. KRD291; assembly: GCF_019263595.1. Lineage (GTDB taxonomy): Bacteria > Actinomycetota > Actinomycetes > Mycobacteriales > Pseudonocardiaceae > Pseudonocardia. Next base: position 2,796 of record NZ_JADQDD010000171.1, on the reverse strand, counting down.
GACGATTGACCCATGCGCTACGTGGAGCACATCGTCGACCTGGTCGGGAACACCCCGCTGGTGCGGCTGGGGACGGTCGCCGAGGGGCTGTCCCCACTGGTACTGGCGAAGGTGGAGTACCTGAACCCGGGCGGCAGCGTGAAGGACCGGATCGCGCTGCGGATGATCGAGGCGGCCGAGGCCTCCGGTGAGCTGAAGCCGGGCGGCACGATCGTCGAGCCGACCTCGGGCAACACCGGTGTCGGCCTGGCGATGGTCGCGCAGCGCAAGGGCTACCGGTGCATCTTCGTCTGCCCGGACAAGGTGGGCGAGGACAAGCGCAACGTGCTCAAGGCCTACGGCGCCGAGGTCGTCGTCTGCCCGACGGCGGTGGAGCCGGACCACCCGGACTCCTACTACCAGACCTCGGACCGGCTGGCCCGCGAGACCGAGGGCGGCTGGAAGCCGAACCAGTACGCGAACCAGGCGAACCCGGAGTCGCACTACGCGACGACCGGCCCGGAGATCTGGGAGCAGACCGACGGGAAGATCACGCACTTCGTGGCCGGGATCGGCACCGGAGGCACGATCAGCGGGATCGGGCGCTACCTCAAAGAGGTCTCCGGCGGGCGCGTGAAGATCATCGGCGCGGACCCGGAGGGCTCGGTCTACAGCGGCGGCAGCGGCCGCCCGTACCTGGTCGAGGGCGTCGGCGAGGACTTCTGGCCGAGCACCTACGACAAGGACGTCTGCGACGAGATCCTCCCGGTCTCCGACGCCGACTCGTTCGACATGACCCGGCGACTGGCCCACGAGGAGGCGCTGCTGGTCGGCGGCTCCTGCGGGATGGCCGTCATCGCCGCGCTGCGGGTCGCCGCGTCGGCGCCGGCCGACTCGGTGATCGTCGTGCTGCTGCCCGACGGCGGCCGCGGCTACCTGGGCAAGGTGTTCAACGACGGGTGGATGGCCAGCTACGGCTTCCTGCCCCCGACCGAGGGCGCCACCATCGGCGACGTGCTGCGCCGCAAGGACGGCTCGATCCCGGACTTCGTGCACGCGCACCCGAACGAGACGGTCGCCGACGCGGTGCTCTACCTGCGCGAGTTCAACGTGTCGCAGATGCCGATCGTGCGGGCCGAGCCGCCGGTGATGGCGGCCGAGGTGGCCGGCGCGGTGGTGGAGAAGGACATCCTCGACGCGCTGTTCAACGGCCGGGCCCAGCTCTCCGACCGGCTGGAGGACCACATGTCGAAGAACCTGCCGACGCTCGGTGCGGGGGAGTCGCTGCAGAACGCGATGACCGCGTTCGCGAGCGCGGACGCGGCGCTGGTGCTGGTCGACGGCAAGCCGGCCGGCGTGGTCACCCGCTCGGACGTGTTGTCGTTCCTGGGGAACGGGTGAGCTCGGACTGAGCGCCCGACCCGCCCGCGCCGGGCGGGCGTAGCCTTCCGGGGCATGCAGGGGTTCTCCACGCGCGCCATCCATTCCGGCCAGGAGCCGGACCCGACGACCGGTGCGGTCATCCTCCCGATCCACACCAGCTCGACGTTCGCCCAGGACGGTGTCGGCGGCACCCGCGGCGGGTACGAGTACTCGCGCAGTGCCAACCCGACCCGCACGGCGCTGCAGGACTGTCTGGCCGCGCTCGAGGGCGGACGGCACGCGCACGCGTTCGGCTCCGGGATGGGCGCGACCGACACGCTGCTGCGGATCCTGCTGCGCCCGGGCGACCACATGGTCATCCCGCACGACGCCTACGGCGGCACGTTCCGTCTGGTCGACAAGGTCCTCTCCGGCTGGGGTGTCGAGTACACGGCGGTCGACCTGGGCGACCTCGACGCGCTACGGGCCGCGCTGCGCCCGAGCACCAAGGTGATCTGGTGCGAGACGCCGACCAACCCGCTGCTGGGCGTCGCGGACATCGCCGGGCTGGCCGAGGTCGCGCACGGCGTGTCGTCCCCGCACCCGCCGCGCCTGGTCGTCGACAACACGTTCGCCTCGCCCTACCTGCAGACTCCGCTCGCGCTCGGCGCGGACGTCGTCCTGCACTCGACGACCAAGTACGTCGGCGGGCACTCCGACGCCGTCGGCGGCGCGCTGGTGACCTCGGACGACGAGCTGGCCGAACGCATCACGTTCACGCAGAACTCGGTCGGCTCGGTGCCCGGGCCGTTCGACGCCTACCTGACGCTGCGCGGGGCCAAGACCCTCGCCGTCCGGATGGAGCGCCACAGCGACAACGCCGAGCGCGTCGTGGAGCTGCTGTCCGCGCACCCGGGCGTGAGCTCGGTGCTCTACCCGGGGCTGCCCGGGCACCCCGGTCACGAGGTCGCGGCCAAGCAGATGCGCCGCTTCGGCGGGATGGTGTCGTTCCTGGCCGCGGGCGGCCGGGACGCGGCGCTGAAGATCTGCGCGACCACGAAGCTGTTCACCCTGGCCGAGTCGCTCGGCGGCGTCGAGTCGCTGATCGAGCACCCGGGCCAGATGACGCACGCGTCGGTCGCCGGGTCGATGCTCGAGGTCCCGGACTCGCTGGTCCGGCTCTCGGTCGGGATCGAGGACGTCGACGACCTGCTCGACGACCTGCGCACCGCGCTGGACGCCGCGGGCGCGTAGCCCGGCTCAGCTGCGCGAGGGCACCGGGGCCTCCGGTGCCGTCGCCGGCGGGCCAGGAGGCGGGGGCACGACGAGGTCACCGGGCTCGACGCAGCCCCCGAGCAGCACGGACCCGCCGCCGGGCAGGAGCTCGTAGCGCGCCGGCTCGTCACAGCCCGCGGTGCGCACGGTCACCACGGCCAGCACCGCGAGACCGGCGGC
>NZ_JADQDD010000170.1 GCF_019263595.1 Pseudonocardia sp. KRD291 | reverse complement strand
GCCGCGGGGCGTCCCGGTGCGGGCGGGGTGGTGCCGGGCGCGCCGTAGCCGTAGCCCGGCTGCGGGATCCCGGCCACGTCCTTGGCCTTGCGGGCGGCGCCGGAGATCTGGTTCGTGTACTTGCCCTTGGTCTGCTTGTCCACGAACTGGGCCGCCTTGTCCAGGGCGTTGCCGGCCTGGTCGGGGTGGTTGCGGGCGTAGCGGCGGGCCGCCTCGGCGGCACCGGCCAGGACAGTGAGTCTGCGGAACAGGGCCATCGGTCGTCCTCCGTCGTGGTGCCGGTGCGGATCGTCGATGGTCCGCACCAGGGTCTGTGCGACCCCACAGTATTTCAACGTCCGGGGTCCAGCAGGGAGTTCCCGGACGGTCACGAACCGTATCGGCCGGCCCCGGGATGCGACCGTCCGGTAACGAACCGATGGCGCGCTAGGGAATCCGGGCCCCTCGATGGCAGCATCCCCGGCGATCTAGCCCGAAACCTGGAGGCCCACCGGTGACCACAGCGCGAAGCCGCACCACCACCGTCCGCACGCTGGCCCTCACCGCGCTGGCCGCACTCACGCTCGCCGGATGCGGCTCCGGCGGGGACGGCAGCAGCGGCGGCTCGTCCCCGAGCGGCGAAGCGGTCGCCCCCGCCGCCCGCGACGACGCCCTGGCCGCGCAGGTCCCCCAGGCGGTGAAGGCGGACGGGAAGCTCGTCTTCGGCACCGACGCCTCGTACCCGCCCAACGAGTTCACCGGGCCGGACGGCACCACGGTCATCGGGATGGAGGTGGACCTCGGCACCGCGGTCGCGCAGAAGCTGGGCCTGACGCCGGAGTTCCAGAACAGCCAGTTCTCCGGGATCATCCCGGGCATCCAGGGCGGCAAGTTCGAGGCCGGCATCTCCTCGTTCACGATCAACGACGAGCGCATCAAGACCGTCGACATGGTCAGCTACTTCTCGGCCGGCACCAGCCTGGCCACGAAGAAGGGCAATCCGGACGGCATCAATCCGGACAACCTGTGTGGCAAGCAGGTCGGAGTCCAGGCCGGGACCGTACAGGTCGAGGACGTCGCCGCCCGCAGCACGAAGTGCCAGCAGGCCGGCCAGCCGGCGATCGCGGTCACCGAGCTCCAGCAGCAGACCGACGTCACGCTCGCGCTGACGTCGAACCGGATCGTCGCGATGCTCGCCGACTCCCCGGTCGCGGCCTACGCGGTCACGACGACCAGCGGAGCCGTCGAGGTCGTCGGCCAGCCCTACGACACCGCGCCGTACGGCGTCGCGCTGAAGAAGGACCAGGCCGGCTACCCGCAGGCGGTGCAGGGTGCGGTGCAGGCGCTGATCGCCGACGGGACCTACAAGAAGATCCTGGACAAGTGGCAGGTCGCCAACGGCGCGATCCCGACCTCCGAGATCAAGGGCTGATGACCGAACCCACCATCGGACAACGAACGTCACGGACCGAGCCCCGCGACGCCGTTCCCGTCCGCCATCCCGGGCGCTGGGTCGCGATCGCGGTCCTCGCGGTGCTCGCCGCGATGCTCGTCAACACGGTGCTCACCAACGAGAACTTCCGCTGGGACGTCGTCGGCGAGTACCTGCTCTCCGAGCCGGTGCTCAACGGGCTGAAGAACACCCTGCTGCTCACCGTCCTGTCGATGGTGATCGGCATCGCCGGCGGGATCGGACTGGCCGTCATGCGGCTCTCGCCGAACCCGGTGCTCAGCTCCGTCGCGGCGCTCTACATCTGGGTGTTCCGCGGAACACCGCTGATCGCACAACTGCTGTTCTGGAACTTCCTCTCGGCCCTCTACCCGTTCGTGTCGCTGGGCGTGCCGTTCGGGCCGGAGTTCGTCGTGTTCGACACGAACCAGCTGATCAACCAGTTCGCGGCGTGCCTGCTCGGCCTGGGGCTGAACGAGGCCGCCTACATGTCCGAGATCGTCCGCGGCGGTATCCAGTCGGTCGACCACGGTCAGACCGAGGCGGCCGGAGCGCTGGGTATGACGCGCACCCAGACGTTGCGGCGAGTGGTGCTCCCGCAGGCCATGCGCGTGATCATCCCGCCGACCGGCAACGAGACGATCTCAATGCTCAAGACCACGTCGCTGGTCGTGGTGATCGGGTACTTCGAACTGCTCACCTCGGTGCAGCGGATCTACTCCACGAACTTCCAGACGATCCCGCTACTGATCGTGGCCGCGGCCTGGTATCTGGCGCTGACGTCGATCCTCTCGGTCGGGCAGGTGTTCGTGGAACGCCGGTTCGGACGCGGGGTGGCGAGCGGGCCGCCGGGTCCGTCCCTGTTCCAGATGCCGTCGTTCCTGGCGCAGCGCAGCTCGGAGGGCACGCGATGACCCCGATGGTCGAGGCCCGCGAGGTCTGCAAGAGCTTCGGTCCGACACGGGTGCTGCGCGGCGTGGACCTCGTCGTGCAGCCGGCCGAGGTGAACTGCGTGATCGGCCCGTCCGGCTCCGGCAAGTCCACACTGCTGCGCTGCATCAACCACCTGGAGACGATCGACACCGGCCGGCTCTGGGTGGACGGCGAGTTGATGGGCTACCGGGAGTCAGGCGAGAAGCTCTACAAGCTGCATGACGCCGAGCTCGGTCGTCAGCGCCGCGACATCGGCATGGTGTTCCAGCGGTTCAACCTGTTCCCGCACCGCACCGCGCTGGAGAACGTGATGGAAGCACCAGTCGTGGTGCGCGGCGAGAAGAAGACCACCGCCCGGGAACAGGCCGCCGAGCTGCTGGAACGGGTCGGGCTCAGCGACCGCGCACACATCTACCCGAACCAGCTCTCCGGTGGCCAGCAGCAACGGGTCGCGATCGCGCGGGCACTGGCCATGAAGCCCCGTCTGATGCTGTTCGACGAGCCCACCTCCGCACTGGACCCCGAACTCGTCGGAGAAGTCCTCGATGTCATGCGGGGACTGGCCCAGGACGGCATGACGATGGTGGTGGTGACGCACGAGATGGGGTTCGCCCGCGAGGTCGGGGACTCGCTGGTGTTCATGGATGACGGGCGGATAGTCGAGTCGGGGACGCCGTTCGAGGTGCTGACGAACCCTCGCGAGGCACGCACGCAGATCTTCCTGTCGAAGGTCCTCTGACGTCGCCGCAGATCGATCCGTCGACTTGGTTTTCGCAATTGCTAACGATTTGCGACAGTTATTGCTTCGTTCGTCGCAACCGAGGATCATCATGGCAACCTCAACGGCGCCGTCAACGGGAGACACCATGGATCCTGAGTTGTCATCGTTCCCCACCAGCACCTCGGGGTCAGCGGGTCGGATCTGGCGTCGGCGAGTAGCCGCAGCAAGCGGGAGCGTCCTCGTCGCGGCAGTGGCCGGGATCTTTTCGATGTCCGGTACGGCGGCAGCCGATCCCCCCTGCGTCGATCCAGACTTTCACATCGAGGGCGACTCCGCATATTGGAACAACTGCCGGTTGGAGGCCGTCCTGATCAAGGTCCAGGTCGAGTTCGAACCTGATTCCCAGGGGGTCTGGTGCGTCGAAGGTAAGGACAAGGAGTACCTCGGTAAGGCCGCCAGCGCGTCCCCAGGTCAAGGCCATGTCCAGGGGGCCACACTGGTCGACGTTCTCGACGGGAGTTACTGCAGGGCCCCCGGAACCTGACCCACGACGACCTGAGCGGGCGTCCCCACACACTTGCTCAGCGCGGGATGCGGCCCATCAGGTAGAACTCCGGGTTCGGGCGCAGGGCCGTCAGGTGGGCCAGGCGGTTGGACATCGCGAACAGGGCGGTGATCGCGCCGACGTCCCAGATCTCGTCCTCGGACAGGCCGGCCGCCCGGGCGTCGTCCAGCTCGGCCTCGGTCAGCGCGGCCGAGTCGGCGGCGATCAGCAGGGCCAGGTCGACGATCGCCCGCTCGCGCGCGGAGAGCTCCACCGCGTACGGGTTGGTCGCGACCTTGTCCGCGATCTCGGCGTCCTTCATGCGCACCCGCAGGACCGCACCGTGCGCCACCACGCAGTAGGTGCAGTGGTTCGCACCGGAGGTGGCCACCACGATCAGCTCGCGCTCGGCCTTGCTCAGTCCGTCGTTCGAGTCCATCAACGCGTCGTGGTAGTCCAGGAACGCCCGGAGCTCGCGCGGTCGCCGTCCCAGGGCCCGGAACACGTTCGGGACGAAGCCCGACCTCTCCGCGATCGCGCCGATCCGCTCGGCCAGGTCCGGCGGCAGGTCCGCCGCCTCCACGTGCCCGAACCGGCTCACCTCGTGCTGCTCACCCATGTTCGACGACGGTAGTCGGTCCCGCTCTTCCCGGACGTGTCCGGATCGTGGACGATGTGCGCCCATGAGCGTTCCCGAAGAGGTCCGGACGAGGCTGGCGACCTGGTGCTCCGAACTCGTCGGTGACCACGAGCAGGGACGCCGCCGGATCGGCTACACCACGACCGGCTCCACCATCACGATCCTGGACCGGCGCCCGCCCACGTTCCCCGAGCTGGGGGCCGCATGGTCGTCGACGGCACTGGCGCAGCTGCGCGCGGACACCCCCGAGCCCGGTCGCTGGTCGCTGTTCCTGCCGGGCCGGGAGCAGAACGCGCGGTGGGAACGCCAGGAACCCGCCGCGGACGACCCGTTCGTCCTTCTGGAACGGATCGAGGGCGCCATCCGCTCCGTCGGCCCCGGCTGAGCTGAGTCCTCAGTCCTCCCCGCGGGCGCTGTTCTGCGCCGGGATCGCGACCGGGTCGCCGTCCGGCGTGGCCTCCGGCGCGGTGGGGGTCCGGCCGCGCAGGAACCGGGCCGAGGCCTGGTTGAGCACCTCGAGCAGGGTGGTGCCCGACGTCGCCCGCGGCTCGTCGCCGACGACGGCCACCATCCGCGGCGCGACGGCGGTGAGCAGCAGGGCGTCCGCCGACAACGCACCCGCACCGAGTACGACCACCAGGTCGGCGCTGTCCGCGGGCGGCAGGCCGGACAGCAGGGCGTCCGAGGCGGCGAAGCAGAGCAACCCGTAGCCGGTGCCGCGGGACCCGCTCCCCGCCGCCCAGGCGTCCGCGAGCGCGGGCGCGTCGGTGCGCAGGCGCGCGAGCAGCTCGTTGCACGCGCGTTGGTCGGCGGCGTCGCGGCGGGCCGCCTCCAGCTCGTCGAGGGCCTCGGCGTAGGCGTCCGCGTCGTGTGCGCGCAGCGCCGCCACCAGGCGTTCGTGCTCGGGTGCCATGGTCGGGGCCGGCACGGTCGCCATCAGCTCGTCGGCCTGGCGGTCCAGCTCGTCGGCGGCCTCGGCCGGGTCGCCGTGCTCGTCGTAGTCGACGATCGCGCGGGCGACACGTTCGGCGGCGGTCAGGTCCGGCACCACGACCGGTGAGTCCTGCTGCAGGAACAGCACGTCGTGGCGCAGCGCACCGACCGAGCGGGCCGCGGCGGCGCCGACATCGAGCGCGTCGGCCAGCTCACGGAGGTCGTTCGGACCGTGCGGGGTCGGCACGGCGAGCACCTGGCAGAGCCGGTCGATCTCGCGGTGGCGTGCGGCGAGGTCGAGGTGGAACGCGACCGCGCCGACCTCGTCCACCGACTGCGGCACCACGCCGCCGACCCGGAACAGGCTGAGCACCGGCTGGGCCTCCCGCTGTGCGGGGGGCCGGAAGTAGGTGCGGCTGCGTCCGCCCTCGGTGAGGTAGGACAGGTAGTCGCGGACGATCACGGCGGCGTCGACCGGGACCGGGCCGGCCTCGCTGACCTCCGGCACGCCGCCGAAGCGCTCGAGGCCGTCGCGCTGCTGGGCGGCGAGGCTCTGCAGCTGCTCGTACTCGGCACGGTGCACGTTGTGCACCAGCTGGTAGACCGCCGGCCGCAGCCAGCCGACGTGCGGGGACGCGTTCAGCCCACCGACCGTGCGGCCCACGCACCGCCCGACCTGGGTCACCGCGGCGCGACGCTCGGCGTCGAGGTCGCGCAGCAGCGAGGGCAGGACGCGGGCCTCCTCGGCGTCCGCGCCGTCGATCGTGCGCGCCGCCCGGGCGCAGCACCCGGCGATGTCCTCGTGGGCCGGCAGGGCGCCGGCCGACGGCAGCTCCTGGCGGCCCCGGATCCGCCGCTCCGGGGTGGAGGTGGCGAGCAGGCGGCGCAGCCTCCGCAGGTCGGCGGGGTCGAGCGAGGGCAGCTTCTCCACGGCGTGCGCGGCCAAGGCCGAGGGCAGACGGCCGCGCAGGGCACGCGGTGCACCGGCGTCGGCCGCCGTGACCACCACTCGCATCCCGCGGCCGACCAGGGCCTCCAGCGCCTCGACGAGCTCGTCGTCCGACGCCCCGGACAGCACGACCAGACTCTCCTCGACGACGACCGAGGCCGGCGTCTCCGGGTCGTCGGAGGACCGGCGCGGACGCGGGGGCAGCGGCGTGTTCAACGACAACGCGAGCCGGCGCAGACCGGCCGGGACCCGCCCGGCGCGCACGTCGTCGACGATCCTCGTCCGTGCCGCCCGTTGCGCCGCACCGGCCCGGCCGGTGGCGGCGAGCCGGTCGGTGAACGCGACGAGCGACTCCTGGTCCAGACCGTCGGACACCCGTACATCGAGCACGTTCGTCACACCTCCGCTGCGCCGTCGTACAGGGACGACGCTCACGGCATGTATCGCCGGGGATCGTCCGGTGTTCCGTCGCGGGGGCGCCGCGGCCCGTCGTCGATCCGCTCGCCGTCACAGGGTGCGACGGCGGCGCGTCCGATCGGAGCACCTGGGGACGATCCTGACCCCGGCGCACCGGAACGTGAGTCCCGGCCCGAGGCTACCTGTCCCGCATCAGGTAGCCGGTGATCTGCAGTGATCCGGAAATGACGCCACCCGGCCGGCCGTACGAACCGCGGCACCGTCATCACTCTGCGCGCTCGGCTGATCCGATCGGGTGAAGTCGCCATTTCCCGGTCAACAACAGCGCGCCGTCGGGTTCCGGTCCTGCCGGTCGGTGCGCTCCCGCCAGAACTCCCGCTCGCCCCGGACCGGCTCACCGGGGTGGTGCGCCGCGCGATGGGCCAGGTAGTTCTCGTAGTCCCGCTCGCCGGCCATCTCCCGCACGAGCTGCCACGCGGCGTCGAGCCGTTCCCGCACGCTCACGAGCCGGCCCCGCCCGTCGTGCCGGAACCGCCCGCCGTACCGGAGCCGCCGGTGCCCCGACCGCCCGTCCCGGAACCGGCGAGCTCGCGGGAGTGCTCCCGCTCCTCCCTGGTGGGCACGAGCCCGGACGGCGCCCAGAGCTCCGAACGCGTGTACGGGTCCTCGGAGCCGCTGGACAGGGGCCTGCCCTGCAGCGCCGCGATCCACACCCGCACCGAGTCCGCCAGCACGATCAGGATCAGGATCGCGAACAGCGCGGTGAGCGTGGTGGTCACCGTCGAGTTGAACACCACCCGTTCCATCGCCTCGACCGACTTGGCCGAGCCCAGGCTCGTCTTCCCCGCCTCGAGCGCCTCCTGGTACTGGGTGCGCTGGGCCCAGAACCCCAGCTTCGGGTTGCCTGAGAAGATCTTCTGGAAGCTCGCCGTGATCGTCACGACGGCGTCCCAGGCCAGTGGCACCAGCGTGATCCAGGCGTACTTCGCCCGCCCCGACTTGATCAACAGCGTGGTGCACACGGCCAGCGCGACGGCGGCCAGCAGCTGGTTCGCGATCCCGAACAGCGGGAAGAGCTGGTTGATCCCGCCCAGCGGGTCGTTCACCCCGATGAACAGCAGGTAGCCCCACAGGCCGACGATCACGGCGCTGGCGCTCCACGCGGCCGGCTTCCACGAGGTGTCCTTGTAGCGCGGCCACACCAGGCCCACGGTGTCCTGCAGCATGAACCGACCGACCCGGGTACCCGCGTCCACCGTGGTCAGGATGAACAGCGCCTCGAACATGATCGCGAAGTGGTACCAGAACGCGCGCAGCGCATCCCCGCCGAACACCTCGGACAGGATCGTGGACAGCCCCACCGCCAGGGTCGGGGCGCCGCCGGTGCGGCCGATCAGGGTCTGCTCCTCGACGGCCTGCGCGGCCGCGGCGAGTTCGGCCGGTGTGATCTGGAAGCCGAGGTTGGTCACGTACGCCGACGCCGACTCCAGCGTCGGGCCCAGAGCCGTCGCCGGGACGTTCATCGCGAAGTACAGGCCGGGGTCGATGATGCACGCCGCGACCAGCGCCATGATCGCCACGAACGACTCGGTGAGCATCGCCCCGTAGCCGATCACCCGGATCTGGGACTCCTTCTGGATCAGCTTCGGCGTGGTGCCGGAGGCGACCAGGGCGTGGAAACCGGACAGGGCGCCGCAGGCGATCGTGATGAACACGAACGGGAACAGCGAACCGGCCGTCACCGGCCCTGCTCCGTTCGACGCGAACTCGGTGAACGCCGGCAGCTGCAGCGACGGCCACGCCACCAGGATCGACACCGCCAGCAGCACCACCACGCCGATCTTCATGAAGCTCGACAGGTAGTCCCGCGGCGCGAGCAGCATCCAGACCGGCAGCACCGAGGCGATGAACCCGTAGATCACCAGGGCGAGCGTGAGCTGGTTGCCGGACAGGGTGAACGTGTCGGCCAGGCCGGACTCCTGCACCCAGCCGCCGGCCACGATGGCCAGCAGCAGCAGCGCCACGCCCATCGTGGAGACCTCAAGGATCTTCCCCGGCCGCAGATAGCGCAGGTAGAAGCCCATGAACAACGCGATCGGGATCGTCATGGCCAGCGAGAACGTGCCCCACGGCGAGTCCGCGAGCGCCTGCACGACCACCAGCGCGAGCACGGCCAGCAGGATGATCATGATCGCCAGCACGGCGATCATCGCCGCGATGCCGCCGATCGGCCCGATCTCCTCGCGGGCCATCTGGCCCAGGCTGCGCCCGCCGCGGCGGGTGGAGAAGAACAGCGTGACCATGTCCTGCACGGCCCCGGCGAAGATGACGCCGATGATGATCCACAGCGTCCCGGGCAGGTACCCCAGCTGCGCGGCCAGCACCGGGCCGACCAGCGGCCCGGCCCCGGCGATGGCGGCGAAGTGGTGCCCGAACAGCACGCGCCGGTCGGTGGGCTGGTAGTCCTGCCCGTCGTTCAGCCGCTCGGCCGGGGTGGCCCGGGTGTCGTCGACGCGCAGCGCCTTGTGGGCGATGAAGCGCGAGTAGAAGCGGTAGGCGATCGCGTACGAGGCGACGGCGGCGAACACCAACCAGGCCGCGGAGACGTCCTCGCCGCGGGCGATGGCGACAATCCCCCACGCGACGGCGCCCACGAGCGCGACCGCGGTCCAGATCGCGATCTGCTTGGGATCGCGTCGACGGCGGCTCGGCGCCGGGCCGTCGGGTTCGCTCGGCTTCTCGGTAGTGACCACGGCCCGACCCCCATCGTGCGTCCGGCGCCGCCGGTGGCGCCGGTTCCCGCAGGGAGGTTAGGTCGCGCAACGCGCGTTGTCACTGGCGCGCCTGCGAACCCCGGTGCACGAACGGAGCGCTCGTCCGACCCGGCCGTACGAACGGAGCTCTCATCCCACCCCCGGCACGCGGCCGGCCCGCCGCGAACGGGTCGCGGCGGGCCGGTGGCGTGCGGGTGTGATCAGGCGCCGAGGCGCTGCTTGAGGGCCTCGAACTCGTCGCGGATCGAGGTCGGGAGGTTGTCGCCGATCTTGTCGAACCACTCCTCGATCAGCGGGATCTCGGCCTTCCACTCCTCGACGTCGACGTTCAACGCGGCCGCGATGTCGTCGGCGGTCGCGTCGAGACCCTCGAGGTCCATCTGGTCCGGGGTGGGCACGTAGCCGATCGGGGTGTCGACCGCGGCGGCCTTGCCCTCCATCCGCTCGATGCACCACTTGAGGACGCGGCTGTTCTCCCCGAAGCCGGGCCAGAGCATCTGGCCGTCGTCGCCCTTGCGGAACCAGTTCACGTAGAAGATCTTCGGCAGCTTGTCCGCGTCGGCGCCCTTGCCGACGTTGACCCAGTGCGCGAAGTAGTCACCGACGTTGTAGCCCAGGAACGGCAGCATCGCCATCGGGTCGCGGCGGACCTGGCCGAGGCCACCGGTCGCGGCGGCGGTCTTCTCCGAGGACATGGTGGCGCCCATGAACGTGCCGTGCTGCCAGCTGCGGGCCTCGGTGACCAGCGGGACCGTGGTCTTGCGGCGCCCACCGAACAGGATCGCCGAGATCGGCACCCCGTTCGGGTCCTGCCACTCCGGGGCCACGACCGGGCACTGGGCGATCGGCACCGTGTAGCGCGAGTTCGGGTGCGCGGCGTCGATCCCGGCGTCCGGGGTCCACTCCTCGCCCTTCCAGGACGTCAGGTGGGCCGGGTCGCCCTCGAGGCCCTCCCACCAGACGTCGCCGTCGTCGGTGAGCGCGACGTTGGTGAACAGGGCGTTGCCCTTCTCGATCGTGCGCATCGCGTTCGGGTTGGTGTTCCAGTTCGTGCCCGGCGCGACACCGAAGAACCCGAACTCCGGGTTGACCGCGTAGAGCCTGCCGTCCTTGCCGAAGCGCATCCAGGCGATGTCGTCGCCGACGGTCTCCGCGCGCCAGCCCGGGATGGTCGGCTGCAGCATCGCCAGGTTCGTCTTGCCGCACGCCGACGGGAACGCGGCCGCGACGTAGTAGGCCTTCTCCTCCGGGCTGATCAGCTTGAGGATCAGCATGTGCTCGGCCAGCCAGCCCTCGTCGTGGGCGATCGCCGAGGCGATCCGCAGCGCGTAGCACTTCTTGCCGAGCAGGGCGTTGCCGCCGTAGCCGGAGCCGTAGCTCCAGATCTCGCGGGTCTCGGGGAAGTGGCTGATGTACTTGTTCTCGTTGTGCGGCCACGCGACGTCGGCCTGGCCCGGCTCGAGCGGGGCGCCGATCGAGTGCAGCGCCTTCACCCAGCGCTCGCCCGCGGCATCGAGCAGCGGCAGCACGTGCGAGCCCATCCGGGTCATGATCTTCATCGAGATCACGACGTACTCCGAGTCGGTGATCTCGACGCCGAGCATCGGGTCCTCGGCGTCGGTCGGGCCCATGCAGAACGGCACCACGTAGAGCGTCCGGCCGCGCATGCTGCCGCGGTAGAGCTCGGTCATCGTCGACTTCATCTCGGCCGGCGCGACCCAGTTGTTGGTCGGCCCGGCACCGCGCTCGGTCTCGGTGCAGATGAACGTCCGCTCCTCGACCCGGGCCACGTCACCGGCGTCGGACGCGGCGTAGAACGAGTTGGGTTTCTTGTCCGGGTCGAGCCGGGTGATCGTGCCCTGCTCGACCAGCTGGTCGGTGAGCCGCGTCCACTCCGCGTCGGACCCGTCGCACCACACGACGCGATCGGGGGTGGCCAGCTCAGCGATCTCCTGCACCCAGGACACCACGCCCTGGTTGGTGGTCGGTGCGTGGTCGGTCCCCGGAACGGTCGCTGCAGTCATGTCGTCCTGTCTCCTCGCCGGCCCCGGCCCGCCACCGGGAATGGTTCGTCGACCCGCACCGGAATGCGGGAAGTGACGGGAAAGATGGGAACCGAGGCTACCGGCGGAATCCCGATCGTCCCACCGGGCTCGTTGTCAATTGACTCACAACACCGATCATGTAAATCGATTCAGAAGCAGGCCGGACGGTGCTGGTGACGGCCGCGAAACGTCCGCGCAACCCCGGCCCACCCGACGGGTGGTGAACAGCACTCGGCATTCGGCCCGGCATGCGGCGAATGCCCGCTCGGGGCGGCCGGACGGTGCCGCCACAAGACGGAACAATGCTCGACGGAGCCTTTTCGAGCGCGGAATTAGAGCTCGGAAAGACCTAAGTCCGATCGGGTCACCGCTCGGCCACGGCACGGGGACGCGCCAGCTCCGGAAGCATGATCGGGAGACGGTGCGCGGTGACCTGCCAGTAGCGACTCTCCGGGTCCGCCGCGCGCCAGGCGTCGGCGAGGCGGGAGGCGCCGTCGGCGTCCACCGCCCGCCGGGGGCGGGTGCGCATGCCGCAACGCTCCCGGATCTCCCGGTCCAGGGCCCGCCAGGCGTCGTCGGCCGTGGTGTGCACGGTGACCGACGGCTGGTCCTCGTCCTCGCCGACCACCAGCGTGTAGGCACTGACCAACTCGTGGGGCACGTCTGATCCTCCACACCTCACGCGGGGAGGCGGCCCCGTTCTCCTGCGGGACGGGTGAGCCGCCTCGGACGGGCACAGTGAACTACACGGGCGACCCCCGGACGGGCCGACCGGCCGTGGACGCGCCGCCGGGTCGCCGGGCGCACCCTGTCCGGCTGCCGGACGGTCGCCCGACGAGATGACGCTCCGATGACGACCTCTCACGCTCTGCGACCAACGGTGGGTGTCCGTCCGCCGGGCGGCGCGACCGCGCCGACCGACGACCCCGCGCTCACGGGGCCGGGGCGGAGACCTCGACCCCGGCCAGCAGACGGGCGAGCGCCGCCGGCTCGGAGAACATCGGCCAGTGCCCGGTCGGCAGTTCCCGCACCGACCACTCCGGTCCGCCCATCTCGGCGAATGCCGGGACCCCGGCACCGATCGCGCCGCGCACGTCGTCGGCGGTGAAGGTGCACGCGATGACGATCTTGGGCAGCGTCCGGTCCGGCCGCTCGGCCCGCCGCGCGGCCTGCAGGACGACGCCTCCCGGCTCGGGTGTGCTGCGTTCCCGGATCCGCTCGAAGGCCTCCGCGTCGATACCGGCCGCGCCCGGGCCGAGCTCGGATGCCGTCGGCATCGGGTACTCCCCGCCGTTCTCCGCCAGCCGCTGCCGCACGAGTCGGGCCTGCTCCGGACCGACGAAGTCGACATGCGCGACGTCGCCGGGCAGGGGCCCGGTGTCGACGAACACGAGCGCCGCGACCCGGTCCCGGACGCCGCGCTCGACGGCGGCCGCGACGAGCGGCCCGCCACCGCTGTGCCCGACCAGCACGACCGGGTCCCCGTCGTGCCCGCGCAGCGTCGTGACCAGGTCCTCGACCTGGTCCTCGGTCGTCACCCTCGCAGCCTCGTCGCTGCGCTTGCCGGCACGGCGCTCAGCCATCCCGGCCGGCGTCACCGCCACCACGTGGTGGCCCTGCCCACGCAGCACGGCGGCGACCTCGTCCCACGCCCACGCGCCCAGCCAGAACCCCGGAACCAGCACGAATGTCGTCATGTGGGCAACGTTACGAGCGAATGCGGACGGTTCCGGTCCTCGAGCGTCAGACCCG
>NZ_JADQDD010000017.1 GCF_019263595.1 Pseudonocardia sp. KRD291 | reverse complement strand
TCGCTGAGCACGGCGGTGGCCCCGTTGTCGACGAAGGCCCCGAACGCGATCGGCAACCCGGAGTCGGTCTGCACCGCCCGCAGCGCCGCACGGAGTGCGGGAAGCGGGTCGAGACCCGCGTCCGTCACTGACTTGCTCATCGGAACCGCCTTTGGTTCGGGAGCGTGCGCGTCGCAGCACACCCGTCGGGGGCGGGTGTGCTGCGACGATAGTGCCCGGCATCACATGTTCTCGGCACCGGCCTTGATCGCCTCGCGGATCCGCTGGTAGGTCCCGCAACGGCAGATGTTGCGCAGCTCCTCGATGGCGGTGTCGTCGACCTCGCGCCCCTCGGTCACGCACTGCCGGACCTTGGCCACCGCGGCCATGATCTGGCCGGGCTGGCAGTAGCCGCACTGCGCGACGTCGTAGTCGATCCAGGCCTGCTGCATCGGGTGCAGGTCCTCCCCGTCGGCCAGCCCCTCGATCGTGGTGACCTCGTCGGAGTCGGCGACGTCAGCCACGCGGACCGAGCACGGGTTGAAGGCCTTGCCGTTGATGTGGCTGGTGCAGGCCTTGCACACGTTGATCCCGCAGCCGTACTTCGGCCCGGTGAACCCGAGCAGGTCGCGAATCACCCAGAGCAGGCGCACGTCGTCCTCGGTGTCGACGGTGACCTGCTCACCGTTGAGCTTGAAGGTCTGTGTAGGCATGTCGGGCTCCTCAGAACGTGGTGTCGAGGCCGTTGGTGGGCGACGGCGGGATCGGCGGCACCGTCGGGTACGGCTCGAACGGCCGCGGCTCCTTGTGCATGATCGGGAAGTACTCCGGGACCTTCCCGGTCGCCCGCGCGTAGGCGCACGCGATCGCGCCGGTCGACCCGCCGACACCGAGCTCGCCGACGCCGCCGGGCTCCGGGGCGTCGGACTCCACGAGGTGGAAGTTCACCTCCGGCGGGGTGTTCCACTGCCGGGTGTAGAAGTAGTTGTCCCAGCTGGCCTCGACGAAGTGCCCGTCGACCAGGCTCATGCTGCCGGTCAGCGTCATCGCCAGCGCGTCGTTGATCGCGCCCAGGATCTGGGCCTCGATCCCGCGCGGGTTGATCACGACTCCGACGTCGACGGCCGTGGTCACCTTGGTCACGCGCGGCCCGGTCAGGCCCTCCCGGACCGACCGGTTCACCGTCTCCGGACGGCAGTCGATCTCCACCAGCGTCGCGATCACCGACTTGTACTCGGTCTGGAAGGAGATGCCCTGGGCCGTGCCCTCCTCCATCGTCCGGCCCCAGTTCCCCTCCTCGGCGACCTTGTCCAGCACCGCGCGCTGGCGGTCGTGCTTGAGGAACTCCCGGCGGAACTCGTAGGGGTCGCGGCCCATCTTCGCCGCGATCTGGTCGACCATCAGCTCCCGGGCGACCGTGGAGTCCGGCGAGTAGACGTTGCGCATGGGGGCGGTGTTGAAGCGCATGTCGACCTCGTTGAGCAGCCGGGTCGAGACACCGAAGTTGTACGGGACCGTCTGGCTCAGCTCCCAGATCACCTCGGCCACGGCGAGGTTGCCCGACGGCAGCCGGGACGCCGCCACGGTCAGCGCGTCGCCGAACCCGTGGCTGACGTCCATCGAGACGCTGGTGTGGCGCAGCTCGAAGCTGAGCACCGAGTCGGCGGTGACCGAGGCGCGGACCCGGGACGTGGCCATCGGGTGCACGCGGCCCTGGCGGGAGTCGTCGGCGCGGGTCCACATCAGCTTGACCGGCTTGCCGATCTTCTGCGAGAACTCGGCCGCCTCCAGCGCGGCGTCCAGGAACAGCTTGCGCCCGAACGAGCCGCCGCCCTCGGTCACGTGCACGGTGACCGCGTTGGTCGGCAGGCCGAGCAGGTCCGCGATCTGGTCCTGGGCGGTGATCGGGGTCTTGGTCGGGAACCACATCTCGGCCGAGTCCGACCGGACGTCGGCGATCGCGCAGTTGGTCTCCAGCGAGCTGTTGGACTTGAAGTAGAACGTGAAGTCGCCCTCGACCGTGCTGCCCCCGGCCGGCGGCACCGCCAGCGGGAGCTCGGCCTTCCGGAGATCGGCCAGCACCGACTCGTCGTCCTGACCGGCGACCGTGCCCGGCTCCCACTGCACCGTCATCGCGCGGACGGCGTCGATGCAGTGCCCGAAGGTCACCGCCCGCACCGCGACGCCGGTCGCGATGATCTCGACGTCGGTGACGCCGGGCATCGAGCGGATCTCGTCGACGTTGTCGATGGCGATCGGGGCGCCGTTGAGGTCGGGGGCGCGGCAGACCACGGACGGAAGCGCGTCCGGGATCTGCAGGTCGGTGGCGAACTGCTTCTTACCGGTGACGATCGCCCGGGCGTCGGTCTTGGTCTGCGGCTTCCCGAGGATCCGGAACTCCTCGCGCGGCTTGAGCACGACCTCGACCTGCTCGGTCGTCTGCACGGCGGCCTTCTCCGCGAGCTCGCCGATGCCCAGCGTCCCGCCGGTCAGGCTGGTGATCACACCGGCCCGCGAGCTCAGCGTCCCCGCGTCCTGGTCGAACGCGGCGGCCGCCGCGTCGAGCAGGCGGCCCCTGGCCAGCGCGGCCGCCACCCGGACCGGGGTGTACAGCGTGAACATCGCGCTCGAGCCGCCGGTGAGCTGGTTGAACACCAGCTCCGGGCGGGCGTCGGCCAGCGTCACGACGACCTGGTCGAGCTCCAGGTCCATCTCCTCGGCGATGATCATCTGGGTCGAGGTGATGATCCCCTGCCCGTTGTCCGAGCGCGGCATCGCGAACGACACGGTGCCGTCGCGGTTCACCTCGATCTTGATCAGGTTCGCGGTCGGGCGGGCCGCGTCCCGGATCGCGTCGCTCAGGTCGTAGAGCTCGGTCGTCTGGACCGACGGGATCGGCGCCGCGGACGCCTCCGGGGCGCCGAAGACGGTCTGGCGGCCCATCTCCGCGGCCACCACGAGCGTGGGCGCGGCGATCAGGTAGCCGAGGAAGCGGCGGCGGCTGACGCCACCCTCGCCCTCGGGCGGACGGGGGCGCAGCGCGGTGGCGGGTGCACGGTGAGCGGGCATCGTTGTCCTCTCGGAACGGCCTCCCGCCGGGCCTCGAGGGGGAGCGCGACCCTGGCCGGGAGTACTTGGACCGGCCAACGACGTCCAGAAGGGACGGATACGAGAAACGCGCAGGAAGCAGGATCATCCGGTTGACGGCACGCGTCCGTAGAGGTGTGCCACGACCTGCAGATCTGAGGTCCGCCTTACCGGTAGATCCGCAACGACCGTCCTCCTCGACCCGCAGATGCGGAACTGCGCCGCCCTGTGACAGCACCCACATCCGGGGGTGGCCGCGCACGACCGTGGTCGGACCGACCGCGCCGTCAGACGCGGGCGAACGCCACGTCCGCCCGGTCCGCGCCGACCGGCACGGGCCGCAGGTAGACCGCCCAGGTGACGACGAGGCAGATCACATAGAAGGCCAGGAAGGCCCAGAACGCCGGGGCGCCGGTCCCCGCGGACAGGAAGGACGCGCGGAACGCGAGGTTGATGAACAGCCCGCCGAGCGCGCCCACCGCGCCGACGATGCCGATCACGGCACCGGAGACCCGGCGCGCCGTCGCCGTCTCGGCCGCGGCGTCACCGCCGTTCGCCACGTTCGCCCTGGCCCGGCTGGTGAAGATGGCCGGGATCATCTTGTAGGTCGACCCGTTGCCGATCCCGGTGAGCGTGAACAGCAGCACGAAACCGACCGTGAACACCAGCAGCGAGTCCGCGCCGGACGCCGCGATGATGATGCCCGTGGCGACGGCCATCGCCGCGAAGTTCCACAGCGTGACCCTGGCCCCGCCGAACCGGTCGGCCATCCGCCCGCCCAGCGGGCGGATCAGGGAGCCGATCAGCGGGCCGATGAACGTCACGGCCGCGGCCTGCAGCGGGGTGCGCCCGAACTGGTTCTGCAGCACCAGCCCGAACGCGAACGAGTAGCCGATGAACGAGCCGAACGTCCCGATGTAGAGGAACGACATGATCCAGGTCTGGCGGTCCCGACAGGCCTCGACGAACGCGCCGGTGTCGTTGCGCACGGCCGCGATGTTGTCCATCCGCACCCAGGCCAGCACGGCCGAGACCACGATGAACGGTATGTAGATCGCGATCAGCAGACGCGGCGAGCCCGCACCCGCGGTCGCGATGACCAGCAGCCCGATCAGCTGCACCACCGGGACCCCGAGGTTGCCGCCGCCCGCGTTGAGCCCGAGCGCCCAGCCCTTCTGCCTCTCCGGGAAGAACGTGTTGATGTTCGTCATCGACGAGGCGAAGTTGCCGCCGCCGACGCCCGCGACCGCCGCGACGACCATCAACGTCGTGTACGAGACCCCCGGCTCCATCACGATCAGCGCGAGGACCGTGGGGGCCAGCAGCAGCGAGGCACTGACGA
The DNA here is from genome assembly GCF_019263595.1 of Pseudonocardia sp. KRD291. Taxonomy (GTDB): domain Bacteria; phylum Actinomycetota; class Actinomycetes; order Mycobacteriales; family Pseudonocardiaceae; genus Pseudonocardia. The sequence goes on along the minus strand of NZ_JADQDD010000017.1, from coordinate 37,284 downwards.
TGGTCCAGTTCCGGCCGCCGAACCGGGCCACCGCGAACGTGTAGGGCAGCCGCAGCACGGCGCCGACCAGCGTCGGGATGGCGACCAGGAAGAACTTCTGCGCCGCGTCGAACCCGTAGTCCTGGCCCATGAACAGGACCAGCACCGACCACAGCGTCCAGATCGAGAACCCGATGTGCTCGGAGAAGATCGACTGCCAGAGATTGCGGCTCGCGACCTTCCTGCCGGTGCGCTCCCAGAAGCCGGGGTCCTCGGGCTCCCAGTGCTCGATCCAGCGGCCGCCGGGACGGCGGCTCTCGGATTCCGGGATCATTGCGGTCACAGAAGAACTCCCCACGCCGGCGACTATCAGGTACGCCGAACCGTAGGAAGTTCCGGTTGCCCGGATGTGGCCCCGCGTGACGTCGCGGAAAATCCTCTCTCACATGCCGATCACACGGGTGTGAGATGCGCGGGCGCCCGCCGGAGGGGGCCTGTGCCCACGGCCGGGCGCTACAGCCGGGTGCTACAGCCGGGTGCTGACCAGGCCGGCGACGCGCTCGAGGCCGCCCAGCGACGCCGCCGTGGCCTCCGGGTGCTGGGCGTGCAGGGCGAGCCGGTGCAGCACCGCGCGCAGCAGCGCCTGCGGCCACTCGGGCAGCTCGGACCAGCGGTCCATCAGCGCGTCGTCGGCGCCGCCCCACGCGATCGCGTCGACGACGACGACGGCCGCCGCCCACTCGGCCGGGCGCCAGAACGGCACCAGGTCGAGCACCGCGGGCACGCCGGCGCGGTCGAACAGCATCGCGCCGAACAGCTCCCCGTGCACCACCTGCGGGGTGAGCCGGATCGGGCGCCGGTGCGCGGCGAGGTCGGCGAACAGCTCCCCGCCGGTCAGCGGGTCGAGGTCGAGGCGGGACTCACCGAAGGCCGCCGAGGCCGAGCGGGACAGCAGGTCGTCGCGGTCGTCGAGCAGTCGCGGCCGCAGCACCGTCGAGGTGGCGGCGTGCAGGCGCAGGGACGCGGCGACGACGTCGTCGTGGCGCGGTTCGGACGTGCCCGACAGGTGCCGGGACGCGGCCCAGCCACCGACCACCCAGCGTCCGTCGCTGGACCGCACGGGCCGCGCCAGCCGGACGCCGTCGACCTCGAGGTTCTCCAGCACCGTGGCCGACCAGGCGGCCACGACGTTGTCCGAGACCGGGCGCAGCAGGACGTCGCCGCAGTGCCAGGCGCGTTGGCCTGCCCATACGACGGGCCGCGGGACGGCCTCACGCACCCCGAAGGCGACGCGGACGTGCTCGGGCAGGGCGCTCGTGGACGGAGCGGGCGCGAGCGGGCGGACTGCTGTCACGGGCCGGACCGTACCCGGGCCCGTCCCGCGCGCACATGTGCCACGCGGGACGATCCGCGATCTCCTCCCACCGCCGTACCGGATCGGGCGTCACCGCCCGCCTACGGGCCGGACACCCCGGTGCCGCCCGCCTACGCGCCCGACGACCCGCTCTCGCCCGACTCCCCGCCGGACCCACCGCTGGACTCCTCGCCGGACTCACCGCCCGACTCACCGCCGGATCCCGCCTCGGACGAGGTCCCGCCGGATCCGGAGGAGTCACCGGACTCGTCCGAGCCGCTGCCGGAGCCGGAGCCGCCCGATGCGGAGCCGCCCGATCCGGACGACGCCGACGAGCCGCCCCCACCACTCGAGCCGGAACCGCCCTCGGCCGACCGGTTCGCCATCTCCTCGGCGATCTGGCGATCCGCCTCCTGCAGCACCGGACGTGCGGCCTCCGCGCCGATCGCCGACTCGAGGTACGGGCCGGCGACCGCGCTGGCCATGCCCGCGCCACCCGACGTCGCCGGAGCGGTACCGCCACTCTCCGGCCCGACGATCTTCCTCGGTGCGATCGGCGCCGACCCCTCGTCCGGCGCCGACTTCTCCTTCGGGGCCGACTCCTCCGACGGGGCCGACTTCTCCTTCGGGGCCGAGTTCTCCTTCGGGGCCGAGTTCTCCGACGGGGCGGACCTCTCCTTCGGAGTCGACTTCTCCGCCGGGCGGTCCTTCTCGCCGGAACGGTCCGCGCCGCCGTCCTCACCGATGATCGGTGCGTCCTTCAGGAGCCCACCGCCGGAGTCCCCGCCACCGCGGGCCCGGTCCTTCGGCTTGTCGTCGTTCCCCTTGCCGGCCTCGTCCTTGTTGCCGTCGCCTCCCGCGGGCGCCTCGGCCTTCTCCTTCGCTCCGGAGCCCGCGGACTTCTCCCCGTCGCCCGTCGCGCGGCCGCCCTTGTCGCCCTTGTCGTCGCCACCCTTGCCGGTCAGGCCGTCGACGGCTCCGCCGACGACACCGGCCGCCTGCCCGACCACGCCCTTCGACCCGCCGGTATCGGCGGGCGTGACGGTGCCCCCGCCGTCGTCCGGCTTCGCTCCGGGCGCCGCCGGGGGCTTGCCGTCGCCCTTGTCGCCCGCCTTGCCGGGCTTCGGATCTGCGTTCCGGTCCCCGCCGGTGAGCTTCTTGACCCCGTCCGACGCGCCCTGGACCGCGCCGCCGAGCACCTCGGCCGGCCCGGATTTCTTCCCGTCCCCGGCCCGGTCACCGGAGGGACCACCTCCGCCACCCGCGTCGGCCTTCGGCGCGGTCGGTGCGGTCGGGGCGGCCCCGCCACCGCCACCCTCACCCGGGCCGCCCCGGGCCGGGTTCTCCGCGCCGGCACCGGCCGCGTTCTCGTCGCTGCGCGGCGCGGTCTCGTCGCGCGGGCCGCGCGGGTCGGGCGGACCGCTCGTCGTGACCCGGCCCGTCTCCCGGTCGCCGCTGGGGTCCCGGCCACCGGCGAGCACCTCGGGCCGGCTCGGGGCCGACGTCGGCTCGGGCGAGCTGGGCTTCTCCCCGCGGGCCAGCGCGAGCACGTCGCCGGACACCTTCTCGGTCTCCTCCGGCGCACCCGGCAGGGCCGAGCGGCGGGCCTGCGCGAGACCGTCGTCGAGCGTGCGCAGCTCGTCCTGCTTGGCCTCGCGCTGGCGGGCCCGCATGTCCCGCTGCTCGTCGAGCGCCGCGATCGCGGCCGCCTGGTCGGCGCTGCGCCGCCCCGGCGGCGGCAGCTCGGCCACGACCTGGTCGAGCTGGGCGAGCTGCTGGTCGGCGAGCGAGAGCTCGTCACCCGCACGCTGCAACGAGCGATAGGCCTCGAGCTGCGAGGTCAGCGTGGCCCGCTGCTGCTGCAGCACCGACCGGCGCTGCTCCAGACGCCGTACCGGGACCGGCTGTGTGGCCACCGCCCGGCTCGGGTCGGCCTGCATCTGCTTCCAGGTCTGCTGGGTGCGGCTGATCGTGTCCAGCTGCTCGTCCAGTGCGGTGAGCGCGACCCGCGCCTGCCCCTCCCACTCCTCGGCGGAGAGCTCACGGGGCGCGGTCGTCGGCGTGGTCTCGGTGACGGCGCTGCCGGCACTGATCGCGTAACCGCCGGCCAGCACGGCGGTCGCGCCGATGATCGCGAGGGTCCGACGGTGGCGCAGCAGGCTGCGCGGCGCCGACAGCGCGCCGGGCGCGGGACGGCGGCCACGCCGGACGCCGGACCCCGGACGTGCCGCGACCGCGGGCACCAGCGTCACCGCCGGAGCGTTCTGCGGCTCCGCGACGGGCTCCGGCGCGGGCTCCCGAAGCCAGGGCAACGTCTCGGCCAGCCGCTGGTCACCGTCGGCCTGCGTGGCGGCACGCCGGGCGTGCCGGGCGGCGGCGCGGTGCGCGGCGGTGCAGTACCGGCGCTCCGGACGGCCGGGCACGACCTCGATCTGCTCGTCACAGCCCGGTAGCGCGCACTGCCGCACCGATGTCGTGCCCTGGTCCACCCGGCCCTCCAGCCTGAACGATCCACGGCGGAGCGGGCGCGACCCGGTTCGCCGGGCGTGCCGGAACTGCCACCGATTCGCCACACCCTTGTCGCGCCGACCGGTGCCAACGTTTCGCCGTACGGGCGCGTTGCGGCGGTAAACGGATCGGTTTCACTCGATCAGCGCAACCGGTATCTACAGCGGGCGACGAGGAAGATCCGGATGCCGCAGTCCGACGACGACGGCCGCCGTCCCCGGGAAGGGGACGACGGCCGTCAGCGATGGTCGGTACGGGTCAGTACGTGGGCAGCGAGGGATCCACCGTCTTGGCCCAGGACAGGACGCCGCCGCCGACGTGCACGGCGTCGTTGAACCCGGCCTTGTGCAGAGCGGCCAGCACCTCGGCCGAGCGGGCGCCGGACTTGCAGTGCAGCACGACCGGCTTGTCCTGCGGGATCTCCGAGAGCGCCGCGCCGGACAGGATCCGGTCCTTGGGGATCAGCGTCGCGCCCGGGATGCTGACGATCTCGAACTCGTTCTGCTCGCGGACGTCGATCAGCGCGAAGTCCTTGCCCGCGTCCATCATCGCCTTGAGCTCGGCGGCGGTGATCGTGCTGCCCGCCGCGGCGGCCTGGGCGTCGTCGGAGACGGTGCCGCAGAACGCGTCGTAGTCGATCAGCTCGGTGATCTTCGGGGTCTCCGGGTCCTTGCGGATCCGCACCTGCCGGTAGGTCATCTCCAGCGCGTCGTAGATCATCAGGCGGCCGAGCAGCGTCTCGCCGATACCGGTGATCAGCTTGATCGCCTCGTTGACCATGATCGACCCGATGGACGCGCAGAGCACGCCCAGCACGCCGCCCTCGGCGCAGGAGGGGACCATCCCGGGCGGCGGCGGCTCCGGGTAGAGGTCGCGGTAGTTGAGGCCCAGCCCGTTCGGGGCGTCCTCCCAGAACACCGACGCCTGGCCCTCGAAGCGGAAGATCGAGCCCCAGACGTAGGGCTTGCCGAGCAGGACCGCGGCGTCGTTGACCAGGTACCGGGTGGCGAAGTTGTCCGTGCCGTCCAGGATCAGGTCGTAGTCGCGGAAGATGTCGAGCACGTTGTCCGAGGTCAGCCGCTCGTTGTGCAGGCGGACCTCGACGTGCGGGTTGGTCTCGCGGATCGAGTCGCGCGCCGACTCGGCCTTCGGCCGGTCGATGTCGGACTGGCCGTGGATGATCTGACGCTGCAGGTTCGACTCGTCGACCACGTCGAACTCCACGATGCCCAGCGTGCCCACCCCGGCCGCGGCCAGGTAGAGCAGCGCGGGGGACCCGAGCCCGCCCGCGCCCACGACCAGCACCTTGGCGTTCTTGAGCCGCTTCTGCCCGTCCATCCCGACGTCCGGGATGATCAGGTGACGGCTGTAGCGACCGACCTCGTCCTTGGTCAACTCGGCGGCCGGCTCCACCAGCGGCGGTAGCGCCATGGTTCATCTCCTCGCAGAAATCCGTGTGCGGTCGCCGGGGCCAGGGCCCCGGTGGCTCTCCCCTGCCAGAACGCGGGGCTCAGCCGCAATCTTCCCGCACCGCGCCGCCGGCCCAGCGGCCCTGCTCCTGGGCGTCCCACGCCCCGGCCATCGCGCGGGCGACGAGCTCGGGGACCTCCATCTGCGCGACGTGCCCGACACCGGGCAGCAGGAGCAGCCGCGCGTCCGGCAGCGTGGCGACGGTCCGGCGCGCCAGCCGGGCGGTGACGATGCGGTCCTGCTCGCCCCAGATCACCATCGTGGGCACCCGGACACGGGCGGCGCGCAGCCACGCCTCACGCCCGGCCCAGACGCCGAGCAGCCCGCGCGTCGCGCCGTCCGCGGCCTCGGACGCCCACGGCAGCGTGGCGCGGTGGGTGGCCTCGGCGACCAGCTCGTCCAGGCGGCGGGCGGACCCGCGGGCCGGGTCGGCGAAGCACAGCCGGACGACTTTCTCCGCCCGCGTGCGCAACGGCTCCTCGGCCAGCGCGCGGCGCGCCGACCGGCCCAGGCCCGGCACCATGGCCAGTGCCATCCGGGGGTCGGAGAGGCGGCGCGGGTCCGGTCGGCGGTCCGGCATGGCGGGCGAGACCAGCGTCAGCGAGCGCACCAGCTCCGGACGGCGGGCGGCGACCGTCATCGAGATCAGCCCGCCGAGGGAGTTCCCGACCAGGTGCACCGGGCGCCCGCGTCCGGCGATCCAGCAGAGCAGGGCGTCGGCCATCGCCTCCGGGGTGTACTCGCGCGACGCGGTCGGCTCGGAGAGCCCGAACCCCGGCAGGTCGACGGCCGTTCCGGCGACCCGCGGGACGAGCATCCCGGCCAGGTCCGTCCAGTTCGTCGACGAGCCCGCGAGCCCGTGCACGTAGACGGCCTCCGGCAGGTCCGGCGACGTGCCCGGCGTCTCCCGCACGTGCAGCGCCACCCCGCCGGACACGACGGTCCGTCCGGGCCAGGGCGCCTGCATCGGGTCGATCCGGCCGAGCGTGGCCTCGTCGGCGAGGTCGGCGTCATCGGGACGGGTCCCGGCGAGCCCGTCGGGGCGGGCCCCGTCAACACGGTCGGGGCGCAGCCCGGCGAGCCCGGCGCCGCGGGTGGCGGAGCGGTGAACGACCGGTGTCGAGCGGAAGGCCATCCGACCATCATGGCGTGCCCACCGGCCGGCTGTGGCGTCCGGGTGATCGGCCCCTCACCTCCCGGATGGTCCGCGATGGGATACCCCCCTATAGTATGTGAACCGCCCGATCGGGTCATGGCCTATCCGGTACGGCGCCGAGGCGTTGTACCGGGTGTGGGAACCGACGCGACCGGGACGGACCGGACGACCGCGCGCCGCACCCGTGGCGGGCGGCACCGGGACACGCAGGCGCGGGACGGAGGTACGGCGGTGGCCGGTAGGACGACGGCGCGGGTGGGCGGCTTCGCGGCCGCGCTCGCACTGGTGTTCGCGGGCGGCTGGGCCCTGGGCGGGACCCTCGGGCCCGTGGTCGGTGGGTCCGGCGCCGCGACGGCCGTGGTCGACGCCTCGCGCGCGGTCGGCCCCGGGCACGGGACGGGCACCCCGCACGCCTCCCCGGGCGGTTCGCCGGCGGCCGCGCCCGACCCGGAGACCGAGCCGGCGGGCCTGAGCTCCACCCGCTCCGGCTACACGCTCGTCGCCGACGGCACCGTGCTCGACTGGAAGCAGCCCACCGAGATCGCGTTCACGATCACCGGCTCGGACGGCGCGCCGGTCCGGGCGTTCGACGGGGCGCCGGGGGCGCAGATCGACGCCGCGGTGATCCGCCGGGACGACGCCGGCTACACGCAGCTGCGTGCCACCCAGGGCCCGGACGGGGTGTGGCGCGCGCCGGTCGAGTTCCCCGGCGCCGGGGTCTGGCGCCTCTACGCCGGGTTCACCCCGACCGGCGGGCCGGCCCTGGACCTGGGGACCGACCTGTTCGTCCCGGGCCCGTTCGGCCCGTTCACCTTCACCGGAGAGCAGCGCACGGTGCAGACCGGCGAGTACCAGGTCCGTCTGGACGGCGGCCTGCTCGCCGGCGGCGAGTCCCGGGTGTTCGCGACGGTCAGCAAGGACGGCGCGCCGGTCACCGACCTGGCCCCGGTCGAGGGCACCGGCGGCGCGTTCGGCCGGATGGTCGCGGTGCGCCAGGGCGACCTGGCACGGTTCCCGCTGCGTCCGGAGACCACCGGCTCCGGCCCGGACGCACGCTCGGGACCGGGCGTGGCGTTCGTCGCCGACGTCCCGTCGCCCGGAAGCCACCGGCTGTTCCTGACGTTCACCCATGACGGCGCCGAGCACCTCTGCGAGTTCACCGTCGGCACCCCGACAGGGAGTTGATCATGGCTACGGTCACCCCGGAACGCCCGGACACCCAGCGCGTCGAGCTGCTGATCGGCGGCATGACGTGCGCGTCCTGTGCGAACCGCGTCGAACGCAAGCTGAACAAGCTCGACGGGGTGGCCGCCACCGTCAACTACGCCACCGAGAAGGCCGAGGTCCACTACCCGCAGGACCTGGGCACCGACGACCTCGTCGCGGCCGTGCAGGCCGCCGGCTACCGCGCCGAGCTGCCCGCGCCACCGCCCTCGCCGGACTCACCGGACGCACCCGCCGTTCCGGACCGCGCCGAGATCCACGTGCGGGACCTGCGCCAACGCCTCGTCGTCTGCGCGCTGCTGGCCGTGCCGGTGATCGCCCTGTCGATGGTCCCGGCCTGGCAGTTCACCTACTGGCAGTGGATCTGCCTGACGCTGGCCGCGCCGGTCGTCGTCTGGGGCGCCTGGCCGATCCACCGGGCCGCCGCCACGACGCTGCGGCACGGCTCGGCGAGCATGGACACCCTGGTCTCGCTGGGGACCCTGGCCGCGCTCGCCTGGTCGCTCTACGCGCTGCTGCTCGGCACCGCGGGCAGGCCCGGGATGGTGCACCCGTTCAGCCTCACGGCGTCCTCGGTCGACGGCTCCGGGCAGATCTACCTGGAGGTCGCGGCCGGGGTCACCCTGTTCATCCTGCTCGGGCGCTACGCCGAGGCACGGTCGAAGCGCCGGGCCGGTGCGGCGCTGCGCGCGCTGATGGAGCTCGGCGCCAAGGACGTCTCGGTGCTCGACGCGGACGAGAGGAGCGCAGGCGGAACGAGCATCGGCGCAGAGGGGAGCGCAGGCGGAACGGGCGTCGGCACGGTCCGGGAGCGACGCATCCCGATCGACCGGCTGGCCGTCGGCGACCGGTTCGTGGTGCGCCCGGGCGAGAAGGTGGCAGGGGACGGGGTCGTCGTCTCCGGCACCTCGGCCCTGGACATGTCGATGCTGACCGGCGAGTCGGTGCCGGTCGAGGTCGCCGAGGGCTCGCCGGTCACCGGCGGCTGCGTGAACGCCGGCGGTCGGCTGGTGGTGCGCGCGACACGGGTCGGCGCGGACACCCGCCTGGCCCGGATGGCGCAGCGGGTGGAGCAGGCGCAGAACGGCAAGGCCGCCGTGCAGCGGCTGGCCGACCGGGTCTCCGGCGTGTTCGTGCCGATCGTGATCGTGCTCGCGGCGGGCACGCTGGGCTTCTGGCTGGGTTCCGGCGCGCCGGCCGCCGAGGCGTTCACCGCCGCCGTCGCCGTCCTGATCATCGCCTGTCCCTGCGCGCTGGGCCTGGCCACACCGACCGCGCTGCTGGTCGGCACGGGTCGCGGCGCCCAGCTCGGGATCCTGATCAAGGGCCCGGAGGTGCTGGAGTCCACCCGGGCGATCGACACCGTCGTGCTGGACAAGACCGGGACGATCACCCGCGGCGAGCTCTCGCTGGTGTCGGTGCACCCGGCGCCCGGCCAGGACGAGACCGAGGCGCTGCGCATCGCCGGGGCGGTCGAGAACGGCTCCGAGCACCCGGTCGGGCGCGCGATCGCCGCGGCCGCACGCGAGCGCTCCGGCGGGGACCTGCCCGGCGTCGGCCAGTTCGAGAACCGGCCCGGCCTGGGCGTGGCCGGCATCGTCTCCGAGCTGCGCGAGGCCGGCCCGGTGACCGACCCGGTCGAGCCGGTGCCGACCGCCGCGCGCGAGGACACCGTCGTCGCGCACGCGGTGCTGGTCGGGCGCCCGGCGCTGCTCGCCGAGCACGACGTCGAGATCCCGGAGGAGCTGCGCGCGGCGCAGACCGCCGCGGAGGAGGCCGGGCACACCGCCGTCGTCGTCGCCTGGGACGGGCACGCGCGCGCCGTGCTCGAGGTGGCCGACACCGTGAAGCCGACCAGCGCCGAGGCCGTCCGCGCGCTGCGCGACCTGGGCCTGACCCCGGTGCTACTGACCGGCGACAACGCCGCCGTCGCCCGCAGCGTGGCCGCCGAGGTCGGGATCGACCCGGGCCCGGAGACGGTGATCGCCGAGGTGCTCCCGGAGGACAAGGTCGCCGCGGTGGAGGCACTGCAGGCACAGGGGCGGGTGGTGGCGATGGTCGGCGACGGCGTCAACGACGCCGCGGCGCTGGCCACCGCGGACCTCGGTCTGGCCATGGGCACCGGCACCGACGTCGCGATCGAGGCCGGCGACCTGACGCTGGTGCGCGGCGACCTGAGGGCGGCCGTCGACGCGATCCGGCTCGCCCGCCGCACCCTGGCCGTGATCCGCGGCAACCTGTTCTGGGCGTTCGCCTACAACGTCGCGGCCCTGCCGCTGGCCGCCGCCGGGCTGCTGAACCCGATGATCGCGGGCGCGGCGATGGCGTTCAGCTCGGTCTTCGTGGTGACCAACAGTCTGCGGCTGCGCCGCTTCCGGAGCACGGTCGGCTGACGACCCCGCCGACGGTGGCGACGCGCGGCCACGCGACGTTATGAATCCGTGCCTACCGACGAGTAGGGTGCGAAGACAGCCGGCGTGGTGACATCAGGTGAAAGGGCGGGCCCGATGACCGGAACCTCGACGCCCCGCGGCGCGCGGCTCTCCCGCGGCGCACGACGGGCGCAGCTCCTCCTGGCCGCGCGCGACGTGTTCGCCGCGCAGGGCTACCACGCCGCCGCGATGGACGACATCGCCGAGCGCGCCGGCGTCAGCAAGCCGGTGCTCTACCAGCACTTCCCCGGCAAGCTGGAGCTCTACCAGGCGCTGCTCACGACCTACGCCGAGGAGCTCGTCGAGCGGGTCTCCGGGGCCATCGAGAAGACCTCGGACAACCGGGCGCGGGTGAACGCCGCGGTCGCGGCGTACTTCGACTTCGTGGCCGGCGAGGGCAAGGCCTACCGGCTGGTGTTCGAGTCCGACCTGCGCGGGGACCCCGAGGCCGCGGCCCTGGTGGAGAACGCGCTGGCCCGGTGCATCGACACGATCGCCGACGCCGTCACCGACGACGCAGGCCTGGACCGGGACCGGGCGCGGCTGCTCGCGGTCGGGCTGGTCGGGCTCAGCCAGGTCGGTGCCCAGTACTGGCTCGACTCCGAGCAGCGCGTCCCGCGCGACGAGGCGGTCGGCCTGATGTCGTCGCTGGCGTGGCGGGGTATCGCGGGCTTCCCCCGGATCACCGACCAGCAGCCGGCCGACGAACAGTCGGCCTGAGCGACCTGCCTGACCGAACGGGCAGGTTCGCCACGCCGCGGGCGGGCCCGGTCGTCGCGGGAGTCCGGCGACGACCGGGCCGTCCGGTCCTCGCCGGTGGCGCGCCGCTACAGGGCGTCCGCGGGCTGCGCGGACGGCGCGGCCGCGGCCTGGCGGGCCAGTGCCGCGATCCGGGTGGCGACGCCGCCGACCCGCTCCACCGGCAGCATGTGACCGGCGTCCGGGAAGATCGTCATGGACGACCGCGGCAGGTGCTCGCGGATCCGGTGGGTCAGGCGCAACGGGGTCAGCCGGTCCCGCGACCCGATCATCACCTCGACCGGCATGTCGGCGAACGCGGCCAGTGCGGCGTCGCGCTCGTGCGTGGTCAGGGTGGGGGTGAACCCGGAGACCGTGGTCGGGCGGCAGCCCGCGACCGCCTCGCAGGTCAGCCGGGTGGCCCGGATCCCGGGCCTGCGGCCCAGCAGCAGCGCGCGCATGCCGGCGAGCAGCAGCAGCGGGTGCCGGGTCAGCTCGCGGCGCTCGGTCCAGCGGGGGCTGCCCTCCACCCGGCCCTTCCCGGCCAGGAACGCCTGCGCGGGGCGCCCGCGCAGGCCGAGCGTCGCGGCACCGCCCAGACCGCCGCTGGCCGTCGCGACCAGTGCGACGCCGCGGACCCGCTCGGCGACCAGCTCCGGGTACCGCTGCGCCAGCGTCATCACCGTCATCCCGCCCATCGAGTGCCCGGCCAGCACCAGCGGGCCGGACGGGCAGACCTGGGCGATCACCTCGGCCATGTCGTCGGCGAGCTGTTCGAGCGTCATCGACGGCTCCGGCGTGTCGTCCGAGCGGCCGTGCGCGCGGTGGTCGTAGCGCACCACCCGCGGGGGCGGGCCGGCACCTGCCCCGGCCGCCAGCGCGTCGGCCACCGGGGCCCAGCAGCGCTCGTCGAGCGTCCAGCCGTGCGCCAGCAGCACCGTCACCGGCGCCCCGGGCGGGCCGGACTCGCGCACGTGCAGCCCGGTCCCGTCCCGGGTGACGATCCGTCGTGGCATGCGTGTGCCTCCCGTGCTCAGATCAGGTGGGCGCGGCGCCAGATGACGTCGGTCGGCCCACCCATGATCTTCTGCTCGCGCAGGAACGGCACCAGCTTGCGCGCCGTCCAGCGCTTCATCTCCTGGTGGTGCGGGTTGTTGCGGGCGGCCTTCGCGCCGACCTTCGGGTCGATCCCGACGCTGCGGTAGACCTCGGGGTGGATCAGGTTGCGCGCGACGATCGCGGCGATCCGGGCGGTGAGGAAGTTGGCCAGGCCCTTCTGCCACCAGTTCGTCTTCGGCATGATCCGCTGCAGCTCCTCGCGGGCGTAGCGGACGTGCCGGGCCTCCTCCGTCACGTGGATCTTGTTGATCATCCGGGAGAGCGGCTGGACGCGCTCGTCACGCATCCCCTCGCGCTGGAGCTGATCCAGGATCTCCTCGACGAACAGCGTGCCGGCGAACATCGCGGGCCCGGTGCCGACGGTCTTGAAGAACCGGCCCGCCTCGTGCACCCGGCGCTTCGGCGCGTAGTCCGGGACGTCGTAGCGCTCGGTGGCCTTGGCGAACATCATCGAGTGCCGGCACTCGTCGGCGATCTCGACCAGGGCGTACTGGATGTGCGCGCGGCGCGGGTCGCGGTCGTAGGCGTAGCGCAGCAGCATCTGCATCAGGATCATCTCGAACCAGAGCCCGATCCGGGCGACGCTGCAGAACTCGTGGATGCTCAGCGTGATCCGCTGCTCCTCGGTGAGGTCGTCCCAGAGCTCGGTGCCGTAGAGCGAGCAGCGTTCCGGGACGATGCCGTACTTGCCCTCGACGAGCGGGGCGTCCCAGTCGATGTCGATCGAGGGCTCGTAGGACTTGTCCACCGACGAGCGCAGCAGGCGCTCCGCGGTGGCCTCGCGGTCGCCCAGCTTCGCGGTGGACTTGCTCCCGGTCTTGTCCGTGCCCTTCGTGGGTGCACTCATCTCAGACACTCCTCTCGCCCGCACCGACGGCGGCGTCGGCGCTGTTGCCGGTGGCAGTGGTGGCGGTGGCGGCGGGGAGGACCCGGCCGGTCAGGCGGCGCACCAGGTCCGCGGCGGCCGGGGCGGAGTCGAAGTGCCCGGACCGCGCCTTCGCGCGCAGCTGCCGCACGACGGCCGCGCCGACGATGCCCGGCAGGTGCCTACCGGCCCACAGCTCCAGGCCCCCGAGGCGGGTCCCGGCGGTATCGCGGGGAGGCCGCACCGAGGTCAGCGTGCGGACGACGGTGCCGACGATGTCGTCGACCTCCTCGCGGCGGACCTGACCCTCCAGCGCCAGGCCGACGGCGTGCCCGGCGTCGTGGATCGGTGTGCGCACGTAGCCCGGGTACACCGTGGAGACGGCGACCTCGGTCCCGTACTCCAGGCGCAGCGCGTCCGCGTAGGCGGTCATCCCGCGCTTGGCCACGCTGTAGGCCGAGACGAACGGCAGCGTCAGGTAGGCCAGCTCGCTGGAGACGAACACGACCCGGCCCTTCGCGCCGCGCGCCCGTCCGCCCTCGAGGAGGGTCGGCAGCGCGGCCGCGGTGACCCGCCATGCGCCGAGCAGGTTGACGTCGATGACGCGCATCGCGTCCGGGTGCAGCGGGCCGCCCGCGTCGTTCGGGGTGCCGATGCCGGCGTAGTGCACGACGGCGTCCAACCCGCCGAGCAGGGACACCGCCTCGTCGACGGCGGCGGTCACGGCCGCGTCGTCGGTGATGTCGCAGGCGATCACGTGCGGACCCGCGACCCGGTCCAGGCCGACCACGTGCGCGCCCAGCTCACGCAGCCGCGCGGCCGTCGGCTCGCCGAAGCCACCGGCGGCACCGGTGATCAGGACCCGGCTCCCGGGACCGATCGGATGTGCTCCCGACACGTCGCCCTCCTTGCTGTTACCGTCGGTAACTGTTACCACTGGTAACGTGCCTCAGGACAGCAGCGATGTCAAGCCGGACCGCCAGGACGCGCGGGACCGTCGCCGGGCCGAGCGACGGGCCGAGATGGTCGAGGCCGCGATGAACGCGGTACGCGAGCACGGGGCCGGGGTGTCGATCGCCCAGATCGCGATGGCGGCCGGCATCACCAAGCCGGTCCTCTACCGGCACTTCGACGACCGCGCGGATCTGCAGCGGGCGGTCGGCGAGGCGTCCGCGGAGATCCTGATGGGCCGGATCTGGCCGACCCTGGAGATCGACGCGGAGCCGGTCGAGCACGTCGCGGCCGTGATCGACGCGTTCCTCGCCGGGATCGAGGACGAGCCGCAGCTGTGGCGCTTCGTCGTGCACAACCCGGCCGAGCCCTCGGCCGGCGCGGAGATCGTCGAGGACGTGCGCGGCCAGATCGCCGCGCTGCTCGCGACGATCATCGGCGAGCGGTTGCGCGCCGAGGGCCGCGACTCCGGCGGCGCCGAGGCCTGGGCCTACGGACTGGTCGGGATGGTCCAGTCCGCCGGGGACTGGTGGCTCGACCGTCGCACGATGAGCCGCGACGCCCTGACCAACTACCTCACCGTGCTGATCTGGAGCGGGATCGCGGGCGTGGCGGGGATCGACTCCCCCACCGCCGCCGCCGACGTCCTGCGCCTGGTCCCGCACCCGACGACCGCATCCGCGAAGGAGGCCACCGATGGCTGAGCAGCCCGACACGCAGACCGTGAACCACACCGGGGATCACGACGAGCACCACGACGACGAGGGCTACACCGGCCCGGCGACGGTCGTGCTGGACGGTGAGCAGATCGCGGTCGAGGTCCGCCTGGAGTGCCGGCACGAGCCGTTCGACGGGAAGGTCCACTGGTCCGGGCGGGTGCTGGTGAACGCGCGGCTCACCGAGCTGATCGGCAACGGCGGCGCCGAGGTCGAGGTACGGACCGGCACCCACGCCGCGCAGGGCAGGCTCGCGGAGCCCGACATGTGGGGTCGCTACCGGGCCACCGGCGTCGGGCACCCGCCGTTCGCGATGGACGAACCGCCGGAGCCGGAGTCCGACGACGCCTGATCGTCCGGGCCCGGCCTCCCGGCCCGGGCCCACGGGTACGACGACGGCCCGGCCACCACCGGTGGCCGGGCCGTCGTCGTCTGCTTCTCGGGAAACTCTGCTTCTCGGGGGCTCAGCCGCCGAGGCCGAACCCGACCTTGCGCTCCTCGCTGCCGATCTCGACGTACGAGATCCGCGCCACCGGGACGACGAAACGGTTGCCCTGCTCGTCGGTCATGTCCAGCAGCCCGGTGTCCGACTTGAGCGCACCGCTGACCTGCTCGACGACCTCGTCCGGCGACCGGTCGCTGGACACCACGAGCTCCCGCGGGCTCTCCGCGATGCCGATCTTGACCTTCACCGGTGGACCTCCTGAACGCACTGCTCGATGTCTTATCCGTCGCCAGGCTAGTCCAGTCGGGACGATCTCGACGGCTCCCCCGGTTCGCCGTGGGAGAAACCGGGGCGGCGGCCGCCGGTCCGCGATGCCACACTCCGCGGAAACCGCAGCGGAACGGGGGCCGCACCATGACCGACGCCCGTCCCGGAGCGCCCGGGTTCCGGCCGGACGGGCGGGGCCCGGGCCGCGGGACCCGGCGGGGACGAGGCGTGCGGGTCGGCGTGGCCGCCGCGGTGGTGGTCTGTGTGGCGGCGCTCCTGGTCGACCTCTCCTACGTACGCGACCGGGTCGGCCTGTCCGCGCCGCGGCCGGTGGTGGCCACCGCCCTCGACGGGCCCCGGCCGGTCGTCGTGGTCGCCGGACCCGGCCCCACGCTGCGGCGCGTCGACCCCGCGACCGGCGACGTCCTCGACACGACGCCGACCCCCGGTGAGGTCGTCCGCGCGCTCACCGTCGTGACCGTCGACGGCCGGGCGCGCATCGCGACCGGCGACCAGGACGGCCGGGTCGCGATGCGCGACCTGGAGACCGGCGACCCGGTCGACGGCACCCTCGGCAGCCACGACGGGGCGGTCACCTCGCTCGTCGCGACCCGCCTGCCCTACGAGGGCCGGACCGTCGGCCGCCCGGAGCCCTACGACGGCGGGCCCGGGCTCGCGTCCGGCGGCGAGGACGGCACGGTACGGATGTGGGACGCGAGCGGCGGTTCGCGGCAGACCCTCCTCGACCGGATCCGGAGCGAGGCCCGGGCCACCGGTGCGGTACGGGCGATCGCGGCCGACACCACCGCCGTCGAGCAGACCTACGGCGCCTACGACACCTCCCTGGGGGTCATCGTCCGGACCAGCCTCGTCGTCGGCACCGCGGACGGGCTCGTGCTCCCGTACGCGGCGTACACCGGCGGCGGGTCCGGGAACGGGGGACGTGCCGTCAGCGCGTCGGGCGGCGTCACCGCCGTCACCGCGGTGCACCCGCCCGACGGGGCCGTGCCCCGCTACGGCGACCCGCGCCGGCTCCTGCTGTTCGCGGCCGGGTACGGCGACGGGTCGATCCGGGTCCTGACCGAGATCAGCTACAGCGAGCAGCTCCCGATGAGTACCCCGCGCGACGTCGCCAGGGGTCCGGTGACCTCGCTGCAGACCCGGCGCCTGCCCGGCGGGGACGCCGTCGTCGCCGCCTACGCCGACGGCACGGTCACCCGCATGGGGCCGACGCTGGCCGAGGGGCCCGTGGAGACCACCACACTGCCCGCCGCGGCGCGGGGCGGCTACGCGGTCGCGACCACCGTCGTCGGGGGGAGGCTCGTGGTCGTCGCCGCGTTCGGCGACGGGTCGATCACCCGCTGGATGCCGGACGGCTGAGGGCGGCGGCTCACCGGTCCAGCCGGACGATCCGCAGCTCGACGACGTCGCGGATCGCACGGTCCGGCGTCCGGTCGCCCACCACGATCAGCCGCGGCCGGTCCAGGTATCTCCCGTCCTCCTGGTAGGACAGCAGGACACCGCCCGGGCCGCTCACGCCGTCGCTGCTGCGGCGGGTCGCGAGCTCGACGTAGGACACCGCGGCCGTCGCGCCGTCGGCCCCGACCGCGAGCAGGACGGCCGACTGCACCGGGGTCCCGGCCGGACCGGCGTCGTAGCCGGAGAACGGGTCGGCCCGGAGCAGGTCCAACCCGGACTCGGTGTGCCGCTCGAACCGCGCGCCGACCCCGGGGCCGCCCCACCAGGTGACGTCCACCGACATCTTCCCCACCGACTTCTCCAGTCCGTTGCCGGTGATCTCGCGCACGCGGTGCACGTCGCCGTCGAGGACCACCACGGCTTCGGCGCCGGGAGCGGAGGTGTTGGGGACGCGGACCGGGCCCCGCTGCGGCGCGGGCGCGGCGGCGCTGCAGCCGGCGAGCGACACCGCCACGGCCACGGCCAGGACGGGGAGCCACCGGGCCGACGTCACGTCATCCCTAGGACAGGCCCAGGCGCGACATCCGCCTGCCGTGGTTGGCCTGCACCTTCTTGATCAGGTTCGCGATGCCGCCCATGTCACCGGAGCCGCGGACGATGAACTCGGCCAGCTCGTCGCGCTCGGCGACCACGCGCTGGGCCTGGGTCACCGCCTCACCGAGCAGCCGCCGCCCCCACAGCGCCAGCCGGTCGCGCTGCTGCGGGTTCACCGCGCAGGCCGCCTGGACCTCCCGCTCGGCGAACGCGCTGTGCCCGGTGTCGGCCAGAACCTGCTGCACCAGCTCCCCGGTCCCCGGGTCGACCCACCCGGCAACCTCGCGGTAGAAGTCGGCGCCGAGACCGTCGCCGAGGTAGGCCTTGACCAGCGACTCCAGCCAGCTCCGGGGGGCGATCGAGGCGTGGTAGGAGTCCCACAGCGCGACGAACGGCGCCATCGCCTCGGACACCGCGACCCCGGTCCGTGCCAGGTGGTCCTCGATCAGACGGAAGTGCCCGATCTCGGCCGCGGCCATCGCGGAGAGCTGCGCACGCCCGGTCAGGGTGGGGGCGGCACGCGCGTCCTCGGCCAGCCGGTCGAACGCGGAGAGCTCGCCGTAGGCCAGCACCCCGAGCAGGTCGACCATCGCCCGGGCGGGGCCGCCGGCGTCGAGCTCGGCACCGGCATCCGTCCTCATGGCCGTCACCCTAGACGTCCGCGGGCCTGCGACACCCGGACACCGCCCGCGACGTCCCGGCGACCCCGGGCGGCCGCCGACGGCCCGGCGTGGCGCCCGGCGTGTCGCACCGTGCGGGCAGGTCGGCAGGGGTCCGCCCGGGTGGGCTGCGACACCGTCGTGCCCGGTGCCGGACCCGGCGGGGTAGGATGCGGGGTGCACGCCACACCCAGCCGGGAGAGACGTGCCCACCGCGCGGGGAACGGGCAACGGGTCGCACAGTGCCACGAGTACGCACAGTGCCACGAGTACTGCGACCCACCGCCCCGCACATGACCTGGTGCGCGCAGCGCCTCGGCGGTTCTCCCACCCGCGGCCTCACGGCCCGGCGTGGTCGACGAGCTCGCCACCGGCTCCTGTGCGCGGAGAGAGGCGATCACCCTGTCCGCCCCGAACGACATCCCCACACCCGACGAGTCCTCACCCGAGATCGACCCCGGGTTCGAGGACACCGGAATCCCCGCGATGATCCGGGACGAGCCGACCGAGGCCCCGGCCGACGAGAAGCTCCCCCCGACCTTCGCCGAGCTCGGCGTCCGTCCCGAGATCGTCTCCGCGCTGGCGGAGAACGACATCGTGCGCACGTTCGCCATCCAGGAGCTGACGCTGCCGCTGGCGCTGGCCGGTGAGGACTGCATCGGCCAGGCCCGTACCGGCACCGGCAAGACGCTGGGCTTCGGCGTCCCGATGCTGCAGCGCCTCACCCCGCCCGGTGAACGCCCCGCCGCCACCGCCGAGGGCGAGGCCGCGGACCGCACCAAGGACGTCCCGCAGGCCCTGGTCGTCGTCCCGACCCGGGAGCTGTGCGTGCAGGTCGCGCGCGACATCGCCGCCGCCGGCAAGAACCTCGGCGTCCGCGTCGTGGCCATCTACGGCGGCCGCGCCTACGAGCCCCAGCTCGAGGCCCTGCGCAAGGGCGTGGACATCGTCGTCGGCACCCCGGGCCGGCTGCTCGACCTGGCCGAGCAGCGCCACCTGGTGCTGGGCCGGGTCAACGCGCTGGTCCTCGACGAGGCCGACGAGATGCTGGACCTGGGCTTCCTGCCCGACGTCGAGCGGATCCTGCGGATGCTGCCCGAGGAGCGGCACACGATGCTGTTCTCGGCCACCATGCCGAGTCCGATCGTGGCGCTGTCCCGGCGGTTCCTGAACCGCCCGACCCACATCCGCGCCGAGGAGTCCGACCAGGGCTCCATCCACGAGCGCACCCGCCAGCTCGTCTACCGGGCACACGCGATGGACAAGGTCGAGCTGGTCACGCGCGTCCTGCAGGCCAAGGACCGCGGCCTGACGATGGTCTTCGCCCGCACCAAGCGGACCGTCCAGCGGGTCGCCGACGACCTGGCCGAGCGCGGTTTCGCCGCCGCGGCCGTGCACGGCGACCTGGGCCAGGGCGCCCGCGAGCAGGCGCTGCGCGCGTTCCGCGCGCAGAAGGTCGACGTCCTGGTGGCCACCGACGTCGCGGCCCGCGGCATCGACGTCACCGACGTCACCCACGTGCTCAACTACCAGTGCCCCGAGGACGCGAAGACCTACATCCACCGGATCGGCCGCACCGGGCGTGCCGGTAAGGAGGGCGTGGCGGTCACGCTCGTGGACTGGGACGAGATGCCCCGCTGGAAGATGATCAGCGACGAGCTCTCGCTGGGTATCGACGAGCCGGTGGAGACCTACTCGACGTCCGACCACCTGTTCTCCGACCTGGAGATCCCGGCCAAGGCGAGCGGCCGGCTGCCGGTCGCGAACCGCACCCGGGCCGGCCTCGAGGCCGAGTACATCGACTCCGAGGGCGACCACGGCGGGGCCAAGCGCCGCGACCGCGACGGCGGCGGCCACGACGGCGGTCGTGGTCCCGGCGGACGTGGCGGTGCCGGCGGGCGCAGCGGTGACGGGGACGGGGACGGCGAGAGCCGCCGCCCGCGTCGCAACCGGTCGCGGTCGCGCACCCGTGGTGGCGTGTCGGTCGAGGCCGGCGCCGCCCCGTCGGCGGGCGGCTCGGAGACCCACGCCGCGGTCCCGTCGTCCGGTGGTGACTCCGGCCCGGCCGCGAACGCCGGTCCGGACGGCGAGGGCGGTGCGGCCAAGCCGCGTCGCCGTCGCCGTCGGGGACGCCGTTCCGGTGCCGGCCAGGGCGAGGGCGCCCAGGCCGGCGGTACCGGCGGTGGCTCCGACAGCGGCGCGGACGTCGCTGCCAGCTGACCCGTAGCTCCTGCGCTCCCCCGTGCCGCGGTTTCGGCTGCCCGCACCCGAACGACGCCACCGCGGCGACCTCCTGGTCGCCGCGGTGCTCGTCGTGCTGCTGGCCGGGGTCGCGATCCTCTACGGCGTGCAGAGCCCGGCGGCGAACACCGGGTCGGTGACCGCGACCGCGCCGCCCGACCCGCCGCCGCCGGCCGCAGCCGTCCCGACCGGTTTCACCGAGCTGTGGCGCGCACCGAGCCCGGCCACCCCGGTGCCGGTCGCCGCCGGTGACGGCGTCGTGGTGGCCGGCGACTCGACGGTCTCCGGCCGCGACGCCCGGACCGGGCAGCAGCGGTGGAGCTACACCCGCGACCTGCCGCTGTGCACGGTCGGGTCGGCGTTCGGACGGGTGCTCGCCGCCTACCGCAACGACGAGTACTGCAGCGAGCTCTCCGCGCTGGCCCCGGACAGCGGTGCGCGGGGGCCCGCGCGCACGCTCGACGTCCGCCCCGGGACCCGGCTGGTCGGCGACGGCCCGCTGCTGGCGACCGGTCAGGACTACCTGGAGACGATGCGCTCCGACCTGGTCCG
This sequence comes from Pseudonocardia sp. KRD291, assembly GCF_019263595.1. Lineage (GTDB taxonomy): Bacteria > Actinomycetota > Actinomycetes > Mycobacteriales > Pseudonocardiaceae > Pseudonocardia. The sequence continues at coordinate 16,595 of NZ_JADQDD010000017.1, read as the reverse complement.
GACCACCGAGTACGGCACCGTGCGCGCCCTCGAGGAACCGGGCGACCAGCCGCGGACCGGGTGCACGTACTCCTCGTTCGGCACCGGCGGGGGCCGGGTCGCGGTGACCGAGGACTGCCCGTCGGACACCTCGCAGCGGCTCACCGTACTGCGCCCGGACGCGGCCAAGGGCGACCAGCCGGCCGCGGACTCGTCGGCCGAGCTGGGCGTGCGCGGCGCACAGGTGGTCGCCGTGGCCGCGGACCGGGTCGCGGTCCTGCTCCCCGGCGAACCGCGGCTGCTGCTCGTCGACCGTGCCGGCGCACGCGTCGGGGAGTTCCCGCTGGCCGTCGGGCCGCCCGTGTTCACCCCCACCGACGGCGTCGCGCGGGTGACCCGCGGCGAGGGCGACCTGTACTGGTGGACGGGCTCGGCGACGGTCGCCCTGGACCGCGACACGCTCGAGCCGCGCTGGACGCTGCGCGGCACCCTGGGCCCCGGCGTGCCCTACGCCGGACGGCTCCTGGTCCCGCAGCCCGGCGGGCTCGCCGACGTCGACCCTGCCACCGGGGTGTCCCGCGCGAGGGTCCCGGTCGACCGTGCCGGCTGGACCGGGCCGGTGCAGACCGCCGCGCAGGGTTCGGTCCTGGTCGAGCTGCGCGGCCAGGACGTGGTCGCGCTGGGACCGCGCTAGGAACCGGGTCCGGACCGGGGTCGGCTCAGAGGAACCAGGCCAGGCCCAGCACGAGCGCGGCGGCCCCGACCACCACGGCGGCGGCCACGGACCCGGTGCGGTCCGGTCTACGGTCGGCCACCCGCTGCCCGGCGACCCCGACCACCGCGCCGACGACGTGCCAGAACACCGTGAACCCGCCCGGGCCGGGCACGCCCCAGTTGCCGGCGAGCAGCCACACGCCGAGCAGGACCAGCGACAGCACCACGAGTCCGCCGGCGAGCACCCCGGCCAGACCCCGCAGCGCCCTGTCCCAGAGCGGCAGCCGGGCTCGCACCGCCCGTTGCGCCCCCCGGCCGGACCGGTTCCGGTGCTCGGCACCGCCCGGGTCGTCCCGGCGGTGCGGGCCGGCGGGGGTCCCCCAACCCTCCGGGGCGTCCCAGCCCTCCGGCACGCCCCGGCCTCCCGGCCCCGGTCGCGGTCCGTCGCCGGTGTGCCGCCCGGCGGCGGGACGCGGCGCACGAGCAGCAGGGCGTCCCGCGTCCGGACGCGGGTCGGCGCCGCGGCCACGGTCGGGAGACCTGTGCCCGGGCGGCCGGCGGTCCGGTGGCTGGTCCGGCAGCGGGCGATCCGGCGGCGGGCGGTCGGCGTTCACGCGGCGAGCAGCGCCCACGGCTGCGGCTCCTCCGCGGCGGCCCGGCCGGGCGGGCAGTGCCGGCGCACGGTGCAGGTCCCGCACTGCGTCCCGGTCCGGACCGGGAACAGCGCGTCCGGGTCGCCCCCGGCCCCGAGCCGCGCCGCCGCGGCGGCGGAGTCCGCGGCCTGGCGCTCGGCCCGCTCCCGGTGCCCGCGCAACGACGTGTCGTCGTGCTCCCACGCCCCGACCTCACCGGTCGGGACGTGGTGCAGCTCCACCCGCCGGCACGGGCGGCGCAGCACGTGCGCGGCGGCCATCGCGTAGAGCGCGAGCGCCTGCGAGTCCCGGGCGCTGCCGGCGTCGGGCACTCCGCGCCCGGTCTTGTAGTCGACGATCACGGCCTCCCCGTCGCGGGCGTCGATCCGGTCGACCCGGCCCTCCAGGAGCAACGACCCGACCGGTGCCACCACCCGGCGCTCCAGGGCCAGCGGCTCGTCCGCGCCGTCCGGACCGGTCGCGACGGCGGCCAGCCAGTCGCGGGCCCGGTCCCGGTACTCGGCGACCTGCGCGGAGTCCCGGAAGCCCTCGTCGGACCAGTTGCGGTCGACCAGCGCGGCCGCCGCCGTGGCCGTGCGGCGCGCCGGGGGCAGGTCGAACAGCGCGCGCAACGCCAGGTGCACGACGGCCCCGAGCGTGGTGTGCGCCCAGGCCCCGCCGCGGGACGGGGCCGGCCGGTCCAGGTAGAGCATCCGGAAACGGCGCGGGCAGGACTCCCAGTGCGCGAGCCGTGCCGGGGTCACCCGGTGCAGCGCCGGCGCGGCGAACGCGTCGTCGAGCAGGTCGAGGCCCAGCTGTTCAGGTTCGATTCTCACTCCGACGAGCTCCGTTCGCTGCCGGTCGTACTCACCGGCGCCACGGTACCGGTACCTTGCGCACCGGCTCGACCACGCGCCGTCAGCGATCGTGGGCGGGCGCTACCGCCCGGCCGACGCCCCGACCACGCCGACGCCGGTCGCCCGGGCGACCAGCGCCTCGAAGACCTCGGGGTCGGTGGTCTCGGCCGCGAGCGGCGTCGTCTTGTTCGTGCCGTGGTAGTCACTGGAACCGGTGGCCAGCAGGCCGTGCTCGGCGGCCAGGCCGCGCAGCAGCTCCCGGTCGGCGGGCACGTGGTTCGGGTGGTCCACCTCGATCCCGCCCAGGCCGTGCCCGACCAGGTCGACCAGCACCGACGGCTCGATCACCGTCCCGCGCGTGCGTGCCAGCGGGTGCGCGAACACCGGCACCCCGCCGGCGGTGCGGATCATCTCCACGGCCGTCTCGACGGCGGTGTCCGCGCGCGGCACGTAGTACGGGCTGTCGTTGTGCAGCAGCTTCGCGAACGCCTCGTCGACCGAGGCGACGACACCGGCCGAGACCAGGGCGCGGGCCAGGTGCGGGCGCCCCGCACTGGCGCCCTCGGGCAGGTAGGAGAACACCGTCTCGACGTCGACCGGGTAGCCGTCGTCGGCCATCCGCCCGATCATCGTGTGCAGCCGGGTCACGCGCTCCTCGCGCAGCCGCGCCTGCTCGGTCACCAGCGCAGGGTGCTCCGGGTCGAACAGGTAGCCGAGCAGGTGCACCGAGCACCGGTCCTCGCCGTCGCGGCCGGTCGGGCTCAGGCAGGAGAACTCCGCCCCGCGCACCAGGGTCAGCCCGGGCGGGCACGCCTCGGCGGCCTCGGCCCAGCCGCCGGTGGTGTCGTGGTCGGTGATCGCGACGACGTCGACGCCGGCGGCCGAGGCCGCGGCGACCAGCTCCGACGGCGAGTCGGTGCCGTCCGAGACGGTGGAGTGGGTGTGCAGGTCGATGCGGGCCACCGCCCGACCCTAGCCGCAGCCGTGGGTCAGCGCCGCCAGCGTGGTTTGGCCAGCATGCCGGTCGCGCGGGTCTTGCCCTTCTCCCCGAACACCAGCTCGGAGAGCGCCTCGTAGATCTCCTCCGGTCGCGGCATGAAGTCGATCTGGTTCAGCGCCTGGATCTGTCCCGCCGACTCGACGACCATCGTCCCGTACCCGAGGATGCGGCCGGACAGGGTGCGCCGGAACGTCAGGTCGGTGACCTTTCCCAGCGGCATCATGCCGACGTTGTGCACGATGATGCCCTGGGCGATCATCACCCGCTTGTCGGTGATGACGATCCGCTCGATCCACCACAGGATCGTGTTCGCGGTGAACCGCAGGACGGCCACCAGCGACAGGTAGAACGCGAGGTTGTCGATGACGACGTCGACGTCCGGTGACGTCCGCCCGTCCAGCAGGCTCTCGACGAGGACCATCGCCACCAGGAAGAACAGTGTCTGCCCGATGTGCTTGGCCATGACGGCCCAGTGCTGGCGCACGCGGATGACGCGCCGCTCCGTGGGGAGCAGATACTCGTCGATCTCCCGGGGAGCGAGCACGATCAGAACAGGTTGGTGAAGAACACGGTGACCGACTGCGCGGCGTTGTAGAGGATGTTCCCGATGTTCTGCACCGAGCCGGAGGCGCCATTCGGGTTGGTGAGGATCAAGAAGACAACGAGGGCGACACCGAGAAGCGTCAGAACCTTCTTCACGTTAACCCGACCACCGTTTCAGCCCGTAGGTGCTTGCCCGTTCAGTCGTACCGGACGGCCCTCGTCAACCGGTACCGGCACGCGGGCAGCGTACCGTGGCACCGCATGACCGAGGGTAGCCGACACGTCCCCTGTGTGGGGGGAATCCTGTTCGACACCGACGGGAAACTGCTGCTCGTCCGGCGGGGCAACGAGCCCGGACGGGGACTGTGGTCGGTCCCCGGGGGCCGGGTCGAGGCCGGTGAGGATGATCACGCCGCCCTGGTCCGGGAGATGGCCGAGGAGACCGGCCTCGCCGTCCGTCCCGGGCGCCTGGTCGGGTCCGTGGAACGCGGTCCCTACCGGATCGCCGACTACCTCTGCACGCTCGACGACCCGGACGGCGCCACCACGTCCCTGCGGGCGGGCGACGACGCGACCGACGCCCGTTTCGTCGACGCCGCCGCGTTCGCCGCCCTGCCGCTCGTCGAGGGCCTCGGCGAGACCCTCGACGGCTGGGGCGTCCTGCCCCGCAGCTGAGAACTAGACGTTCGGGGTCGGGCGGCCGGGCTGCTCGCCGCCCCGGCTCTCGCCGTAGACCTTCTTCGGGACCATGACCTTGCGCCGGAACGTGCACACGACGGTGCCGTCCTGCTTGTAGCCGCGGGTCTCGACGTACACCACGCCCCGGTCGTCCTTGGACTTCGACTCGGTCTTGTCCAGGACCTCGGTCTCGCCGTAGATCGTGTCCCCGTGGAAGGTCGGCTTCGTGTGCTTGAGCGACTCGACCTCGAGGTTCGCGATCGCCTTGCCGGACACGTCCGGCACCGACATCCCGAGCAGCAGCGAGTAGACGTAGTTGCCGACGACGACGTTCTTGCCGAAGTCGGTGGTCTCCTCCGCGTAGTTCGAGTCCAGGTGCAACGGGTGGTGGTTCATGGTGATCAGACAGAAGAGGTGGTCGTCGTACTCGGTGACCGTCTTCCCGGGCCAGTGCTTGTAGACCGCACCGACCTCGAACTCCTCGTAGTAGCGACCGAACTGCACCGTCCACGCCTCCATCACGTTCGCGACATCTTGCGGGGGTAACCTATCCGGTGGCCCGGACGAGGGCGGGCGGTCCTTCTCACACCTGGCGCGCGCGATCCCACGCGCGGCGCCGGCGACCGCCGTGGCACGACCGACGAGGGGAGGTGAGCGCGGTGTCGACGACACCGGTTGGCAGTACGTACCGCCTCCCGATCCCCCCGCCCACCGGCTGACCGGTGCGCGCGTGCCGGAGGAGGAGGCGTCGATTCGCCGCCCAGGCGGCGCCGGGACCCGACTCCGGCGCCGCGCCCGTCCCCGGCAAGGAGGGCCCATCGTGCCGCCTCTGTCCCACCTGCGACCCGCGATCCGTTCCGCGGGTCACCGCGCCCGTCTGACCGGGCGTTCGGCCCCCGGCCAGACCCCGAAGCTGCGGGTACCGCTCTCGGCCTACGTGGTCGACTGCGCCGTCTACGTCGACGGCGAGCGGCTGCCCGGGCGGTGGACCCACGACGAGGCGATCGCCGAGGTCCGCGAGCGCGGTGAGGGCTTCGCCTGGATCGGCCTGCACGAGCCGACCGAGGACCAGATCAACGGCATAGCCGAGACCTACGGGCTGCACGAGCTCGCGGTCGAGGACGCCGTGCACGCGCACAACCGGCCCAAGCTCGAGCGCTACGACGAGACGCTGTTCATGGTGCTCAAGACGGTCCGCTACGTCGGGCACCGCGACCCGACGGCGGCGACCGAGATCGTCGAGACCGGCGAGGTGATGGCGTTCCTGGGCCGCGACTTCGTGGTGACGGTCCGGCACGGGCGCCACTCCGGCCTGCGCGACGTCCGCCGCCGCCTGGAGGAGGACGCCGCACAGCTCGCGCTGGGCCCGTCGGCGGTGCTGCACGCGATCGCCGACCACGTCGTGGACACCTACATCGAGGTGGCCCGCCAGATCGAGGGCGACATCGACGAGATCGAGGCCGAGGTGTTCTCGCCGAAGTCGACGATGGACCCCGAGCAGATCTACGTCATGAAGCGCGAGATCCTCGACCTGCGCCGCGCGGTGATGCCGCTGGTCGGGCCGATGCGCAAGCTCTCGGAGGGCTACAGCTCGCTGATCCCGCACGACGTGCGCAGCTACTTCCGCGACGTCGACGACCACCTCGGCGGCGTCGCCGAGCAGGTCGCCGGTTTCAACGAGCTGCTCACCACGCTCGTCGACGCGGTCCTGGCGAAGATCAGCATGCGGCAGAACAACGACATGCGGAAGATCACCGCCTACGCGGGCCTGATCTCGGTGCCGACGATGGTGGCCGGGGTCTACGGCATGAACTTCGACTACATGCCCGAGCTGCACTGGAACTTCGGCTATCCGATGATCATGCTCGTCATCGCCTTCGTCTGCGGTCTGCTCTACCGCAACTTCCGCCGCAACAACTGGCTCTGACAGCCCCGCGACCGCCGCAACGCCCGTCTCCGGCCCGGGCGGGATGGGCGATGCGTCAGTCGGTCCGGTCGTCGCGGGCCGGCGGGAGGCCCGTCGGAGGAGTGTCCGCGTCGGCGTCGGTCCCGGCGTCGGTCCCGGCGTAGCCGGTGTCCTCGGGGCCGCCCTCCTCCTGCGGGGGCACGGCGGCCTCCTCACCGGCCTCCTCGGGGTTCGCCGGCTCCTCGGGCCACGGCTGCCCGGCCGCGGCTGCCCGGGCGGCCTGGCGCTGCCCGACCACGTCCGGCTCGTCGGGACGGCGGCCCAGGAACGTGTGTACGACGTGCTGCTGCCACCCCGGCACGGTCTGCACGCGGACGTCCTCGAACCCGGCGCGGCCCATCCGGTGCGTCATCGCCTCCACGCCGTCGGTGCCCTGCACCCGCTGGGTGCGGTAGCGCTGCAGCTCGGCCGAGCCGGACCGGATCCGCGCCATCGGGATCAGGTAGGACCAGGACGCCAGCGTCCAGCGCACCCGGCTGCCCATCCGGTCGGCCACGGCGTAGTCGTGCACGGCCAGCGGCGCACCCGGCTTGAGCAGCGACAGCAGCCGTCGCAACCCGATCTCGGCGTCCGGCAGGTTGCTCACCAGGTAGCTGGCGAAGATCCCGTCGAACGGCCCGTGCACCCCCGCCTCGGCCAGGGTCTCCAGCCGCGTGTGCACGAACTCCACGTGCGGCGGCCAGTTCTTCTTGCGTGCCACCGCGAGCATCTCGGTGGAGGCGTCCACCGCGACCACGCTCGCGCCGGGGGCCGCGTCGAGCAGCGCCGCCGTCGAGGCTCCGGTGCCGCACCCGATGTCGAGCAGGCGCAGCGCGGAGCCACCGCGCAGGCCCATCCGGTTCGTCGACATCCGCAGATGGGCGTGGTAGCCGGGGATCGCCTTGAGGAAGCCGTCGAACCCGGCGGCCCGCCGTCCGTACGCCCGGTGGACGGTGGCCGGCCGGATCGCGTCCGGGCGCTCGGATTCGCTCACGCGTCGATCCTGTCCCATCCCGGCCACTCACCGGAAGCAGGCGCGCCCGCGTCCTACCCGCGGGTGAACGTCAGTGTCCGGCCGGTGGCGGGCTCATCGCCAGGCGGGCCAGCAGCTCGCGGGCCTTCTCCGCGTTGCGCGGCTCGCACAGCACGTCGTAGCGCCCGGCGACCATCTGGCTGGCCGACTGGAAGTCCCGACGTCCGGCGCTCGCCCGGTAGCCGACCGCGGCGAAGACCATGCCGAACACCGCGCCGCTGGCCAGTCCGACCAGGATCGGCCAGAAGCTGCCGGGGCTCGCGGTGGAGAACAGGCTCAGCAGCAGGCCCACGAACAGACCCAGCCAGGCCCCGGACGCGGCCCCCGAGGCCAGCACCCGGCCCCAGGTCAGACGGCCGATGACGCGCTCGACCAGCATCAGGTCGACACCGACGATCGTCACGTCCCGGACCGGGAAGTCGGAGTCGGCGAGGTGGTCGACGGCCCGCTGCGCCTCCTCGTAGGTGGCGTAGGAGCCGATCGGCCAGCCGGTCGGCGGGGTGGGCAGTTGGGGCAGGCCCGGCGCGGTGCGCGCGGGCCCGCCGAACGGTGTGGTCATGAGGCCCTCCGCGAGATCTCGGTCGTTCGTGGCGATGCTGTCACCCGGTCAACGCCGGGACCCGGGCACGAGTGCCCCGGGGTGCCGCAGGACACGCGGGCCGAACGAACACGACCCGCGACGCTCCGGTGGCGGCGGGGCCGATCGTATCCCCCGAACAGCCCAGTCGCCCGTCCGGTTCGTCCGGCCGCGGAAAACACTCATGGCGCCTGCCTCCCGTCGCGCGGGAGACAAGCGCCATGAGTGCGTCCCGGCCGGGCGTCCGGCCGGGGTGGGACACGGGTCAGCGCAGCTTGTAGTCGCGCAGCAGGCCGCGGGAGATGATCGTCTTCTGGATCTCGCTGGTGCCCTCGCCGATCAGCAGGAACGGGGCCTCGCGCATCAGGCGCTCGATCTCGTACTCCTTGGAGTAGCCGTAGCCACCGTGGATCCGGAACGACTCCTGCGTCACCTCGGCGCAGTACTCCGAGGCCAGCAGCTTGGCCATGCCGGCCTCGACGTCGTTGCGCTCGCCGCGGTCCTTCAGGCGCGCGGCGTTGACCATCATGTGGTGCGCGGCCTCGACCTTGGTGCCCATCTCGGCCAGCTTGAACGCGATCGCCTGGTGCTGGGCGATCGGCTTGCCGAACGTGGAGCGCTGCTGGGCGTACTCGGCGGCCAGCTCGAACGCGCGGATGGAGATGCCGCACGCGCGGGCGGCCACGTTCACGCGGCCGACCTCGACGCCGTCCATCATCTGGGCGAAGCCGGCGCCCCGCCTGCCGCCGAGGATCTGGTCCCCGGCGACCTTGTGGCCCTTGAACACCATCTCGGTGGTGTCCACGCCCTTGTAGCCCATCTTGTCGATCTTGCCGGGGACGATCAGGCCGGGCGCGACCTCGCCGTAGCCGGTCGGCTTCTCGACCAGGAACGTGGTCAGGTTCTGGTAGGGCTTCTCCGCGCCCTCGTCCGTCTTGACCAGCACCGCGGTCAGATTGGACGTGCCGCCGTTGGTCAGCCACATCTTCGCGCCGTCGATCACGAAGTCGTCACCGTCGGCCACGGCCTTCGTCTTGATCGCCGCGACGTCGGAGCCGAGGTCGGGCTCGGACATGGAGAACGACCCGCGGGTCTCCCCCAGCGCCATCTTCGGCAGGTAGCGCTGCTTCTGCTCGTCCGTGCCGTGGTGCATCAGCATGTACGCGACGATGAAGTGCGTGTTGATCACGCCGGACACGCTCATCCAGCCGCGGGCGATCTGCTCCACGACCAGCGCGTAGGTCAGCAGCGACTCGCCCAGGCCGCCGTACTCCTCCGGGATGGTGAGGCCGAACAGCCCCATCTCCTTCATCCCGTCGACGATGTCCTGCGGATACGCGTCCGCGTGCTCCAGCGCCGTGGCGTGCGGGATGATCTCCTTGTCCACGAAGGAGCGGACGGTGGAGAGGATCTCCTCCTGGACGTCGGTCAATCCGGCGGTCTGTGCGAGCCGGGCCATGGTTGTTCCTCCAGCGTCGGTGGTCGGGGGCGGGCGTGGGTCAGGACTCCGGCGGGGTCCACTTCTCGCCGCGCTCCATGCCGGCGGCACGGCCCTTGCCCGAGATCACCAGGGCCATCTTGCGGCTGGCCTCGTCGATCATCTCGTCGCCGATCATCGCCGAGCCCTTCTTCCCGCCCGCCTCGGACGTGAAGTACTCGTAGGCGTCGAGGATGTTCTCGGCGTGGTCGAAGTCGGCCTGGTCCGGGGAGAACGTCTCGTTCGCCGCGTCGATCTGGCCGGGGTGCAGCACCCACTTGCCGTCGTAGCCCAGCGCCGCCGAGCGCCCGGCGACCTTCTGGAAGGCCTCGACGTCGCGGATCTGCAGGAACGGGCCGTCGATGGCCTGCTTGTCGTGCGCGCGGGCGGCCATCAGGATCGACATCAGGATGTGGTGGTAGGCGTCGCCGACGTCGTAGCCGGGCGGCTGCTCGCCCACGACCAGCGACTTCATGTTGATCGAGGCCATGAAGTCGGCCGGGCCGAAGATGATCGTCTCGACGCGCGGGGACGCGGTGGCGATCGCGTTGACGTTGGTCAGGCCCAGCGCGTTCTCGATCTGCGCCTCGATGCCGATCTTGCCGACCTCGTAGCCGAGCGACTTCTCGATCTGGGTCATCAGCAGGTCCAGGGCGACGACCTGCTCGGGCGTCTGCACCTTCGGCAGCATGATGGCGTCGAGGTTCGCGCCTGCGCCCTCGACGACCTCGGTGACGTCGCGGTAGGTCCACTCGGTGGTCCAGTCGTTGACCCGGACCACGCGGATCTTCTCGCCCCAGCCGCCCTCGTTCAGCGCCGCCACGATCGTCTTGCGGGCCCCCGGCTTGGCCAGCGGCGCGCAGGCGTCCTCGAGGTCCAGGAACACCTGGTCGGAGTTCAGACCACGGGCCTTGTCGATGAACTTCTGGCTGGACCCGGGCACGGCCAGGCAGGATCGGCGGGCACGGAGGGTGGTGCTCACAGGCAGGGCTCCTCGTCGAGTACTCCTCGCCCGGCGCGGCACTCGTTCGCGCGCGGAGCGACTGATCGGGGTGATGCTGGCATGCCCGCTCCCGATGCGCCCCGCCCAGGTGATTGGTTACACTCCTCACCCAGCCGAGGTGGGGGTGGGTTACCCGTGCGTCACCCCACGGCGGGCGGTATCGCGACGAGCTCGCCGCGGGTCACCGCCGACACGCCACCACCGACGCTGGTGGCGACGGCGGCACCGCGCTCGGTGCGCACCCGGGTGTGCAGGGTCGAGGGCCGCCCGATCTCGGCGCCCTGCGCGACCGTGAACGCGTGCTCGACGTCGTCGTCGATGAGGCCGCGGTCGGCCAGGAACACCCCCAGCGCCACCGCGGCCGAGCCGGTCGCCGGGTCCTCCCCGACTCCGGAACCGGGCGCGAACATCCGCAGGTGCACCCGTCGCACGTCCGCGTCGACCGAGCAGACGACCAGGCCGACGCCCAGGTCCCCGGTCACCGCGCGCACCGCCGCCGCGTCGCACCGGGCGCGGGCCACCGCGTCGTCGCGGACCAGCAGGAACGCGTAGTCGACGCCAGCTCCGGCCACGCCGGGCGCAGCGGCGCCGTCGACGTCGTCGAGCTCGAGCCCGACGGCGGTGGCCAGCAGCCCGGCGTCCAGGTCCTCCCCGGCGACCGGCGTGCCGCCGGTGACCCGGGCCCCGTCGGCGTCGACCTCGACCGGCAGCAGCCCGGCCCCGCACTCCTGGACCCGGCTGCCCGCGGCGATCACGCCGTCGCGCGCGAGCACCCAGGCCGTCCCGACGCTCGGGTGCCCGGCGAAGGGCAGCTCGCGGGCCGGGGTGAAGATCCGTACCCGGTAGTCGGCCGACGGGTCGGTCACCGGCAGCGTGAAGGCGGTCTCGGAGAGGCCGAACTCGGCGGCGACCGCCTGCATCTGCTCGGTCGTGAGGTCGTGGGCGTCGTGCACCACGGCCAGTGGGTTGCCCGCGTAGGGGCGGTCGGTGAACACGTCCACCACGTCGAATCTGAGCCCGGACATGGCGCCCGACCCTACCCACGCCGCCGCGGTCGGACCGGCCCGCACGACCGCTCTAGGCTGCGGGTATGGCAGCACCCCGGGTCTTCGTCGCGCGCATGGCCGGGCTCGCCGTGTTCGGACCGGACGGGGAGCGGATCGGCAAGGTCCGTGACGTGGTCGTGGCGCTGCGGGTGGACGCCAGCCCGCCGCGGGTGCTCGGCCTGGTCGTGGACCTGTCCAGCCGCCGCCGGATCTTCGTGCCGATGCTGCGGGTGGCCGACGTCGACCCGGCCGCGGTGACGCTGGCCAGCGGCTCGGTCAGCCTGCGCCGGTTCGACCAGCGCCCGAACGAGACGCTCGTGCTCGGCCAGCTGCTCGACTCCCCGGTCACCCTGCGCGACTCCGGTGAGGAGGGCGTCGTCGTCGACGCCGCGATCGAGCCGACCCGGACCCGGGACTGGGCGATCGGACGCCTGGCCGTGCGCACCCGGCGCGCCGGGCGGCTGTCCCGACGCGGGCACGTCGAGGTGGTGGCCTGGTCGGCGGCGCAGGGCCTGGGCATCTCCGACCGGCAGGGCACCGACCGCCTGCTCGCGGTGTTCGAGACGATGCGCCCCGCCGACGTCGCGGCCGCGCTGTCCGAGCTGCCGCGGGAACGCCAGCGCCAGGTCGTCGACGCCCTCGACGACGAGCGCCTCGCCGACGTGTTCGAGGAGCTCTCCGAGTCCGACCAGCGGGTGCTGCTCGGGTACCTGCACTCCGAGCGGCAGGCCGACGTGCTGGAGGCGATGTCCCCGGACGACGCGGCCGACCTGCTCGGCGAGCTGCCCGACGACGAGGCCGGGCGGCTGCTGGAGCTGATGGAGCCCGACGAGTCCGAGCCGGTGCGGCGGCTGCTGCGCTACGAGTGGAACACCGCGGGCGGCCTGATGACCCCGGAGCCGATCACGCTGAACCCGGACGCCACCGTCGCCGAGGCGCTGGCCCGGGTCCGCAACCCGGACATCCCGCCCGCGCTGGCCAGCATGGTGTTCGTCTGCCGCCCGCCCTCGGCCACCCCGACCGGGCGCTACCTGGGCTGCGTGCACGCCCAGCAGCTGCTGCGCGCCGCGCCGTTCGAGCTCGTCGCCGGGATTCTGGACTCCGAGCTCCCGCAGCTGGGTCCGGACGCCTCGCTGGGCGAGGTGACCCGCTACTTCGCCACCTACAACCTGGTCGCCGGCCCGGTCGTGGACCCGCAGGACCACCTGCTGGGGGCGGTGACCGTCGACGACGTGCTGGACCACCTGCTCCCGGTCGGCTGGCGCGACGAGGAGCAGGCCGACCCGATCGACGTACCGGAGGCGGAGGTGGCCGATGCCTGAGCTGCAGCCCGGAAGGCGGCTCGACCAGCCCCTCGTCGGCCGTCGCCGGTTCGAGGTCGACCCGGACGGGTTCGCCCGCCTCTCCGAGCGGATCGCGCGGTTCCTCGGGACCGGCCGGTTCCTGGCCATCCAGTCCGTGATCGTCCTGTTCTGGATCGCGCTGAACCTGGTGGCCTGGCGGATCCAGTGGGACCCGTACCCGTTCATCCTGCTCAACCTGGCCTTCTCCACCCAGGCCGCCTACGCCGCGCCGCTGATCCTGCTGGCCCAGAACCGCCAGGACGACCGGGACCGGATCGCCCTGGACGAGGACCGCCGGCGCGCCGAGCGCACCAAGGCCGACACCGAGTACCTGGCCCGCGAGCTCGCGTCGCTGCGCCTGGCCGTCGGCGAGATGGCCACCCGGGACTACCTGCGCGGGGAGATGGAGAAGCTCTCGACGCAGATCCAGGCCGCCCTGGCCGAGACGGCGCCCCGGGACGGGAGCTCACGCCCGGCCGGGCAGCGCCAGGGCGGCGCCGGGCGCGAGAACCGGCGCCGGGACGGCGGGCGTCCGGAGAACGGGCGCACCGAGAAGGGGCAGGACGACCCCACCCGGGGGCTCAGGGGGCCAGCTTCCGACTGATCTTCTCCAGGGCCGTCAGGTCGGACTCGTCGAGCACGTCGGCGAAGTGCGCCCGGATCCCGCGAAGATGGGTGACCGACGCCCCGCGCAGCCGGGACAGGCCGTCCGCGGAGAGCTCGGCGGCGACACCGCGACCGTCGTCGGCCACCCGGCAACGGGCCACCAGCCCGAGCCGCTCCAGGCGGTCCACCAGCCGCGTCACCCCGGAACGCGAGAGCAGCACGGCGTCGGCCAGCTCGGTCATCCGCAGCCGGTGGGCGGGCGCCTCGGAGAGCTGGACCAGGACGTCGTAGGCGGCCAGGGACAGCTGCTGCTCGGTCTCCAGCTCGGCCTCGAGCGCCTTGGTGATCGTCGCGTGCGCCCGCAGGAAGCTGCGCCAGGAGGCCAGCTCGGCGTGCGTCGGGACGACCCGGCGGCCCCCCGGGGAGCGCACGCGTCCGCCGGTGTCCGCCGCGGACGTGTCGACGCTCTCACTCACGCCGGTGAATCCTACGGACACGCAGCGGGCGATCCACGGCCACGTAGCATGGGTGTGTCGCGGCGGCGCCGGAACGGCGTCGGATCCACAGCGTCGGCCCACAGCGTCGACACGGCAGGGTCGACACGGCCGTGACGGCCCTCACGCCGGGCCACCGAGTCGCAGGAGAGGTTGTACCCCACCGCATGTCCGTCATCGGCAACACCAGCACGGGGACCATCGACGAGGCCGTGCGCGCGGCGCTGGGCAAGGTCGAGGACCCGGAGATCCACAAGCCGATCACCGAGCTGGGGATGGTCAAGAGCGTCGCCGTCTCCGCCGCCGGTCTCGCGCAGATCGGGGTCTACCTGACCGTCGCCGGCTGTCCCATGAAGGACACCATCACCAAGCGCGTGACGGCTGCCGTCATGGACGTCCCGGGGATCACGAACGTCGAGGTCGAGCTCGACGTGATGAGCGACGAGCAGCGCACCGAGCTGCGTCGCGGCCTGCGCGGTGACTCCGAGGAGCCCGTCATCCCGTTCGCCCAGCCGGGCTCGCTGACGCGCGTCTACTGCGTCGCGTCCGGCAAGGGCGGGGTCGGCAAGTCCTCGGTCACGGTGAACCTGGCGGCCGCGATGGCGCAGAAGGGCCTCAACGTCGGGGTCGTCGACGCGGACATCTACGGCCACTCGGTGCCGCGGATGCTCGGCTCGGCCGACCGCCCGACCAAGGTCGACAACATGATCATGCCGCCGCAGGCGCACGGCGTGAAGGTCATCTCGATCGGCATGTTCGTCGAGGGCAACACCCCCGTCGTCTGGCGCGGGCCGATGCTGCACCGCGCGCTGCAGCAGTTCCTCGCCGACGTGTTCTGGGGCGACCTCGACGTCCTGCTCCTCGATCTGCCCCCGGGCACCGGCGACATCGCGATCTCCACCTCGCAGCTCGTCCCGAACGCGGAGCTGCTGGTGGTCACGACCCCGCAGCAGGCCGCGGCCGAGGTCGCCGAGCGGGCCGGGTCGATCGCGCTGCAGACCCGCCAGCGCCTGGCCGGCGTGGTGGAGAACATGTCCTGGATGGAGATGCCCGACGGCACCCGGATGGACATCTTCGGCTCCGGCGGCGGGCAGGTCGTCGCGGACTCGCTGACGAAGTCCATCGGCTCGACGGTGCCGCTGCTCGGGCAGATCCCGCTGGAGACCCGGCTGCGCGAGTCCGGTGACTCCGGAACCCCGATCGTGCTCTCGGACCCGGAGTCCCCGGCCGCGAAGGCCCTGCTCGGCGTCGCGGACCGTCTCACCACCCGGGCCCGTGGCCTGGCCGGCATGAGCCTGAACATCTCCCCGGTCGGCCGGTAACCCCCCACCCGTCAACGAGCGGCGCCCTCGTCGGAATCTTCCCGACGAGGGCGCCGCTCGTTGATGCTCCGGGGGTCAGCTCAGGGCGTTGTTCAGGGCCTTGGTCCAGAGGGCCAGGCCCTCGTCGATCTGCTCGGCCGTGACGATCAGGGCCGGGATCATGCGGACGACGTTGCCGTAGACGCCGCAGGTCAGCAGCAGCAGGCCCTGCTCGGCCGCGGCGGCGTGCACCTTCGCGGCGGTGGCGCCGTCCGGCTTGCCCTGCGCGTCGACGAACTCGATGCCGACCATCAGGCCGATGCCGCGCACGTCGCCGATCGCGGCGATCCCCTGCGCGGCGTCCCGGACCCCGGCGACGAGCTTCGCGCCCTGCACGCGGGCGTTCTCCACCAGGCCCTCGGACTGCACGACGTCCAGGGTGGCCAGTGCCGCGGCGCAGGCGACGGCGTTGCCGCCGTAGGTGCCGCCCTGCGAGCCCGGCCACGCCTTCTCCATGATCGCCTTCGGCGCGGCGATGGCGGACAGCGGGAAGCCACTGGCCAGGCCCTTCGCCGTGACGATGATGTCCGGCGTGACCCCCTCGGCGTGCTGGTGGCCCCAGAACTTGCCGGTGCGCCCGTAGCCGGTCTGCACCTCGTCGGCGATCAGCAGGATGCCGAGGCGGTCGGCGCGCTCACGCAGTCCCTGCAGGAACGCGGGCGGGGTCGGCACGTAGCCGCCCTCGCCGAGCACCGGCTCGATGATGAACGCGGCGACGTCCGATGCGGGCGCGGTGCTGGCCAGCTGGCGGTCCAGCTCGGCCAGGCAGAACGCGACGGTCTGCTCCTCGGACCAGCCGTAGCGGTAGGCGAAGGGGTAGGGCGCGAACGCGACGCCGCCCATCATCGGGCCGATCCCGGCCCGGATCTTCGCGCCGGACGTGGTGAGCGCGCCGGCGCCCATCGTGCGGCCGTGGAACCCGCCGTCGAAGGCCATGATCAGCGGGCGGCCGGTGGCCTGACGGGCCAGCCGGACCGAGGCCTCGACGGCCTCGGAGCCGGAGTTGGAGAAGAAGACCGAGTCGATCCCCTCGGGGAGGATCTCGCCCATCTTCTCGGCCAGCTGCAGCAGCGGCTGGTGCATGACGGTCGTGTACTGGCCGTGGATCAGCGTCCCGACCTGGTCCTGCGCGGCCTTGACGACCTTCGGGTGGCAGTGCCCGGTGCTGGTGACGCCGATGCCGGCGGTGAAGTCCAGGTGGCGGCGGTCCTCGGTGTCGTAGAGGTAGACACCCTCACCGCGCGCGGCCTGGACCGGGGTGGCCTGCTTGAGCAGGGGGGACAGCTGTGCCATGTGTCAGGCTCCTG
>NZ_JADQDD010000169.1 GCF_019263595.1 Pseudonocardia sp. KRD291 | reverse complement strand
GCCGGTCGTCGGGCTCGTGGGGCGGGTCAGTCTCGGCAGCGGGTGGACGAGTACAGGTGGCTGTCCGGGAAGTGCTGTGCGGCCAGGGCCTCGCCGACGATGATCACCGCGGTGCGCTCGATGCCGGACTCGCGGACGGCGTCGGGCAGCGTCGCCAACGTCCCGCGCAGGACGATCTCGTGGGCGCGGCTGGCGTGCGCGACGACCGCGGCCGGGCAGTCGGACCCGTAGGCCGGGCGCAGCGCGTCGACGACCTCGGCGATCCGGTGCACGGCCAGGTGCAGCACCACCGTGCCGCCCGAGCGGCCGAGCTCGGCGAGGTTCTCGTGCTCGGGCATCGGGGTGGCCCGCGCCGCGATCCGGGTCAGGGTCACGGTCTGCGCGACGGTCGGGACGGTCAGCTCGCGACCGAGCGCGGCGGCCGCGGCGGCGTAGGCGGGCACGCCGGGGCACACGTCGTAGGGGACGGACTCGGCCTCGAGGCGGCGGATCTGCTCGGCCATCGCGGAGAACACCGACGGGTCCCCCGACGCCAGGCGCGCGACGTCGAGGCCGTGCCGGTGCGCCCGGACCATCTCGGCCACGATCTCGTCCAGGGTCATCAGCGCGGTGTCGATCGTCCGCGCGTCCGGGGGGCAGATCTCCAGCATCTCCGGCGGGACCAGGCTGCCGGCGTAGAGGCACACCGGCGAGGCCGCGATCAGGTCGCGACCGCGCAGGGTCAGCAGGTCCACCGCGCCCGGGCCGGCCCCGATGAAGTGCACCGTCATCGCGTAGCCACCGTTGCCTCCACACTCCAGATCGTCACCGGCATCGCCGGGCGCCAGCCGTGGAAGCGGGTGCTGCCCGCCCCGTCGGCTCCGCCTGCTGCCGCCCGTCCCACCGGCTCGGCCCGGCTCACCTGCAGCCGCACCAGCCGCCCGCCGTAGCGCTCGTGGGCGGCGGCGAGCGCCGCCTCGGTCTGCACGGTCACCGCGTTCGCGACCAGCCGCCCGCCACCGGCGAGCGCGTCCCAGCAGGCCTGCAGGACGCCGTCGCGGGTCAGCCCGCCGCCGACGAACACCGCGTCCGGTCGCGGCAGGCCGTGCAGGGCCTCCGGAGCCGAGCCGGTGACGACCCGCAGTTCCGGCACCCCCAGCGCCGCCGCGTTGGCCGTGATCCGCCCGGCCCGCTCGGGCCGCGACTCCACCGTGATCGTCCGGCACGTCCGGTGCGCGCGCATCCACTCGATGCCGACGCTGCCCGCGCCGCCACCGACGTCCCAGAGCAGCTCGCCGGGCCGGGGCGCGAGGTGGGCCAGGGTCACCGCGCGCACCTCGCGCTTGGTCAGCTGCCCGTCGCTGTCGTAGGCATCGTCGGGCAGGCCGGGCGTCTCCCCCGTCAGGCACGCCCCGGGGTCGGCGACGCAGTCCAGCGCGACGACGTTGAGGGCGTCCGAGGTGCCGCTCCAGGTCCCGGCGGTGCCGGTCACGACCCGTTCGCCGTCCTCACCGAGGCGTTCCAGGACCGTCATCGTGCTGCGGCCGAAGCCCTGCGCCGCGACCAGCTCCGCGACCTCGGCCGGTGACCCGGCGCCGGAGCTGAGCACCAGGACCCGCGCCCCCGGCGCGAGGGCGCGCCGCAGCCGGGCGAGCGGGCGCCCCACGACGCTGACGAGCTCGACGTTCTGCACGGCCCAGCCGAGCCGGGCGCAGGCCAGGCTGATCGACGACGGGTGCGGCAGCACCCGCAGCCGCTGCGGTCCGACGACGCGGGCCAGCGTGGTGCCGATTCCGAAGAACATCGGGTCGCCGCTGGCCAGCACGGCGACCCGCGACCCGGCGAGCTCGTCGAGGATCCCGGGCAGGGCCGGGACCAGCGGGGACGGCCAGGCGCGGCGGACGGCCGGGACCGAGTCGTCGAGCAGGTCGAGCTGGCGGGGGCCGCCGAGGACGACGTCGGCGGCGCGCAGGGCGTCGCGGGACGGCTCGGCCAGGCCCGGCCAGCCCTCCGCACCGATCCCGACGACCGTGACCGGCTCACCCACCGGACGGGCCCTTGTCGGTCACCCCGGCGCTGTCGAACGTCGCCACGTCGGCCAGCGCGCGGGCCGCGCCCTGCAGGATCGGCAACGCCAGCAGCGCGCCGGTCCCCTCGCCGAGTCGCATCCCCATGTCCAGCAACGGGTCCAGCCCCAGGAACGACGACGCCGTCGCGCTGCCCGGCTCCACCGACCGGTGCCCGGCCACGCAGTATCCGACCGCATCCGGCGCGAGCGCGACCGCCACCAGCGCGGCCGCGCCGGTGCTGACGCCGTCGAGCAGTACCGGGACCCGCAGCGCGGCGGCGCCGAGCACCAGCCCGGCCAGCCCGGCGTGCTCCAGGCCGCCGACCGCGGCGAGTGCCCCCAGCGGGTCGGCCGGGTCCGGGCGGTGGCGCTGCAGGGCGCGACGGACGACGTCGGTCTTGCGGACGAGCGTGTCGTCGTCGATACCGGTGCCGCGGCCGGTCACCGTGTCCGCGTCGGCGCCGGTGAACACGCTGATCAGGGCCGCGGCCGCGGTGGTGTTCGCGATGCCCATGTCGCCGGTGAGCAGGCAGCGGTTGCCGCCGGCGACGAGGTCGCGGGCCACCTCGATCCCGGCCTCCAGGGCGGCGCGGGCCTGCTCGCGGGTCATCGCCGGGCCGGTCGTCATGTCGGCCGTGCCCGCGGCGACCTTGCGCGGCAGTAGCCCGGGGACCGGGTCCGGCGTGCCCAGCACCCCGACGTCGACGACGCACACCTCGGCGCCGAGCTGGCGGGCGAACGCGTTCACCACGGCGCCGCCGTCGAGAAAGTTGGCCACCATCTGCGCGGTGACCTCCTGCGGCCACGGGGTCACGCCCTGGGCGTGTACTCCGTGGTCGGCGGCGAAGACCGCGACGGCGGCCGGCTCGGGCACCGGCGGCGGGCAGGCTCCGGCGATCCCGGCCAGCGTCACCGCGACGTCCTCGACGCGCCCGAGCGAGCCGCGCGGCTTGGTCATCCGGTCCAGGCGGTCCCGGGCCGCGGCGCGCGCCTGCTCGTCCACGGGTGCGATCGCTGCGACGGTCTCGGCCAGCAGGTCCATCGGTTCCTCTCCCGGCAGGCCACGCTGCCCGTAGCGCTCCTGGTGCACGGCCCATCCCAGCGGGCGTCGCCGCGCCCAGCCGGCCCCGGCGAGCTCGGGCTCGTCCGGGAACCGCGACACGTGCCCGACGCAGAGGTAGGCCACGACCTCGAGGTGCGTGGGCAGCCCCAGCATCGCAGCCAGCTCACGCAGGCCGTCGTCGCCGAAGAAGCTCACCCAGCCGACGCCGAGCCCCTCGGCGCGCGCGGCCAGCCACATGTTCTGCACGGCCAGCGCCGCGGAGTGGGTCCCCATCTCCGGGCGGCCGTGGCGGCCCAGCGTGTGCCGCCCGCCGCGGGTCGGGTCCGCGGTGACCACGACGTTGAGCGGGGTGTCCAGGATCGCCTCGACCCGGATCGAGCGCAGGGCCCGCGCACGGGCCGCCGGCAACGAGGTGGCGTAGGCGTCGCGGTGCGCCGCGACCAGGGCGTGCACCTGCTCGCGGACCGCGCGGTCGCGCAGGACGACGAAGTCCCACGGTTGGGAGAACCCGACGCTCGGCGCGGCGTGCGCGGCGCCGAGCACCCGGGTGAGCGCGGCGTCGTCGACCTCGACGTCGGGCAGGAAACCGGTGCGGACGTCGCGCCGGGCGTGCAGCACGTCGTAGAACCCGTCCAGCGGGCCTGCGTCCACCACTGCCCCTCCTGACGGATCCGTGCCTGCCGGATCCGCACCGGTGGGGCGCGTCGGCGACCTCGGCCCGTCTCGAACAGGGCCGACACGGACTCGATCACAGCCGGTCGCGGGGGGTCAACCGGTCGCGCGGTCGCGGCAAGCGAGGTCACACCGGTGCATACTCGGCCGTGATGACTCCCCGGCCCTGCCCCTGCGGGCTGCCCGAACCGTTCGAGGCGTGCTGCGGGCGTTACCTCGGACCCGGCAGCCCTGACAGCCCTGACAGCACCGACAGCCCCGACAGCACCGCCGACACCGCACCGCCGACCGCGGAGGCGCTGATGCGCTCGCGGTTCACCGCGTTCGCCCGCGGCGACGCCGAGTACCTGCTCCGCACCTGGCATCCCGACACCCGTCCGCGGACCCTCGACCTGGACCCGGCCCGGCGATGGGTGCGGCTGGAGATCCTGGACCGCTCCGGCGGCGCGGTGTTCGACCGCGAGGGCGTCGTGGAGTTCCGGGCGCACCACCGTGAGCGCTCGCAGACCGGCGTGCAGCAGGAGCGCAGCCGGTTCGTCCGCGAGGACGGGCGCTGGGTCTATCTCGACGGCGAACCCGGGCAGCACATCTAGCCGGTCTCCCGTCCGGCGTCGGCGGGGTCGGGCGGCGGCAGGCTCCCGTAGAGCCGCCAGCCGTACGCGGTCGGCTCCCAGTGCAGGTACGGGCTCGGGTCCGGGTCGAGGCGGCTCAGGTGGTCCCACATCACCTCGTGCGCCCGGCCCAGTTCGGCGAGCTCGTGGCGGATGCGGCGCAGGATCGGGGTGGCGGCGGTGTGCTGTGTCATGTCCCCGATCGTCGCGGGGCCGTTCTCCGGCCGGAACCGGCAGGAACGACACCCTCCGGCAACTTCCTGCCACGGGTCACCGACCCGGCAGAATGCCGCCCGTGACCGGCGACGCAGATCCGTACGGAACCGCGGCCCATCGGTGGGTGGCCAACTGCTCGATGCTGTTCACCGAGGTCCCGCTCCTGGCGCGGCCCGCGGCGGCGCGCGCGGCCGGCTTCGACGCCGTCGAGTTCTGGTGGCCGTTCGAGCACTCGGTCCCGGTCGACGCCGACGTCGAGGCGTTCGTCTCCGCCGTCACCGACGCCGGTGTCGCGCTGATCGGGCTGAACCTGCCGGCCGGGGACATGGCCGCCGGGGACCGCGGGCTGATCTCGGTCCCCGGCCGGGAGGCCGAGCTCGCCGACGGTCTCGCGGTCGCCGCCGGCATCGGGGCACGGCTGCGGGTGCACGGCTGCAACGCCTTGTACGGCAACCGGATCGACGGCGTCGACCCCGCCCGGCAGGACGAGGTGGCGCTCGCCAACCTGGCCCGGGTCGCCGAGACCCTGGCGGTGTTCGGCGCCCGCGTCTGGCTGGAGCCGCTCAGCGGCTTGTCCGCCTACCCGCTGCGCACCGCGACGGACGCCCTCGCCGTCGCCGACCGGGTCTTCGCCGCCGGGGCGCCCGAGCCGCTGCTGCTGGCCGACCTGTTCCACCTCACCGCCAACGGCGACGACGTCGCCGCCGTCCTGGAGGCCTTCGGGGACCGGATCGGTCACGTCCAGGTCGCCGACCACCCCGGCCGTCACGAGCCGGGCACCGGGCAGATCCCGTTCGCCGCGCACCTGCGGGCCCTGCACGACGTCGGCTACGACGGGTGGGTCGCGGGCGAGTACGCCCCGCGCGGCGACACCTCGGCCGGCCTGGGCTGGCTCCCGCGGGCGCACCGGGCGGTCACCGACGGCTGACGGTCAACCGAGCCCGGCCCGGGCCCGCCGCACGTGCGGCGCGACCGGGCTGAGCCGCAGCGCGAGGGGCAGGGCCCGCAGCACCTCCCGCCGGCCGGACAGGCTCAGCCGCCCGTCCCGCGCCGCGGCAGCCAGTTCGAACACGCCCTCCCACACCTGGTAGAGCACCCCCAGCGGCGACTCGATCGTCACGTCGACCTCGTACCCGGGGTCGGTGAAGCACAGCGACACGTCGTGGCGCTCGACGACGAACCAGTACCGGCACCGGCGCCCGTCCGGGACGTGCACGTGCAGCACCACCCGGCGGCCGCCGAACGCCGACGCGTCGATACCGCCCCGGATCCACCACATCAGGACGGTCGGGTCCAGCTCGTCCGGCCGGGGGTCGCCGAAGGCCCAGCGGGCACCCCACTCGGCCAGGCCGAAGATCAGCGGACGCAGCTCCTCGCACGCAGCGGTCGGGTGGTATCCGCCGTCGGCGTGGGTCACCAGCCCGTCCCGTTCGAGCTGGACGAGCCGCTTGGACAGCAGCCCGCGCGACATCCCGGGCAGGCCGCGGGACAGCTCGTTGAACCGGGTCGCCCCGACCAGCAGGTCGCGCACGACCAGCAGCGTCCACCGGTCGCCGAGTACCTCGAGCGAGCGGGTGATCGGACAGAACTGCCCGTACCGGGACATGGCAGGCAGTGTGCTCTCCCGCGGTGCAGATTGAGAACTATCGGCGGCCCCCGACCGGGCCCACGCTCGGTCCCATGACGACGATGCAGCAGTACAGGACCCTGACCGACGACGACGCGTTCTCCCTGGCCAGGCAGGTGGGGCGGGTCGCGGCCCGATTCGACGCGGCGCACGACCGCGACGCCACCTTCGTACACGAGGCATACGCAGAAATGACGAGGTGCGGGTACCTGCGGATGCCCGTCCCGACCGAGCTCGGCGGGCTCGGTGCCAGTACCCGCCAGGTGCTGCTGGCCGAGGAGGAGCTCGGCAGCCTGTCCGGCCCGTCGGCTCTCGCGGCCGCGATGCACCTCTACCTGACGCTCGTGCAGCGGTGGCGCCACCGGAAGGGGGCCGCGGACGCCGAGGGGGTACTGCGCCGGGTGGCCGAGGAGGGGCTCGTGATGGCAACCAGCGGCGGCTCGGACTGGGTGTGTCCGACCACGACCGCGGTCGAGGTCGAGGGCGGCTACCGCCTCGACGGTCGCAAGGGGTTCTGCAGCCAGGCCCCGGTCGCCGGTGTCCTGTCAACCTCCGCCGTGCTGGGGCCACCGGGACCGGACGCGGTCGTGCTGCACGCGGGGGTGCCGCTGTCGGCGCCCGGCGTCCGGATCGTCGAGACCTGGGACACGCTGGGCATGCGCGGCACCGCCAGCCACGACGTCGTGTTCGACGGCGTGTTCCTGGCCTCGGACAAGGTCGTGGGCACCCGGCCGTACGGCGTGCTGGCGGGTCCGTTGCTGGTCGCCGCGATCCACTTCGCGCCGGTCGGCGGAGCGGCGTACCTGGGCGTGGCCCGCGGCGCCTGCACCGAGGCGGCGCGCCTGCTGTCCGGCCGGGCCGATCCGGCACCGGGGGCGGTCCGCCTGCTCGGCGAGATGACGGCCCGCCTGCGCGTGGCCCGGTGGGCGCTGCACTCCGCGGTGGCCGAGGTCGGCGAGGACCCCCCGGCCGACGAGGCCACCCTCGCGACGGTGATGGCCGCGAAGCGGCACGCCGTCGTGGAGGCCCGTGCCGTCGTGGACGCGGCACTCGAGGTCGCCGGGGGCGTCGCGTTCCACCGCAGCTCCCCGCTGGAACGGGCCTACCGCGACGTCCGGGGCGGGCCGTTCCACCCGCTGACGCCGGAGGCGACGCTGACGCTGCTCGGGTCGCGGGCGTTGGCCGACGCCGTGAGCGGGCCCTGACCGACCCACGGGAACGCCGAGGCCGTGCGCGGATCCCGTTGCCCGACAGCGGTATCCGCGCGCGAGGGCCGGGGCCGCGCCCGGGACGATGATCGCGCCTGCCCGGAACCCGGCCGGCCGGGCTAGCGTCGGCACCGTGCAGAACGACTCCCCCGCAGCCGGTCTCGGCGACACCCCCAACGGCGGCCCGCTCGACGGCGTGCTCGTCGCCGACTTCTCCCGGGTCCTGGCCGGGCCCTACGCGACGATGGTGCTCGCCGACCTCGGCGCCACCGTGATCAAGGTCGAGAGCCCCGGCGGTGACGACACCCGAACCTGGCGCCCGCCCGTGCTCGACGACGTGGCGACGTACTACCTGTCGATCAACCGGAACAAGCGCTCGATCGTCCTGGACCTCGCCGACCCCGGCGACCGCGACGTCGCGCAGGACCTCGCCGCCCGGGCCGACGTGCTGATCGAGAACATGAAGCCGGGCGGGATGACGAAGTTCGGGCTCGACCACCCGTCCGTCTCGGCCGCCAACCCGGGCGTCGTCTACTGCTCGATCAGCGGCTTCGGCACCCGCGGCGGCGCGCACCTGCCCGGCTACGACCTGCTGGCCCAGGCGACGTCCGGGCTGATGAGCCTGACCGGCGACGCCGACGGCAAGCCGTTCCGGGTCGGCGCCGCGATGTTCGACGTGCTCACCGGCCTGCACGCGGCGGTCGCGGTCGTCGCCGCGCTGCGCCACCGCGACGACACCGGCCAGGGCCAGCTGCTGGAGACGAACCTGCTCTCCACCGCGATGTCCTGCCTGGTCAACCAGACCGAGGCGTTCGTCGCGGCCGGGGTGGTGCCGACCCGGATGGGCAACGCGCACCCCAGCGTCTTCCCCTACGAGCCGATGCCGACCGCGGACGGCGAGCTGATCGTCATCGCGGCCAACGACGGCCAGTTCCGCAAGCTGTGCACCGTGCTCGGCGACCCGGCGATGGCCGAGGACCCCCGCTTCCTGACCATGGGCGGACGGCTGGAGAACCGCGTCGAGATCCGGGAGCGGCTGCTCGCCCGGCTGGCCACCCGCACCGCGAAGGAGTGGTTCGACGCGATCACCGCCGCCGGGGTGCCGTGCGGGCCGATCAACTCGATCAGCCAGGGCGTCGCGCTGGCCGAGGAGCTCGGCCTGGACCCGGTCGTGCGCGCCGGCGACGACGCCGCGACCCCGACCGTCCGCAACCCCGTCGAGTACTCGGCGACGCCGGCGACCTACCGGCGCTCACCCCCGACGCTCGGCGCCGACTCCGACGAGGTGCGGGCATGGCTCGCGGGCTGACCACCGATTACGGGTAGCGCGAGTATCCGCTTTGTGGATAGCCTGGGTATCCACAATCGCCCGGATACCCGTCATCGGAGGAGCGTCCATGACCGTCGAGCGCACGACCCACGACAAGACCGCAGGTGAGATCGTCGTGTTCCTGATCGGGATGCGGGTGAACAAGCCCTGGCGCGTCGACGCCTGGGCCCCGGTGTTCGCGGCGATGCCGAGGATGCTGCGCGAGCTGTCCCGGGACCCGGACTCCGGAATGCTCGGCTACCGCCTCGCGATCGGCCCGGACGGCCCGCTGGTCATCCAGTACTGGCGCGACACCGAGTCGCTCTACGGCTACGCGTCCGATCCGGCGCGGGCCCACCGCCCGGCCTGGTCGGCGTTCTTCCGCAAGGCGCGCACGGCGCCGGGTGCGGTCGGGATCTGGCACGAGACCTACACGGTCGCGGCCAGCGAGAGCGTCTACGGCGACATGCCGGCGTCCGGCCTGGCCGCGGCGCTCGGCCGGCGCGTTGTGGGCGCGGGGGCCGAGCGGGCACGTCAGAGACTGGCGTCCTGACCGTGCCGGGCCCGGGCGTCCGAGGCCGGTCCCGGACCGACCGCCGGAGAGCCGGGTGGACGGACCCCTCGACCGTCCGCCCGACCCACCGGTACCGGTCAGAACACCCGGGTGGCACCCGGGATCCGGCGCAGCGCCCAGGCCAGTGACCAGCAGGCGACCACCCCGGCGACCAGCAGTACCAGCGCCTTCACCACGGCCGGCGCGGTGAACCCGCCGAGCGCGACGCCGAGCCACACCAGCACCGGCGCGTGGATGACGAAGACCGCGAACGCCTGCGCCGACAGGAACCGCCACGCGGGCCCGGACCGGTCGAGCAGGGTCCGGAACACCACCAGGCCGACCACCATCGCGCTCGCGGCGAACAGCGAACCCGCGACCGCGGTCACCAGCGACTCCGGCGTGCCGCCGCCCGTCGTGGCCGCACCGAGCACGATCCCCGTACCCAGCGAGGCGACGAGCGAGACCAGCAGCACCGGCAGGGCCGCCCACGCGGTGCGCACGCGCAGCGTCTGCAGCCACTGCCGGCGAGCGGCCAGTACCCCGAGGACGAAGCACGCGCCGTACTGCGGCAGGTAGGCCGGGGACGGCAGGCCGACCGCGGCCCAGTACGTCCCCTCCGGGGTCCAGATCCGCCACACCCAGCTCGCCAGGCCGAGCGCGACGCCGAGTCCGAGCACCACCAGCACGCCGGGTGTCCGCCCCGGACGGGCCTCGGCGGCCCGCCCGCCGCGTACGGCGCGGACCGCGGCGTAGGCGAGCGAGAAGATCAGCAGAACGGCGACGAACCACAGCGGGCCCGGGTCGAAGTTCGTGACGAGATAGGTCAGCAGGCCCTGCCCCTGCGGCCGGCCGTGGGCCAGCCAGCCCGGGTAGCGATAGATCGGCGAGAGCACGACCAGGAACAGCAGGAACGGCACCCCGAGCCGCATCAGCCGCCCACGGACGAAGCCGGCGACCCCGTGCCGGTCCACCCCGCCCGGTACGAAGAATCCGGAGATCAGGAAGAACAGCCCCATGAACCACATCTGGTTCGTCGCGACCAGGGCGAGCAGACCGGCCGAGCTGCCGTCGGTGGGCTGTTCCCAGTACGGCCAGATCGGCAGGTCGGAGTAGGTCAGGGCGGCGTGGTGGGCCAGCACCAGCGCGGTCAGCCAGACCCGGACGTTGTCCAGCCAGGCCAGGCGGCCCGGCGGAGCGGCTGCCGCGGGTGGCGGGCCGGACGCGGGTGCGAGCGGCGCCGGTCGTGGTGCGGTGGCTGTCATGTGGATCCCCCCGGATTCCGTACCGCAGCGATGACCAGGTCGGCCAGCTGCTCGGCATGTGCCATCAGGTCCGTCTCCGGATGCGCGATCCAGTAGACGAACATCGAGTCGAGTGCGGCCTGCACGGTCACGGCCATCACCCGGTGGTCGAACTCCCGCATCGCGCCCTCGGAACGTCCGTAGGCGTACATGTGCTCGAGTCCCTGGTAGAGCAGCTCGTTGTCGGCGATGCTGTAGCGCAGCGCGCCGTCCTTCGTGCGCAGATGCGTGACGATCTCGGTGACGGCGAGCATCTCGTCCCGGTTGGTCATCCCCTCCTGAGCGACCCCCAGGATGTGCTCGCGGACCAGGTCCAGCGGTGCCAGTCCCTCCAGCTTCGGCACCACCCGCTCCGAGATCCCGAGGTAGAACTTCTCCACGCACGCCTCCATCAGCTCCTCCTTTCCGGAGAAGTGATAGGAGATGACGCCCTTGGAGACGCCCGCGGTGCGTGCGATGGCGGCCAGCGACGCCGCACCGAACCCCTGCGCGGCAACGGTGTCGATCGCCGCGGCGACGATCTGCCGTCGACGCGCCTGCTCGATGAACGACGGCGACTTCTGGCCGTCCGACTCATTTTCTGACCGCACGGCCAGAAAATTAGCCGACGAGCCAGAGGGTGTCAACGCGGTATCGGGGTGCCTGACACGGCGGCTCGGGGCGGCCCCGCGACCACACCGCCCACCGGCCGAGTTGCCGGACGCAACGGTCGGGCAGAGGATCTCCCCCACAGCGGTCGGCACGGCGGCGGACCGGACGGCGGGGGGCAGCATGGCGGGCAGCGGCGCACCAGCACGCGGGCGCAACATCTGGATCTGGTTCTTCGGGGCCCTCGGCGGGATCCTCTGGGGCTACGACACGGGCGTCATCTCCGGCGCCCTGCTCTACATCCCGGACGACATCCCGCTCTCACCGCTGGTCCAGGGCATGGTCGTGTCCGGGTTGCTGGTCGGCGCGATGCTCGGGGCGGGGCTGTCGGGCCGGCTGGCGGACACCCTCGGGCGCCGGATGCTGATCCTGGCCGGCGGGATCGTGTTCGTGATCGGCACGCTCGGGTCCGCGCTCGCGGTGAACGCCGCGCTGCTCGTCGGGTTCCGGTTCGTGATGGGCATCGGGGTCGGGATCATCTCGGTCGTCGTGCCGATGTATCTCTCCGAGCTCGCGCCGAAGGAGATCCGCGGGCGGCTGACGTCGCTGATGCAGCTGCTCGTCACGGTCGGCATCTTCCTGGCCTACGTCACCGACTTCGCGTTCGCCGACGCCCGCGCCTGGCGCTGGATGATCGGCATCGGCGTGATCCCGGCGGTCGTCCTCGCGATCGGGATCTACACCCAGCCGGAGAGCCCGCGCTGGCTGGCCGGGCACAAGTCCGGCGGCGAGGAGGACGCGAAGCGGGTCCTGGTGAAGCTGCGCGGCAGCGAGGAGGCCGCCCGCGAGGAGCTGGCCGAGATCCACGAGAGCGTGCGCTCGGAGGCCGAGAACACCGAGAAGGTGAAGCTGGGCTCGCTCACCCGCGGACGTCTGCGGCCGATCTTCATCGTCGGCATGCTGCTGGTGTTCTTCCAGAACTTCGTCGGGATCAACACGATCATCTACTACGCCCCGACGCTGCTCACCAACGTCGGCTTCGGCGACAAGAACGCGATCCTGGCCAACGTCGGGATCGGCGCGGTGAACATGCTGATGACGATCCCCGGCATGTTCCTGATCGACAAGGCCGGGCGGCGGCCGCTGCTGCGCTGGGGCGCGGTGGGCATGTGCGCGGCGATGATCCTGCTGACGATCACGAACCTGGTCGGGCTGAGCCAGGGTCCGCTGCTGCTCGGGCTGACACTGGCCGGGATCATCGTCTACATCGCGTCGTTCTCGATCTCCTGGGGCCCGGTGCAGTGGGTGCTGCTGCCGGAGCTGTTCCCGCTGCGGGTCCGCGCCGGCGCGGTGGGCATCTGCGTCACGTTCAACTGGCTGTTCAACATGATCGTCGCGCTGCTGTTCCCGAGCCTGCTCGACATCTTCGGCGCGGGGTACAACTTCCTGTTCTTCGCCGTGATGACGGCGCTGGCCTACCTGTTCGCGACCAAGCTCCTGCCCGAGACCAAGGGCCGCAGCCTGGAGCAGATCGAGCGCGACCTGACCGGGCCGGCCCCCGCCACGACCTGACCGATGAGTTTCCCGGGCGGCGTCCGTCCTACTGGCAGACGCACCGCATCCGAGCACCGGGAGACGCCATGACCGCCATCGCCAGCACCTCGTCCACCGCCGCCCGCCGGCCCGGCCGGGCGGCGTCGGTCGCCCTGTGGGTCGGCCAGATCCTCGTCGCCGCCTCGCTGCTGTTCGCCTCCGTCCCGAAGGTCACCCTGGACCCGATGGCGGTGGAGGGGTTCGCGGCGATCGGCTTCAGCGCGACCGGCACCTTGATCATCGGCCTGCTGGAGATCGCCGGCGCGATCGGCCTGCTGGTCCCGCGCCTGACCGGGCTCGCCGCCCTGTGCACCGTCGCGCTGATGATCGGCGCGGTGATCGTCACGGTCGTCTTCATGGGAGCCGCGTTGGCGGTCCTGCCCGCCCTCATCGGTGTGATCGCCGCGCTGGTCGCCTACGGCCGCCGCCACACCGTCGTCGAGCTCGCCGCCTGGGTCCGCACCCGCCGCTGACGGCCCACCTCGCACGGGAAACGGTGTCCTCGCACAGGGAAGAACCTGT
>NZ_JADQDD010000168.1 GCF_019263595.1 Pseudonocardia sp. KRD291 | reverse complement strand
TGGGTCGGGGCGTCGGTGCCACGGCGGGAGGATCCGCGGCTGCTGGCCGGGCGCGGGCGGTTCGTCGACGACGTGACGTTGCCGGGGATGCTGCACGCCCAGTTCGTCCGCAGCACGGAGGCGCACGCCGACGTCGTGTCGGTGGACCTCACGGCGGTGCGCGAGGTCCCCGGCGTCGTCGCCGCCTACACCGCGGCCGACCTGGACCTCGGCGACATCACGGCGCTGCTGGATCGGCCCGCGCACGAGTTCGTGCCGACGTCGATGCCGGTGCTGGCCCGCGACCGCGTCCGCTACGTCGGCGAGCCGGTCGCGATCGTGATCGCCCGCGACCCGTACACCGTGGAGGACGGGGTCGAGGAGGCGGTCGTCGAGTACGAGCCGCGCGACCCGGTCGTCTCGGACACCGCGGCGCTGGCCGACGGCGCGCCGCTGGTGCACGACGAGGCGGCCGCGAACACCCTGGTCGACGTGTCGCTGTTCGCCACCGAGGGCATCGACGAGCGCTTCGCCGGCGCGCACACCGTCGTCGAGGTGCACACCCGCACCGGACGCCAGAACGCGCTGCCGCTGGAGACCCGCGGCGCCGTCGCCGCCTGGGACGACCGCGACGAGCAGCTGCAGGTGCAGACCTGCTCGCAGGTCCCGCACCAGGTCCGCACGGTGCTGGCCCGCTGCGTCGGCCTAAACGAGAAGCAGGTCCGGGTCACCACGGGGGACATGGGCGGCGGGTTCGGGCAGAAGTGCGTCGTCGGGCGCGAGGAGATCGCCGCCGCGGCCGCCGCGCTGCGCCTGCGCCGTCCGGTCAAGTGGATCGAGGACCGCCGCGATGCGCTGACCGCGTCGTTCCTGGCCCGCGAGCAGCGCTACGACGTGCGCGCCGCGTTCTCGGAGGACGGCGAGATCCTGGCCCTCGACGCCGACGTGGTCTGCGACATGGGCGCCTACTCCTGCTACCCGTTCACGGCCGGGATCGAGCCGCTGATGGCCTCGGCCGAGATGCCGAGCGTCTACACCGTCCCGGCCTACCGGGTCCGCGGCCGCGGGGTGACCACGAACAAGGCACCGACCGCGCCGTACCGCGGGGTGAGCAGGCCGCAGTACGTGATGGTGATGGAGCGGGTGTTCGAGAAGGCGGCCCGCGCGCTCGGCATGGACGCCCTCGAGCTGCGCCGCCGGAACCTGATCACGGTGTTCCCCTACACCGGCGTCAACAACATCACCTACGACCCGGGCTCCTACCGCGAGTCGCTCGACCTGTGCGAGCAGGTGCTGCGCGACGAGGGCTGGTTCTCCCTCCGGGGTGACGAGCGACGGGTCGTCGGCATCGGGTTCGCCTGTTTCTCCGAGCGGACCGGATACGGGTCCGGCGCGTTCGCCCAGCGCAAGATGGCCGTCGTGCCCGGCTTCGACATCTCCGAGATCCGGATGGACCTCGACGGGACGGTCGCGGTCACCACCGGCACGCTCTCGCACGGCCAGTCGCACGAGACGACGATGGCGCAGATCGTGGCCGACCGGCTCGGCCTCCCCTACGACCGGGTCAAGATCGTGCAGGGCGACACCGACCGGATCACCTACGGCTGGGGCTCGTTCGCCTCGCGCTCGATCACGATCGGCGGCAGCGCGGTCGCGGCCGCGTCGGTGAAGCTGGGTGAGGCGCTCCGCGAGATCGCCGCGCACCTGCTGGAGACCGACCTGGACTCGGTCGAGCTGGACGGCGCGGGCGGGGTCCGCGAGCGCGGCTCCGGCCGGCGGAAGAGCTTCGCCGAGCTCGCCGACGTCGCCTACCTGCGCGCGCACCTGCTGCCCAAGGGCGTCGGGCCGGGGCTGGCCGCCACCGCGAGCTTCGACGTCGGAGGGGACGGCACGTTCTCCAACGCCACCCACGGCGTGGTCGTCGAGCTGGACCCGGGCACCGGCGGAACCCGGATCCTGCGCTACGTCTGCGTCGAGGACTGCGGCGTGGCGATCAACCCGCAGGTCGTCGAGGGCCAGGCCCGTGGCGGCATCGCGCAGGGCATCGCCGGCGCGCTGTTCGAGCAGGTCACCTACGACGAGACCGGCAACCCGCTGGCCCCGAGCTTCATGGAGTACAAGGTCCCGACCGCCGCGGAGATCCCGGACGTGCGGATCGAGCACCTGGAAACACCGTGCGCGTTCACCGAGAGCGGGGCCAAGGGCGCAGGCGAGGGCGGCACGATCGGCGCGCCGGCCGCCGTCCTGAACGCGGTGAACGACGCGCTGCGCCGCACCGGCGTCGAGCTCGACGACACCCCGATCCCGCGCGAGGCCCTGTTCCGGGCACTGGAGGGCGTCCATGTCTGACCTGCAGCTGATCGAGCTGACCGTCAACGGCGAGCGGCACGACCTGGCCATCTCGCCCCGGCGCACCCTGGTCGACGTGCTGCGCCACGACCTCGGGTTGACCGGGACCCACGTCGGCTGCGAGCACGGCGTGTGCGGGGCGTGCACCGTGCTCGTCGACGACGCACCGGTGCGCGCCTGCCTGGTGTTCGCCGCCCAGGTGGAGGGCTCACCGATCCGGACCGTGGAGTCGCTCGCCGAACCCGACGGCACCCTGAACGACCTGCAGCGGTGCTTCTCCGCGCATCACGGCCTGCAGTGCGGCTTCTGCACGCCCGGTTTCCTGATGCTCGCCGAGGGTTACCTCGCCGAGGAGCCGGACGCGACGAAGGAGGAGATCCGCGAGGTCGTCGCCTCCAACCTCTGTCGCTGCACCGGTTACCAGACCATCGTCGAGGCCATCGACGACTGCGCGACCCGACGCAGGGCCACCCTGCAGGACCAGCTCGACAGGAGTTCCGCATGAGCCTGCACGGCTCCGAGACCGACGAGACCTACGACCGCGCGGGGTTCGGCGCCCCGGTCCGGCGCGGGGAGCGGCCGGTGATCGTGGTCGTGGACCTGACGACCGGGTTCACCGACCCCTCCTACCCCACCGGCGCCGACCTGACCGACGTCGTCGCCGCGACGGCGTCGCTGGTCCTGGCCGCGCGCCCGGCCGGGGTGCCGGTCGTCTACACGACGATCGGCTACACACCGGCCGAGATGGACACCGTCGTCTGGCTGGACAAGGCGCCCGGGATGCGCGCGCTGGCCGTGGACTCCCCCGCCGTCGACATCGACCCGCGGCTGCCCCGCACCGACGCCGACCACGTGATCATGAAGAAGGGCGCGTCGGCGTTCTTCGGGACCGGCCTGGCCTCGACCCTGGCCTCCCTCGGGGCCGACACCGTGATCGTCTGCGGGGCCACCACCAGCGGCTGCGTGCGCGCGACCGTGGTGGACGCGCTGCAGTCCGGCTACCCGGTACTGGTGCCGCGCGCGTGCGTGGGCGACCGCGCGCAGGGCCCGCACGACGCGAACCTGTTCGACATCGAGGCCAAGTACGGCGACGTGATCGACCTCGACGACGCCCTGACCTACGTGAAGGGATCGAAGTGACCCTCGCCCGGACCGCTACCCGCACACTGGGCCAGGACGCGCTGGCCGACCTCGCCGACGTGCCCGCGACGAGCCGCTGGGTCCGCCGCGGCGACCTGCGGCTGCACGTCCTCGACTACGGCGGCGACCGCGCCCCGCTGCTGATCCTGCCGGGCATCACCAGCCCGGCGATCACGATGGACTTCGTCGCCCGCGAGCTCACCGACCTGGTCCGGCCGATCGTGCTCGACGTGCGCGGGCGCGGCCTGTCCGACTCCGGGGGCCGCTACGCCCTCGACGACTACGCCGCCGACACCGTGGCCGTGCTCGACGGGCTCGGGATCGGCGACGACGCGCTGCTGCTCGGGCACTCGATGGGCGCCCGGATCGCCGCCGTCACCGCCGTCCACCACGCACTGCGCGGCACGGTCCTGGTGGACCCGCCGATGAGCGGGCCGGGCCGCGGGCCCTACCCGACGACGCTGGAGGCGTTCCTGCGCCAGCTCGAGCAGGCCCGCCGCGGCACCGACGCCGACGAGGTCGCGCAGGCCTGGCCGCGCTGGCCGCGCCGGGAGCAGGAGCTGCGGGCACGGTGGCTGTCCAGCTGCGACGAGCGCGCGATCGCCGAGACGCACGCCGGGTTCGAGAGCGAGGACTTCTTCGCAGCCTGGCCGTCGGTCCCGGCCCCGACCACGCTGCTCCACGGCGCCGACTCCCCGGTCGTGACCGCCGCCGGCGCCGACGAGGCCCGCGCGGCGAACCCGGCCGCGACGCTGGTCGAGATCCCGGACGCCGGGCACATGGTCTTCTGGGACAACCCGGCCCAGGCCCTGACACTGCTGCGCGAGGCGCTCCGGGCCCTCTAGACGCCGCTTCGCACCAGAAACGGTGCCCTCGCACGCGATATGCCCCGTGCGACGGCACCGTTTCCCGTGCGAGGACGTCCGCCGGCGCGCGCCCCACCGCTGACCGGCGACCCGGGGCGTGCGTGTCCCCGGCCCGCAGGTCATGCTGGTGGGGTGGCGCACGCGGTGGATCTGGACCGTCTCGACGACGACGGCGGCCCGCCGCTCGTCGAGCTGAGCCCCGCCGCCCGCGCCGCGCTCGACGACGCACACCGGCGCGACATCGCCGCGCGGGACGCCGCCGCGGAACGGGAGCGCGCGGCGCAGGCCGCCGCCCGCGAGCGGGAGCTGGCCGCGTTCCTGGCCGAACCCGACCCGGTCCCGGACGAGCCCGAGATGGCGTCGGCCGACGGCACCGGCCCCGAATCGAAGAAGACCGCGGTCGGCAGCTCGCGCCGAGCACGGGTGGCGCGGCAACGCACCGCTGCGGCCCGGGACGCCACCCGGTCCTGGTACGGGGTCGAGCCCCCGGCGACGCCGGACGCCAAGGCCGCACGGTGGTCGGCGATCCAGGAACGCGACCGCCGCCGCGACGCCGCCGAGCAACGACGCCTGCTGCGCGAGCGCTCCCGCGAGTCCGGCCGCTCCGACGCCTGAGAACCCGACGCGGGTGCGGGCGTCCCCGGCCTCTCCGGGCAGAACCGCTAGGCGTGCGCCGCCTCGAAGAACCGCTCGAGCTCGGAGCGGGGATCCGGCCCGCACGGCTGGTAGACGATCTCGGTGACGCCCTGGGCGGCCAGGTCGTCGAGCCGGCCGCGCACCTCACCGCGGGTCCCGCTGACCGTCACGTCCCGCAGCATCGAGCGGCCGCCGGCGTCCCACGCCGCCCGGTCGGCCTCGTTGAGCTCGACGCAGTGACCGGAGTGGACCGCCAGATGGCGTTGCGACGCCGGCGTCCGCTCCACGACCTCCATCCATTCGGTGCCGCCGGGCAGTGCACGCACCGCGTCCGGGCCGCCGAACTCGTAGGCCCCGTGATAGGCCAGCGCCCAGCCCGGGCCGCCCGCGACCCGCGCATGCTCGGAGTCGGGCTCCTCCCCGTCGTCGAGCACGGTGCCCCAGGCGAGGTAGGCCGCCCACGAGTGCTCGCGAATGAACTCGGGGACCTGCAGGGTCGCGTAGAGCCCGTCGCCCAGCGCGCCGGCGACCTTGTTCCCCTTCGGACCGAGCGCGCCGACCAGCACCGGCACCTCGATCGGTCGGGCGGGCGAGTGCCCGTCGGGGTGCAGCATCTGCATCTGCGCGCCCTCCCACTCGACGGTCTCGCCGCGCAGCAGGGCCTGGAACGTGCGGATGTAGGACTCCATGAACGCCCAGGTGATCGCGCCGTAGCCCATCGCGCGCCGCCCGGTGAACCCGGTGCCGAAGGAGACCACGACCCGGCCGGGCGCGAGCGCGGTGAGGGTCGCCGTCGCGGCCGCGTTGACCATCGGGTGGCGCAGGCTCGGGACCAGCACCCCCGGGCCCAGCTCGATCCGCTCGGTCCGCTCCGCGGCCAGGGCCAGGGTCATCCACACGTCCGGGCTCTGCTGGGGCGTGTCGTAGATCCAGGCCCGGTGGTACCCGATCTCCTCGGCCACGGCGATGTTGTCCGCCGAGTCCAGGGCGGTCGGGAATGCGCAGGACACATCCATGGACAGCTCCGTCCGATCTCGCACAGCCACCTCGTCGTGGCTCAGCGCAGAGTCACGCGCTCTTCAAGGTCGTGTCAAGCGCGGCCCTCGGCCAGGAGCTGTCCCGCTCCGGGCACGATCGGCGGCAGCCCCAGCTCCTGCAGGATCCGGTACGTGGTCGCCGTGGCGGCCGAGAGCACCGGGATGCCCACCTCGTCCTGGACCGGCTGGATCGAGGCCAGCGAGGGCATCTGCACGCACGCACTGAGCACGAGCGCGTCGGCCCGGGACAGGTCCAGCTTCCGCCAATGCTCGCGCAGGTCGGCCGGGTCGAGGCGGGCCACGGCCAGGTTGTCGGGCACCTCCAGCGACAGTGCGTCCACGACCTCGACGCCGGCGTCGGTCAGATAGGCGACGACGGCATCGGTCAGCGGCTTCATGTACGGCGTGATGATCGCGACCCGCTTCGCGCCCAGCGCCGAGATCCCGGCGAGCAGCGCACCGGCACTGGAGACGACCGGCGCCTGCGACCCCTCGCCGCGCAGCGCGGCGGTGATCGAGTCCTCGGCCGTGCAGTGGTAGCCGGGCCCCTGGGCCATGATCGCGACCAGACACGCGGTGGCGACGACGTCCGGGCGGGCGTCGGCCAGCTCGGTCGCCGCCCGCTCGGCCTGGGCGTTCATCGCCCGCAGCTGCTCCGGGGTCACGTGCTGCATCCGGGCCCGCGCCGCGTGGAAGACGAACCGGTCGCCGGGTTCGGCCTCCTCGCGGGCGCGCAGCATCCGCGGCAGCTCGGTCTCCATCGTGAGGTTCGAGCTCGGGACGATCATCCCGATGTGATGGTCGGTCATCGCTTCGCGACCGGGCGCATCTCGGGGACGGTCAGCTCACCGGCGTCGACGATCAGCTCGTCGTCGAGGTGCAGCGAGTTGCCGCGCATCGGGATGTCGAAGTGACACGCGGTGTCGTTCGGCCCGCCCAGCTCGTTGTTCGGCCCGATCGAGAACATCACGTTGCCGTAGAAGCTGCGCAGCTCCATGCCCATGCCGCCGCCGAACTGGGTCAGCCCGTGCCAGTGCGCGCGCTCGTCGAGGCCCCAGCCGACGTGGCTCATGCCGTAGCCGCGCGGGTCGTCGAACGACCGGATGTAGGAACTGAGCAGCTCCGCGTCCAGGCCACTGCTCCCGGCGCCGCCGCGGATGTCGCGGATGAACCCCTGCTCGATGGTGATCTCCACGGGGGTCTGGACGTAGGTGTTGAACGGCAGCAGCACGTCTCCCGGGGCGAGGACGATCTTCCCGTCGACGCCGTCGTCGGAACCGCCGGTGAACACGAACGCCGCCGGCCAGTGGTCCCATCGGCCCGGAGTGTCGGTGTAGCCGTACTCCGACATGGTCGGGTACATGCCCAGCTGGTAGGTCACGTCGGTGCCGTGCGGACTGGTGATCCGCATCGTCGAGGCCTTGGCCAGCAGCTCCGCCCCGATCTCGACGCGCTCGCGCAGCTCGGGGGTCGGCATCAACCGGGCCAGCAGCTCCGGGGGTTCGACCGCGGTCAGGATCCGGGTGCCGGCGTCCTGGATCGCGAACTGCTCGGGGGAGAACAGCAGGAACGTGCAGTCCACGACCATGTCGACGGCCTTGAGCGCGTCCACCGCCAGGGGCAGCGACCCGAGCCCGGAGTCGCCGACGGCCCACGCGCCGCTCGCGCTCGCCGGCGGCGGCAGGCGCAGGTGATAGGCACCGGCGCCCAGCTGCTGCGCGGCCCACAGGAACGCGTCGGCGTACTCGGTCCGGTCCGCGCCCCGGGTCAGGACGACGATCGTCTCCCCCTCGTGCACGCCCGAGAGCCTCAGCTGCTGCAGGCAGATGTCGTTGAACAGGTTCTGATCCATGGCGGTTACCTCCAGTTGAGAGGAGCTTGCGGAACGAACATACGTGCAGGTGATCCGAGCACGTACAATCCGAGCACGCAAGGTCTGCGGGGTGCAGAAACCCGAACGTCATAGCCGCGGTGGTGCGTGCGGTGGTGCGATCCCCGGTCCCCGGACGATGCTGGCCGCATGGACTCACCGGTGATCCTGGAGCTGGCCGTCAACGGCGCGACCCCGCGCGAGCGCAACCCACACGTCCCCCGCTCCCCCGCCGAGATCGCCGACGTCGCGTGCGCGGGGATCGAGGCGGGCGCGGCGATCGTGCACAACCACAACGACGAGCCGATGTTCACCTCCGACGGGGTGCACGCCGTCGAGCCGTACCTGCAGGCGTGGGCCCCGGTGCTGGAGCGGTTCCCGGACGCGCTGCTCTACCCGACGATGGCCGCCGGAGCGCGGGGGATCCCGGTGCAGCGGCGGTGGGCGCACGTCGAGGAGCTGGCCCGCCGCGGGCTCGGCGGGCTGAGCCTGGTCGACCCGGGGTCGGTGAACGTCGGCCTCACCGCCGACGGGCACACCCCGGCGGCCGCGGCCGCCGGTCCCTACCAGAACAGCATCGACGACACCGAGTACATGTTCGCCCGCAGCGCCGAGCTCGGCGCGGGGCCCAGCATCTCGATCTTCGAGCCGGGCTTCCTGCGCACCGCGCTGACGTTGCTCCGGCACGGCCGGGTACCGCCGGGGGCGATCGTCAAGCTGTACTTCGCCGACGACCTGCAGTTCGGGCTACCGCCGACGCAGGCCGCCCTGGACGCCTACCTGGAGCTGCTGGAGCCGTCCGGGCTGCCGTGGTCGGTCGCGGTGCTCGGCGGCGACGTCGTCGGCTGCGGGCTGGCCGAGCGGGCGATCCGGCGCGGCGGGCACGTCCGGGTCGGGCTGGAGGACTACGCCGGGCCGTCGACGCCCTCGAACGCCCAGTTGCTCGACGGGGCACTGCGCCTGCTGGACCAGCTCGGACGGGTGCCGGCGACGCCCGCGCAGGCCCGGGCGACACTCGGTGTGACGGTGCCGTGAATTCGTTGATCCCGCACATTCGCCGCGCAAACCCCGACAGCGTGTCGAATGTTCGGCGGTCGCGTCGGGTCAACAATGTACGAGGGTGTCCGGAAAAGACGACCGGGCCTCTCCGGGGGTTG
This sequence comes from Pseudonocardia sp. KRD291, assembly GCF_019263595.1. Lineage (GTDB taxonomy): Bacteria > Actinomycetota > Actinomycetes > Mycobacteriales > Pseudonocardiaceae > Pseudonocardia. The sequence goes on along the minus strand of NZ_JADQDD010000168.1, from coordinate 4,334 downwards.
CGGGTGCAACGCCCGGAGAGGCCCGTCGGTGCAGCGGCGTCAGGTGGCCCGCTCAGCCGGCGAGGATCCGCCGGCCCGGGGCCTACCTGGTCAGAACCATGCTTTTCGGCCGCCCACCGGCCTGCCGACCGCGCCGAGGATCAGGAAGACGACACCGATGATCAGCAGGATGCCGCCGATGTAGTAGAGGATGGAGATGCTGGTGAAATAGCCGATCAGCAGCAGGATGACACCGAGAACGATCATTGTGGAACCTCTTCGTCGAAGGTGGCGAAAACGTACCGGAAAGCCACACCCGGCGCTGAACGCAACGCGGTCGATCCCGTGCCGTTCGGCGCAGTGCAGACGTGCGGGTGAACGGGCGAACGGTCCTTTGTCACGGAGGGGTACCGGACCGATCTCGGAGCGGCATCGACCTCCGCGGTCGCTGCTCCGGACGGACGATCGGGCGTACGGCCATCCCCCACCGACCGCCGCCGGTCGTGTGATCGGCACCGCACCACGATCAGCCCGCCGGAAGCCGGCCCTGCGCGGTCGAGGCGAGGTCGGCCGCGGCCGCGCACATCCGCTCGCGCGGGGCACCGGCCAGCGCGACGGTGGTGGTGACGAGCTCGACGCGGCCCCCGGCGGCGGGCCCGCGCAGCACGGTGACGGCGCAGCCGCCGCCGTCGGGCCGGGAGAACGCGTCCCGGCCGGCGATCGGCGCCACCGGCGACCCGACGACGCCGCGCTCGGTGGTCGTCGCACCGAACACGAGGGTCACGTAGATCTGCGCCGTGCCCCACGAGCAGGACCAGTTCGCGAAGCCGGGGAACGCCCGGGTCTCGACCCCGGCACGCACCAGGGCCGCCTCGTCGAGCGCCCCGCAGGCGTCCGCGCCGGCCAGCCCGCTCGCCGGGTTGCGGGCCGGGTCGTAGGTGACGCCGTCACGCTGCAGCCGGGCGGTGGCCGCGTCCAGGACCCGGTCGGCGACGGTGCAGGGCGCGACGGCCGGGTCGAACGACTCGACGTCGAACCGGACCGCGTTGCCGTCGGGCAGCCCGACCGTGTGCGAGCAGGCGCGGCCGCGACCGCCGGGGTCCGAGGCCGGGCCACCGCGCACCTGGGTCAGGTCCCCGACCTGGCGCGGGGCGCCCGGCACGTCGGGACGGCCGGTGAAGTACGCCGACACCCGCACGACCTGCCCGCCCGGCGGCACGACGTCGGTGTGGCATCCGGACAGTGTGGAGGCGACGGCAGGCGTCGCCGCCCCGAAACCGCCCAGCACGGCCTGGTCGAGCAGCGGGCACGGGTCGGCCAGGCGCGGGTCCCCGGAGACCGCGCGCGGCGACACCGGCGCGGCGGCCGGGCCGTCCGGACCGGACGTGCCGGAGCCGAACACGGCGAACGCCCCGACGGCCAGCACCGCGACCAGCGCGACCGCGCCGGCCAGCAGCAGCGGCCCGCGCCGCCGGGCGCCGACCGGCACGGACCCGTCCGGACCGGGCGGCCCGGGATCGGGCCGGACGGGACCCGGCGGCGGCGCGACACCCGCCCCCGCACGAGCCTGCGGCGCCGGGACGCCGGTTCCGGCCGGGACGCGGCCGGGCCCCGGAGGGGTCCGCGGCGCTGCCGGCGGGGACTGCTGCGGGCCTCCCGGGCCGCGGACCGGCGCGGGAGGCCCCGGGTGCCCGGACGGCTCGGCCGGGCGTCCGGCGAGATCGTCGAGCCACCGTGCGACGGTCGCGGCGTCCGGACGGCGGTCCGGCTCGTCGGCGAGCATCGCCCTCAGCACCGGCTCCAGCGGGCCGCACACCTGCGGGGGCCGCACCGGGTCGTTCGCGACCCGGTAGACCATCGCCCGCGGGTTCGACTGCGGACCGAACGGCCCGGTCCCCTCCACCGCCGCGTACAGCGTCGCGGCCAGCGAGAACACGTCCGAGGCGGGCGTCGCGTCCTCGCCGCGGGCCACCTCGCGGGCCATGTAGGCGGGAGTGCCGGAGACCTCGCCGGTCATGGTCAGCGTGGACTCGCCCTCCGCGCGGGAGATGCCGAAGTCGGTCAGCTTCGCGGTGCCGTCGGCCGTCGCGATCAGGATGTTGCCGGGCTTGACGTCGCGGTGGGTGACACCGCCGGCGTGCGCCGCGGCCAGCCCGCGGGCCACCGCGGCGCCGATGCCGGCGGCGGTCCGCACGTCGAGGCGGACGTGGCCTGCGGTGACCTCGGCGAGGCTGCGCGAGGGGACGTACTCCAGGACCAGCCAGACGTCGCCGTCGGCGACCTGCACGTCGTAGATCGCGACCACGTGCGGGTTCCCGCGCAACCGGGCGGCGGTGCGGGCCTCGCGCAGCGTCCGCGCCCGGGTGTCCTCGGCGTCGGCCTCGGGCAGTGCGGCGTACCGGACCTGCTTGAGCGCGACGGGCTGGTCGAGCACGAGGTCGAGGGCCTCGAACACGGTGCCCATCCCGCCGGCGGCGATCCGGCGCACGACGCGGTACCGGTCGAACAGCACGTTCCCCGGTTCCACCGCGCCCCCTCGGTCGTCGAGGGCCGATCCTATGATCGGCCCCGCCGGACGTTCGCACCCGATCTGCGCAGCGCCTGCCCGGCAGGAACCCGGGGAGGCGGCCGACCGGGCCCGGCCCCGTCCGGACCCACCACCGCCGCGAGAGGACACCATGAGCCGCAGCGTCGCCGACCAGATGATCGAACTGTTGCACCAGGCCGGGGTCGAGCGCATCTACGGCCTGGTCGGGGACAGCCTGAACCCGCTCGCGGACGCGATCCGGCGCGACGGCCGGATCGCCTGGGTGCACGTGCACAACGAGGAGGCCGCCGCGCTGGCCGCGGCCGCGGAGGCGCAGCTGACCGGGCGTCTCGCGGTCTGTGCCGGCAGCTGCGGACCGGGCAACACGCACCTGGTGCAGGGCCTCTACGACGCCAACCGCTCCGGCGCGCCGGTGCTCGCTATCGCCTCGCACATCCCGTCGGTGCAGATCGGCACGAGCTACTTCCAGGAGACGCACCCGGAGCGGCTGTTCCTGGAGTGCTCCGTCTACTGCGAGATGATCTCGCGCCCGGAGCAGATGCCCCGGCTGCAGCGGATCGCGATGCAGACGGCCCTGGCCCGCGGCGGCGTGTCGGTGCTGGTCCTGCCCGGCGACGTCAGCGCGGAGCAGGCCGCCGCCGAGACCGGGACGAGCGACCTCGTCGTCCCGTCCGCGACCGTCGTGCCCGCCGACGACCGCGTCGATGAGCTGGCGCGGCGGATCGACGCCGCGCGGAACGTCACGCTGTTCGTCGGCGCCGGGATCCGGGACGCCCGCGACGAGGTGCTGGAGCTGGCGGCGAAGGTCCACTCCCCGGTCGGGCACTCGCTCGGCGGCAAGGAGTGGATCCAGTACGACAACCCCTACGACGTCGGCATGAGCGGCCTGCTCGGCTACGGCGCCTGCTACGAGGCGACGCACTCCGCCGACCTGCTGGTCCTGCTCGGCACCGACTTCCCCTACGACACGTTCCTGCCGCAGGCCCGCACCGTGCAGGTGGACCGCGACCCCGCCCACCTGGGCCGGCGCACCGTGCTCGACCTGGGCGTGCACGGCGACGTCGGCGCCACCCTGCGCGCGCTTCTGCCGAGGATCGCGCAGAAGACCGACCGGTCGTTCCTGGACCGGATGCTGCGCAGGCACGCCGACGCGCTGGAGAAGGTCGTCTCGGCGTACACGCAGAACGTGCAGACGCTGCGCCCGGTGCACCCCGAGCACGTCGCCGCGGTGCTCGACGAGGAGATGGCCGACGACGCGATCGCCACCGTCGACACCGGCATGTGCAACGTGTGGGCCGCGCGCTACCTGCAGCCCAACGGCCGGCGCCGGATCATCGGCTCGTTCCGGCACGGGACGATGGCGAACGCGCTGCCGCACGCGATCGGCGCCGCCTGCTCGCACCCCGGTCGCCAGGTCGTGTCCCTGTCCGGCGACGGCGGCCTGACGATGCTGCTCGGCGAGCTGCTCACCGCGGCCGAGCACGAGCTGGACCTGACCGTCGTCGCGTTCAACAACGGGTCGCTGGGCATGATCCGCCTCGAGATGATGGTGGCCGGCTACCCGTCGTTCCAGACCGACCACGGCCCCGCCGACCTGGCCGGGATCGCCCGCGCCGCCGGCATCGACGCGACCGTGGTGCAGGACCCGGCCGACGTCCGCTCCGCGGTGCGGCACGCCCTGGACCACCGCGGACCGTCGCTGGTCGACGTGCGCACCGACCCGAACGCGCTGTCCATCCCGCCGCACATCACCGCCACCCAGGTCCGCGGCTTCGCCCTCGCCGCGACCCGCACCGTCCTCGACGGT
>NZ_JADQDD010000167.1 GCF_019263595.1 Pseudonocardia sp. KRD291 | reverse complement strand
GGTATAAGAGACAGGGATTGCGATCATCAGGAAACCTGATAACGAAAGAGGTCGACCGATGAGCGCCCCCCGCACCGCAGGCGAGTTCGAGACCGTCCGCGTCGAGATCGACGACGACGGGATCGGCTGGCTGTTCTTCGCCCGTCCCGAGAAGCGCAACGCGATGAGCCCGACGCTGAACCGGGAGATGATCGCGGCCCTGGAGCTCCTGGAGTCCGACGACGGGGCGCGCGCCGTCGTGCTCACCGGGGACGGGGCCGCGTGGTCGGCCGGGATGGACCTGCAGGAGTACTTCCGTGAGGTCGACGCCGGCCCGCCGCACGTCGAGGTCCGGGCGCGGCGGGAGTCCGCCGAGTGGCAGTGGCGGCGCCTGATCCACTTCTCGAAGCCGACGATCGCGATGGTCAACGGCTGGTGCTTCGGCGGCGCGTTCACGCCGCTGGTCTGCTGCGACCTGGCGATCGCGGCCGACGACGCGACGTTCGGCCTGTCCGAGGTGAACTGGGGCATCCCGCCCGGCGGGCTGGTCAGCCGCGCGCTGGCCGAGACGGTCCCGACCCGGGACGCCCTGTGGTTCATCATGACCGGGGAGACGTTCGACGGCCGCCGCGCCGCCGAGATGCGGCTGGTCAACGAGTCGGTCCCGGCGGAGCGCCTGCGCGAGCGGACCGTCGAGGTGGCCCGCAAGCTCGCCGGGATGAACACCCACGTGCTGCGCGCGGCGAAGGTCGGGTTCAAGAAGGCGAAGTCGCTGTCCTGGGACGAGGCCGAGGAGTACCTCTACGCCAAGCTCGACGCCACGACCGGGCACGACCCGGAGCGCGGCCGGGAACAGGGCCTGACCCAGTTCCTCGACGACAAGACCCTGCGCCCGGGCCTGGGCGCCTACGAGCGGAGCTGAGCACGTGCGCGATCAGGGACTGGGATCGTGGCTGCACCGCAGGGCCCGGACCTGCGCGGACCGTCCGGCGTGGTCGGGTGACGGCCCCGACGGCGAACGGTTCACCTACGCCGAGGCCGCGGCCCGCTGCGACCGGCTCGCCCACGGCCTGCGGGCACTCGGCGTCGAGCGCGGCGACCGGGTCGCCTACCTGGGTCCCAACCACCCGGCGTTCCTGGAGACGCTGTTCGCGACGGCGGCACTCGGCGCCGTGTTCGTGCCGCTGAACTTCCGGCTCACCACCCCGGAGCTCGCCCACCTGGTGCAGGACTCCGGCACCCGCGTGCTGGTCGTCGCCGACGGGTTCGCCGACGCCGCGGCGGAGCTGGCACCGGAGACCGTCGTGGACCCGGTCCGCTATGCCGCACTGGTGGCCGAGAGAAGCGCAGGCGGAACGAGCACCGGCACCGGACCGGAGCAGCCACCGGTGGACGAACCGGTGACCCTCGACGACCCGGCGGTGATCCTCTACACCTCCGGCACCACCGGACGTCCGAAGGGCGCGGTGCTCACCCACGGCAACCTGACCTGGAACTCGGTCAACGTGCTGCTCGACGTCGACATCCGGGTGGACGAGAAGGCGCTGGTCTACACCCCGCTGTTCCACTCCGCGGCGCTGGGCATGGTGTCGCTGCCGGTCCTGTTGCGCGGGGGCGAGCTGGCGCTGTGCTCCGCGTTCGACCCGGCCACGGTGCTGCGCCGGATCTCCACCGAGGGGGTCACGCTGATGTTCGGCGTGCCCGCGACCTACGACGCCGTCGCCGCCCGCCCGGAGTTCGGCGCCGCGGACCTGTCCAGCATGCGCACCCTGCTCTGCGGCGGCGCACCGGTCCCGGCGTCGACGATCCGCACCTGGCTGGCCCGCGACCTGGTGTTCCTGCAGGGCTACGGCATGACCGAGGCCTCCCCCGGCGTGCTGCTGCTCGACGCGGCGCACGCGCAGAGCAAGGCAGGCTCGGCCGGGGTGCCGCACTTCTTCACCGACGTCCGGGTGGCCGCACCGGACGGCACCCCGGTCGCCCCCGGCGCCCGCGGCGAGGTGCTCGTCGCCGGGCCGCACGTGATGGACGGCTACTGGCAGCGGCCCGAGGCCACCGCCGAGGTGCTCGACGGCGAGGGCTGGTTCCACTCCGGCGACGTCGCGACCGTCGACGACGACGGCTACGTCCGGATCGTCGACCGGCTCAAGGACATGATCATCTCGGGCGGGGAGAACGTGTACCCGGCCGAGGTGGAGAGCGCGATCCACGACTTCCCCGGCGTCGCCGAGTGCGCCGTGGTCGGGATGCCCGACGAGCGGTGGGGCGAGGTCGGGCGCGCGGTCGTCGTGCCGTCGCCGGGCGCCGAGGTCGATCCGGACGCGCTGCTGGCGTTCCTGCGCGAGCGGCTGGCCGGGTACAAGGTGCCGCGCTCGGTCGTGTTCAGCGGCGCGCTGCCCCGCACGCCGTCCGGCAAGATCCGCAAGCGGGACGTGGCCGCCGGGCAGCGGGGCCAGGCGTGACGGGGCTGACGGGGATGACGGCACCGCAGCCGCCCGTCCCCGGGCTGGAGCACGTGGCCCGCGTCCGGGTGCTGCTCGATCCCCCGCGCGAGCTGGGCGAGACCCCGTTCGGGCGGGAGCGGGTGATCCCGATCGTCGGCGGCGGGGTCGCCGGTCCGCGGCTGCACGGCGAGGTCCTGCCCGGCGGCGCGGACTGGCAGAGGGTTCTCGACGACGGCACCGCGGTGATCGACACCCGGTACACGCTGCGTCTCGACGACGGCGCGCTGGTCTCGCTGGAGACCCGCGGGTTCCGCTCCGGGCCGCCCGCGGTCCTGGCGTCGCTGCTGGCCGGTGAGCCCGCGGACCCGTCGAGCTACTACTTCCGGGTCGTGGTCACCGCCCGCACCGCCGCGGCCGCGCACGACTGGCTCAACCGCAGCGTGCTCGTCGGCGCCGCGGTGCGGACCGCCGACGCGGTGGAGTACGACGCGTACCGGGTCACCTGAGCACCTACGGGCGACATACCGCCGTCGAACTCGGGAGCCGGGCCGTCACCGGTCGGGGACGAAGATCGTGGACAGGATGCGCCGGGTCCGCCCGGGACCCGGCCCCTGCGCGACCACCGGGTCGAGCACCTCGGTCAGCCGCTCCTGCAGCTGCGGGAGCTCGTCGTCGGAGATCCAGATCGCTGCCTGCCGCAGCGATACCCCGTCGCGGACGGGGTCGACGTCGTCGCGCGCGAGGTAGCGGTCGAAGTCCCCGGCGAGCCCGGCCAGGTAGACGGTGAACATCGTCCGCAGCCGGTCGCGATCGGGCGCGTCGTTGTCGGGGTCGGCCGCCGACGTGTCGAGCGAGTAGGTCCGTTCCACCGCCCCCCGCACGCGGCGCTCGTCGGTCACGACCAGCACGCCCGCCTTCACCAGCACGCCGACGTGCCGGTAGAGCGTGGTCGTGGGCACGTCGGGCAGCAGCTCGGCGAGCTCGCCGGTGGTCAGCGAACGCCCGATCAGGGCCTGGACGAGCCGCCATCGCACCGGTTGGTGCAGCAGGTCGGCGAGCGAGGTCTCCGGGGACAACTCCTGGACCACCATTCCCATATCTGGTATCAATACCGGTAACAGGAACAGTCTAGGGGGCACACGATGGGAACCGTTCACGTCGACGACCACTCCGTCACGATCCGGCTGTCGGCCTTCGAGAAGCTCTTCTGCGGCGGCCGTTCGCGGCTGGTGGTGCCGCGGTCCGAGATCGACTCGGCCGAGCGGGTGGACCGGCCCACCCGGGCGTCGGTCACCGGGATCGGGCGGGCCGGCCTGCTGGTGACCGGCGTGCTCAAGCTGGGGCGCTGGGGCATCGGGACGCCGACCAGCCGGTTCGTCAGCGTGCGGCGCCGGGTGCCCGCGGTGCGCCTGGTCGTGCGTGCGGAGTTCCGGGACCTGCTGGGCTACCACGAGCTCCTGATCAGCACCCCGGACGCGGACCGGGTCACGGAGGCCGTGACGACACCCCCGCTGACGACACCCTGCTGACGGCGGCCCGTTCCACGGGAGCCTGCGGAGCGACCCCCCACGGCTCGTGATCCACGTTCGGGCCGGGTGCGTATCCGCCCGTCACGATCGAGGTGATCACGGGCGGGTACGGTCGCCGGCTGTGGGTTCGCCGACCGCCGACGAGGGCGCGCAGCTCCCGGCGTCCCCGTCGTCCGCGGGGCCGTCGGCGGTGTCGGCGCGGCGGCGGGAGCCCGGCTGGGACCTGCTGCGGGGCGGGTTCGTGATGCTGGTGGTGCTCTACCACGCCACCTACCTGGGCCCGGTGCTCTACCCGGAGCTGATCCCGCGCCGGTTCGTGTTCCCGCACCAGGTCGGGGCCAGCCTGCTGCTGGTCGTCTCGGCCTACTTCGCGTGCGCCACGCTGGGCCGGCACTCGCCCCGGCGCTACTGGTGGGGCCGGGTCGCCCGGCTGGTGCCCGCGTTCGTGGTGGTGGTCCCGGTGGCGTGGGTGCTGCTGCGCTACGTGAGCCCGCCGGAGTGGTGGACCCCGGGCCGGCGGGACCTGGTGTTCAACTGGCTGATGCTCGGCAACTGGGAGCCGTCCCGGTTCCCGTTCCTGGACGGCTCGTACTGGACGCTGCCGCTGCAGCTGATGGCGTTCACCGCCGCGGCCGTGCTGAGCGCGACGAGCTGGGGCCGCGGCGCCCGGCTGCGGATCGTGATGTGGACGGCCCTGCTGGTGCCGCTGGCGCAGTGGCCCTACCGCGTGTTCGGCCCGCCGGAGCCCTACCGGATGCTCGTCGACGGGTTCGGGTTCCACCGGCTGCACCTGTTCGTCGCCGGGGTCGGGATCTGGCTCTGGGCCGGCCGGCGGATGGGCGGCCTGCACGCCGCCGCGCTGCTCGTGGTGTGCGCGGGCGCGCAGTTCGCGCACACCGTCGTCCTGACCCCGACCGGCCTGGACGAGGACTGGCTCAGCACGGTCGGCGTGGTCGCCGGCATCGCCGTGGTCGCCGTCGTGGCCCGGCTCCCCCGCTGCGGGCGGCTCGCGCCGGCACCGGTCGCCGCCGCCGGTCGGTGGCTGGCCGGGATCTCCTACGGCGTCTACCTGGTCCACCAGACCCTCGGCTACGTGGTCATGCGACGCCTGCAGGACCTCGGCATCGGCCCGACCCTGCAGTCGGCCGCGATGATCGTGACCGCGGTGATCCTGGGCTGGGCACTGACCAAGGCGGTGGAGCGCCCCGCCCATCAGGCCCTGCTGCGCGCCTACGACCGCCTCGCCGTCCGCCGGGGTGGCCCGGCCGCCGAGCAAGCCGGCCGGTGACCGAAAGCCATTGCTTTCTTGACAGGTCATGGTTTCGGTGGGACCTTTCCGTCGTGCAGCAGACGGTGGTCATCTCGGATCCGGCGGTCGCGGCCGTCGCCCTGGACCCGGTGCGGGCCCGGATACTGCGGACGCTGGCCGAGCCCGGCTCGGCGAGCACGCTGGCCCCGGTGCTCGGGCTGAGCCGGCAGAACGTCAACCACCACCTGCGCGCGCTCGAGGCGCACGGGCTCGTCGAGCTCGTGCAGGAGCGGCGGCGGGGCAACATGACCGAACGCGTGATGCAGGCCGTGGCCGGGGCGTTCGTCGTGTCGCCGCAGGCCTGGGCGCTGCTGGCGCCGGACCCGGACCGGGCCCCGGACCGGCTCTCGGCGCAGTGGCTGCTCGCGCTCGGGGCCCGGCTGGTCCGCGACGTCGGGACGCTGCTGACCGGCGCCGACCGGGCGGGCCGGCGGGTCGCGACGTTCGCGGTCGACGGCGAGATCAGCTTCGCCTCCCCGGAACACCGTGCCGAGTTCACCCGCGAGCTGGCCGACGCCGTCGCCGGCCTGGTCGCCCGCCACCACGACGGGACGGCCGAGGGCGCCCGTCCGCACCGGCTCGTCGTCGGCCTGCACCCGACCGTCGCCGCCGACCCCGAACCCCTCGGTCCCGACCTCACCCGGCCCGACCCCACGCCGCCCGACCCCACCCCCACGTCCCGGGAGGACACCCGATGAGCCACGAGTTCGACATCCGGACCTCGATCGCACTGCCCGCCACGCCGGAACAGGTGTGGCAGGCAGTCGCGACACCGGAGGGGCAGGCCGCCTGGTTCATGGCCGTACCCACCGAGCCCGACGCCGACCCGTCGGCGAACCCGGCCGTCGAGATCTGGGAGCCGCCGCACCGGCTGCTGGTGCGCCCGGACGCGACGATGGCGCTGGAGTACCTGGTCGAGGCCGCCGACGGCGGCACCGCGGTCCTGCGCCTGGTCCACAGCGGCGTCCTCGACCCGCCGCTCGGCGTCGAGGGCTGGGGCGACGAGTTCGACGCCATGACCCGCGCCGGCTGGGACCAGTACTTCGCGACGCTGCGGGAGTACCTGACGCACTTCCCCGGCCGGGCCGCCACCTACGCCGAGGCCGAGGCGACCGGCGAGGTCTGGGAGCGGATCCGCGACGTCCTCGGCCGGCCGGACGCACCCGGTGGCCGGGTGACGATCGACCTGGCCGGGCGCACCCTCGCCGGCGAGGTCGACTACGTCACCGACCGGTTCCTGGGCCTGCGCACCGACGGCGCCCTGATCCGCTTCCACGAGCGGTCCGCGATCGGCATGCCGGTCGCGGTGTCGCACCACGACTACACCGGCGCCGACCCCGACGAGCTGTCCGCGGCCTGGGCCGACTGGCTGGCCGCCCCGGTCCCGGCCACCTGACCCGAACCCGGGTGAGATGACGACCCTGGCCCTCGCGCCGGGCGGCACAACCACTGACGTCATCTCACCTGTGATCGACTTCTCGCGGGGGCCGGGCGCGCGGCGGGAACATCGGGCACGTCACCGGCATTGAGACGGGCATGTCACCGGTCACCCGAGGCTTCGTCGGACGCCGCACCCGCGACCCGCGGCTGCCACCCGGGCAGTACGACGTCGGCGACCAGTGGCCCGTCCTCACCGCCGAACGGGCCCCGCACCTGGACACCGCCCGCTGGACGTTCACGGTCGAGGGCCTGGTAGACCGGCCGACCGAGTGGACCTGGGACGAGATCCGGTCCCTGCCCGCCCAGCGCTGGGACGGCGACATCCACTGCGTCACCACCTGGACGAAGTTCGGGATGCGGTTCGAGGGCGTCCCGGTCGACGCGCTGCTCGCCGAGGCCGGACCGCGCCCGGAGGCCACGCACGTCGTCGCGCACTCGCACAGCGGGTACACCACGAACCTCCCGCTGGCCGACGTCACCGGCGGGAAGGCCTGGGTGGTCTGGGACGCGCAGGGTGCGCCGCTGACCCGCGAGCACGGCGGCCCGGCCCGGCTGCTGGTGCCGCACCTGTACTTCTGGAAGAGCGTCAAATGGGTCGCCGGGCTGCGCGTGGCCGACCACGACGAGCCCGGGTTCTGGGAGCGCAACGGCTACCACGACCGCGGCGACCCCTGGTCCGAGCAGCGCTTCCAGGGCGACTGAGCGATGAGTTCGGTCGACACGACGTCGCGCAGGACGCTGCGATGGCAGCTCGCCACCGTCACCGACGTCCGGGACGAGGCACCGGACGTCAAGACGTTCCGGCTCGCCTGTGAGGACGTCAGCGCCCACCTGCCCGGGCAGTACTACGTGCTGCGCCTGACCGCCGAGGACGGCTACACCGCGCAGCGCTCCTACTCCGTCGCCTCCGCCCCGGACGGCACGGCGGGGATCGAGCTGACCGTGGAGCGCCTCGACGACGGCGAGGTCTCGGAGTTCCTGCACGACGTCGTCGTCCCCGGCGACACGCTCGAGGTCCGCGGGCCGGTCGGCGGCTGGTTCGCCTGGGACGGCGCCTCCCCCGCCCTGCTCGTCGGCGGCGGGTCCGGAATGGTGCCGCTGGCCGCGATGCTGCGCCACGCCCGCGCGCTCGGCCGACCCGACCTGGTCCGGATGCTGGTCTCGGTCCGCACCCCGCAGGAGCTGTTCTACGGCGACGAGCTGTCCGGCCCGCAGGTCACGGTCGTGCACAGCCGCGTCGCCCCGGACGGCGCCGCCCGCCCGGCGGGCCGGTTGACCCTCGACGACGTCGCTCCCCTGGTGCGCGGCGGTGAGACCGCCTACGTGTGCGGGTCCCCGGCGTTCGCCGACGCGGCGGCGGAGCTCCTGGTCGAGGCCGGCGTGGCGCCGGAGTCGATCCGCGTCGAGCAGTTCGGCCCGACCAGCTGACCCTCGTCCACGGTGTGCGCCAAGATGTGACGCCACACCAGGGACGAACAGTTGGAGTGCCGATGACCGCCACCCCGCACGAGACCGGATTCGACAGCCACGGCGTCCGCTGCGCCGCCTGGCACCTGCCCGCGGAGTCCGAGGCCCTCACCGGGCCGCGCGGGCGTCCGTGCGTGGTGATGGGGCACGGGTTCGGCGCGACCAGGGACGCGGGCCTGCTCCCGTTCGCCGAACGCTTCGCCGCCGCCGGGGCCGACGTGCTGGTCTTCGACTACCGCGGCTACGGCACCAGCGACGGCGACCTGCGCCAGGAGGTCAACCACCTGCGCCACCGGCAGGACTACCACTCCGCGATCGCGCACGCCCGCGGCCTGGACGGCGTGGACCGGGACCGGATCGTGCTCTGGGGCAGCTCCTACTCCGGCGGGCACGTGGTGCCGGTCGCGGCCAGGGACGGGCAGGTCGCGGCCGTGATCTCGCAGGGCGCGGCGATGGACGGGCTGGCCGCGCTGATCGAGATCGCCCGCTACGCCGGGATCAGGCAGCTGCTCAAGCTCACCGGGCACGGACTGTTCGACTTCGCCGGGGCGCTGCTCGGCCGTGAGCCGCACCGGATCCCGGTCGTCGGGCCGCCCGGGTCGCTGGCCGCGATCACCGCCGACGGCGCCGAGACCGGCTACCGGTCGATCATGGGGCCGACGTTCCGCAACGAGATGTGCGCCCGGGGAGCGGTGATCATCCCGCTGAACCGGCCCGTGACGTCCGCGTCGAAGCTGCGCGCGCCGATCTTCCTGGTCGTCGCCGACCGGGACAACATCGCGCCGCCGTCCGCGGTCCGGGCGGTCGCGGCGAAGGCCGGAGCCGGCTCGGAGGTCCTCGAGCTGTCCTGCGGGCACTTCGACATCTACTCCGGCGAGATGTTCGAGCGCTCCGCGCAGGCCCAGGTCGGCTTCCTGACCCGGACCCTGGCGGTGACCGCCGTCGCCTGAGCGCGACACCCTCTGACGTCCGGCCCCCGACGTCCGGTTCCTCCCGGATCCGGGAAGTACGCTCCGTCACAGCTCACTGCTCCGAACCGGCACCGCCGTAACGCTTCGGTGTGGGAGCCGATTACATTCGTGACACAGAGTTGTGACCGGAGCTGCTCCCCCTCCGCGTACCCGCACCGGGACCCGTCCTGACGGTCCCCGGTGACGCCATTGGGGTGAGTTCTGTCCGCAGGTGGCCCAACGGCCTCCGCTCCGGGTCCCGCGTCGGTCGGAGAGGAGTCGTTGACGCCCGTGGTCCTGTCCCCACCCCGTGCACGGTCGGCGCAGCGACCGGCACACCGGCCGGTCCGGGCGACCCCCCGGCCGCCTGCGCCCCGCCCGGACCGCCTGCACCGGTTCTTCGAGGCCTCGGTCGCACGCCGCCCGGACGCCGTCGCGCTGCAGGACGGCGCGCTGGAGCTCACCTACCTGGAGCTCGACGCGCGCGCGAACCAGCTCGCGCGCCACCTCGCCGCACGCGGGCTGCGCCCCGGCGGGCGGGTCGGGATCCTGCTCAACCGGTCCTGGCGCACCTACGCCGTGCTGCTGGCCGCGCTCAAGGCCGGCGCCGCGTTCGTCCCGATCGACCCGGCCGCGCCGCCGGAGCGCGTCGACTACATCCGCTCCGACGCCGAGCTCGACCTGCTGGTCACCACGTCCGACCTGGGCGAGGAACTGGCGCAGGACGGGCTGGTGCTCCTCGACCGGGCCGTCGAGGACGTGCTCGCGCAGCCACGCCACCCGCTGCCGCAGCCCACCGGCCCGCAGGACCCGGCCCCGCTCTGCTACGTGATCTACACCTCCGGGTCCAGCGGACGGCCAAAGGGCGTCGCGGTCGCGCACCCGAGCATCTGCAACTTCGTCGACGTGATCACCCGGGTCTACGACGTAGCGCCCCACGACCGCGTCTACCAGGGCATGACGATCTCGTTCGACTTCTCGGTCGAGGAGATCTGGACGACGTTCGCCGCCGGCGCCACCCTGATCGTCGGCCCCACCGACTCCCGGCGGATCGGCGCCGAGCTGGGCGACTTCCTGCACGACACCGGCGTCACCGTCTTCTGCTGCGTGCCGACGCTGCTGGCCACGATCCCGCGCGAGCTGCCGCACCTGCGCACGCTGATGGTCGGCGGGGAGGCCTGCAACGCGGGCCTGGTCGAGCGCTGGGCCCGCCCGGGGCGCCGGATGCTCAACACCTACGGGCCCACCGAGGCCACCGTGACCGCGACCTGGGGCGAGATGTTCCCGGGCCGCCCGGTCACGATCGGCCGCCCGGTCCCCACCTACTCGATCGTCATCCTCGACGACGCCTGCCGCGAGGTTCCCTACGGCGAGGTCGGCGAGATCTGCATCGGCGGGCCCGGCGTCGCGCTCGGCTACGTCAACCTGCCGGACAAGACCGCCGACCGGTTCATCCCGCACCCCGCCGCCCCGGCCAACGGTGACGGCCGGCTCTACCGCACCGGCGACCTCGGCCGCTTCGACGACGAGGGCGAGATCGTCTACCTCGGCCGCGCCGACGACGAGGTCAAGATCCGCGGGCACCGCGTGGACCTCGGCGAGATCGAGAACGTCGCGCTCGAGGACCCGGCCGTCGAGAGCAGCGTCGCCGCGCTGTCGAAGACCGAGACGTCCGAGGAGCTCGCGGTCTACGTGACGCTGACCGCCACCGCCGCGGGCGGCAATGTCACCGACGCGAGCGGTGGGGACGAGCAGGCACTCCTCGCGCGGCTGCACGAGCTGCTGCGCACCCGGCTGCCGGAGTACATGGTCCCCGGCTACCTCGACGTCCTCGACTCGCTGCCCACCCAGGTCAGCGGCAAGGTGGACCGCTCCAAGCTGCCCGCGCCGCGCGGGCCGCGGATCGTCACCAGCACCGGGCCGACGGTCGCGCCGGACACCGCGCTGGAGAGCCGGGTCCGCGACGTGACGGCCGAGGCGCTGGGCCTGGAGCCGGAGCAGGTCTCGGTCACCGCCGACTTCTTCGACGAGCTGGGCGGGCACTCGCTGCTGGCCGCTCGCGTCGTCACGCTGCTGCGCCGGTACGAGGTCGGGCGCAGCCCGGCCGTGCGCGACCTCTACGACAACCCGACCGTCCGCGGCCTGGCCGCGGTCCTGGACACCGCGGCCGAGCCGGACGGCAGCGTGCCCCCGCCGCCCCGGCGCGAGCCGCTGCGGCACTCGACGCTGCGCTACACCGCGGCCGGGTACGTGCAGGGCGGCGTGCTGTTCGCGCTGCTGCTGGTGATGACGCTGCCCGCGGCCGCGGTCTACGCCTACCACTCCGGGCGGGTCGCCCCGGACGTCCTGGTCGAGCTCGCGCTCGGCGCCACCGCCATCTACCTGCTGCAACGGTGGGTGCTCGCCCCGCTGGCGGTACGCGCGCTCGGCGCCGGGATCCGGCCGGGGTACCACCGGATGTGGGGCGCGGTGCACCTGCGGTTGTGGGCCTCGGAGCTGATGCTGTCGATGTCACCGCTGCCGTTCCTCTCCGGCGGCCCGCTCGCCCCGTCCTACCTGCGCTTCCTCGGTGCCCACGTCGGTCGCGACGTGCACCTCGGGACGTCGGTGGTGTCGATGCCGGCCATGGTGCGGATCGGCGACGGCGCCACGATCGGCTACGGCGCCGCGCTGCGGCCGTGGACGGTGCAGGACGGCTGGGTCTTCGTCGACCCGGTGACGATCGGCGCGGGGGCGCACGTCGGCGGGAACTGCGTCGTCGAGCCCGGCGCGGTCGTCGGCGCGGACGCGGTGCTGGGCGAGCAGTCGTCGGTGGCGCGCGCGCAGGTGATCCCGGACGGGGAGCACTGGGCGGGGTCGCCGTCGGTGCCCGACCCGGCCGACGCCGCCGTCGCCGAGCTGACCGAGGCCGGACCGGCGCCCACCTGGACCCGCCCGCAGCTGGCCGCGGCCGCGGCGGGCGCGGCCACGCTGGAGATCATCTCGGTGGTCAGCCTGCTGCCGGCGGTCCTGCTGGTGTGGGGATCGCTGCTGCTGTTCGGCGAGGGCCTGGCGCTGCTGGCCGCGGTGCTCGTCGGCCCGGTGTTCGTGCTGACCGTCTGCGTGATCGTCGCGGCCGGGCGCCGGATCGTGGCCCCGCGGACCGGGCCGGGCGTGTTCCCGGCGCGGTCGATGCTCGGGGTGCGCAAGTGGTTCGCCGACAAGCTGCTCGAGATGAGCCTGCTTTACACGAACTCGCTCTACTCCACGCTCTACACCGTCGGCTGGATGCGACTCCTCGGCGCGCGGATCGGGCGCGGGGCGGAGGTCTCCACGGCCTCGCACATCGACCCGGAGATGCTCACGATCGAGCAGGGCAGCTTCGTGGCCGACATGGCGAGCCTGGGCAGCGCCACGTTCCACAACGGCTGGATGGTCCGCCGTCCCACGCTGGTCGGGCGGCGCGCGTTCGTCGGCAACGCCGCCGTCGTCCCGGCCGGGACCCGCCTGGGCGACGACTCGCTGATCGGCGTGGCCACGGTGTCCCCGCACGCCGGCGTGCCGGGCGAGAGCACCTGGCTCGGGTCCCCGGCGATGAACCTGCCGGTCCGCCAGGACAGCGGCGACTTCGACGAGTCGCTGACGTTCCGCCCGCCCCGGCGCAAGGTCGCCGAGCGGCTGGGGATCGAGTTCCTGCGGGCGACCCTGCCCGCGTCGATGATCTCGGTGTCGCTCTACCTGTTCCTGCTCGGCCTGTCCGGGTCGGCCCGGACCGTGCCGTGGTGGGCGACGATCCTTCTCGCGCCGGTGCTCGCGATCGCCACCGGGCTGTCCCTGCTGCTGATGGTCGCGGTCGTGAAGTGGCTGGTCGTGGGCACCTACCGCCCGCGTACCGAGCCGCTGTGGAGCCGGTTCGTGCGCCGCTCGGAGCTCGTGACCGGGCTGTACGAGGCCGCGGCGGTCCCCGGGCTGCTGACGATGCTGGCCGGCACGCCGATGCTGCCGCCCGCGCTGCGCCTGCTCGGCTGCCGGATCGGGCGTCGCAGCCACGTCGGCACCACGTACCTGACCGAGTACGACCTGGTCGACGTCGGCGACGACGTGACGATCGGGCGGGCCGTGTCGCTGCAGACGCACCTGTTCGAGGACCGCGTCATGAAGATGTCGACGGTGCGGATCGAGAACGGTGCCAGCGTCGGTGACCGGGCGATCGTGCTCTACGACGCGGTCGTCGGCGCGGGCGTGGCGCTGGACCCGCTGTCGCTGGTGATGAAGGGCGAGCACCTCCCGCCGGGCACGCGCTGGCGCGGCATCACCGCGCAGCCGGTCACCGAGGCCGTCCCCGACTCCTGCGACGCCCCCTCCGGCGGCCCCGTCGACGACGCGGCCGGCGCCGACCGGCCCGCGGACGCCGACGCGATCGCGGCCGCCGAGGCGACGACGGCGATGCCGCAGGTCCGCCCGTCCGCGGCGGCGCGACCCGGGACCGGCCCGGCCCTCGACGCGCGCATCCCGCACGCCGGGTTCGCCGACGTCGAGCGGACGACCGTGATGACCCGGGTCCGCCCGGACGCCGCCGGCGAGCCCGCCGCCGCGGACGTCGGCCGGACGATGCGCATCCGGTCGGTGCACGCCACCGGCGAGGCGCGGGTGCTGCGCCG
>NZ_JADQDD010000166.1 GCF_019263595.1 Pseudonocardia sp. KRD291 | reverse complement strand
GCGACGCGCGCCAGACCCGGCGACGCGCGCCAGACCCGGCGACGCGGGCCGGGCTTCCGGCCGCGCGCTGGGCTCGTCGACGCGCGCGTTGCCGCGGGCGCGGGGGCACGCGGAGCGCGCGGGGGCGAGTTGAGTGCGTGGTGGCGACGTGTGGGCGTCCGGTCGGGTCGTGGTCGTGACGCCGCGGTCGGGGTGCAGGATCGCGGTGTGGAGGACGGTGTCGAGGACTGTGTGTTCTGCCGGATCGTCGCCGGTACGGCCCCGGCCGACCTCGTCGCCGAGACCCCGCGGGTGGTCGCGTTCTGCGACAACGCGCCGATCACCCCGGGGCACCTGCTGGTCGTGCCGCGGACTCACGGCTCCGGGCTGGCCGACGTCTCCGACGACGATGCCGCGGCGATGACCGTCCTCGCCCGCCGGCTCGCGGTGGCGTTGCGCGACACCGGCCTGCGCCACCCCGGCCTGCGCCACCCCGGTCCCGGCACGGCCGCGCCCGGCACGCCCGGCGCCGGTGTGATCGACCCCGCCGACACCGGCCTGCGCCACCCCGGTCCGGGCGCGACCGGCCCGCGTCGGGCCGGACCTGCACGCCGGCTCGCCGTCGGAGGGTGGTGGCGCGGACGGCGTGGTGAGCGTGGCGCCGGAGCGGGCGGGGCCCCGGTCACGGGCACGAACCTGTTGCTGGCCGACGGCTCCTCCGCCGGTCAGGACGTGTTCCACGTGCACCTGCACGTCATCCCGCGCTACGCCGGCGACGGTGTCCGGCTGCGGACCGGGCCGCGAGGGTCCACCCCGGGTGAGCGGGCGGACGTCGCGGACCGTGTCCGCGCCGCGCTCGACGACGGGTGAGCCGCACCGGGGTGTGACACCGACGCCCGTCCGGACCGCCCGACCGCTCACCGACCGTGCGGCGCCGTGGAAGGCGATCGTGTAGGGATCCGGGGACCCACCCGGCAGTATCGGGGGACCGCCCCCATTACCTCGCGGTGACCGTCTGCCAGTGTGGGGGAGCCCGGACGCCCGAGACCGGGCCGACGTCGACACCGGAAGGGGCCGCGTGGACCTGTTCGCGTTCTTCCACGCGGTGCTCCACAGCATGTGGCTGCTGCCGGCCCTGGTCCTGATGATCGCCGTCGACGGCCCGGTGCCGATGCTGCCCAGCGAGACGCTGCTGATGTCCGCCGCGGCCTCGGCGTTCGGGGAGCGCAGTGTCGCCGCCGTGATCGGCCTGTTCGTTGCCGCGCTCGCCGGCTCCGTGCTCGGTGACCTGGCCGTGTTCGGGCTGGGCCGCTCCTCGAACCGGATCCTGCCCCGCGCCGCCGACGGCGACAGCGGGGTCGCGTCCTGGGTCCGGGCGAACATCTTCCGGCGACCCGTGGTGGCGCTGGTCGGCGCCCGGTTCGTGCCGGGCGGCAGGCTGGTGAGCACCGCGGCCGCCGGACGGCTCGGCCTGCCGCTGCGCCGTTTCCTGCTCGGCTCGCTGGTCAGCTCCGCCGTGTGGGCGGTGTACATGCTCGTCGTGGGCCTGGCCCTGGGCCCGATGACCGGCGGGAACCCGCTGCTGTGCATCCTGGCCGGCGGCGTGATGGCCGTCCTCACGGCCGGGGCGTTCGCGATCGGGACCCGGATCCGGTCCGCGGTCCACCGTCGCCGCGCGGCCGTCGTGTCCACACGCGGGCGGACCGCCGAGCCCGTGCTCGCCTCCCGCTGACCGTTCTCGCGCTGACCGTTCTCGCGCTGGCCGGTTCTCCCGCAGGCCGGTTCTCCCGCTGACCGGTTCTCACTGCCACGGCAGTGGAGGGAGGGGTGGTGTGCGCATCTCGTCCGAGCCGGTGCGGAGACGGATGACACCACCGGGAATCGGAGCCGTGGACGAAGCCACGACCCCGATCTCCCGATGGTGCCCGGCACCAACAGGGGCTCCCGGTTCCGCAGGTGCCGGCAGTGGGTCAACGCGTGAGACGCCGCCGAGATGTGCGCCGATACGGCGCGGCCGTGAGCGGTGGCGGAGGGGCGACGGGTGGGCTTTCGACTGCGTCGGGTGTCGGAACGGTCACGGACCGTGCGGCCGCAGGCATGATCAACACGACGAGCGGAGAACGTGCCGATCACCGCGAGCGGGCCTAGTCTCGCCCGGTGGCGGAGAAGGGTGAGACGGGGGAGAGCACGTTCACGGTGCTGTTGGCGTTGGGCGCCAACGCGGCGATCGGGGTGCTCAAGCTCGTCGCGGGCCTGCTCACCGGGTCTGCGGCGATGCTCGCGGAGGCGGCGCACTCGGCGGCGGACACCACGACCGAGGGGCTCCTGCTCGCCGCGCTGCGACGGTCCGGCAGGCGGGCCGACCGGCGCCACCCGTTCGGCTACGGCAAGGAACGCTTCTTCTGGGCGCTGATCGCGGCGGTCAGCATCTTCGTCTCCGGCGGCGTGTTCGCGATCGTCGAGGGCGTGCGCACGGTGCTCGGCGAGGAGGCCGAGCAGACGCTGGCCTGGGTCGCCTACGCGGTGCTCGGCGTGTCGTTCCTGCTCGAGGGGACGTCCTGGCTGCAGGCCGTGCGCCAGGTGCGCCGGGAGGCCGCGGCCGAGGACACGACGTTCTTCGGCTGGCTGCGCCGGACCGACGACCCGACCGTGGTCACCGTGTTCTGCGAGGACAGCGCCGCGCTGATCGGGCTCCTGCTGGCCTTCGCCGGGGTCGGCTTGCACCAGCTGACCGGGTCCGGGATCTGGGACGGCATCGCGTCGCTGCTGATCGGGGTGCTGCTGGCCGTCGTCGCCTACATCCTGGGCCGGACGAACAAGGGGCTGCTGATCGGGCGCCAGGCCGACGTGCGGCTCGTCCGCGCGGTCCGGGACCGGCTCGACGCCCACGACGGGATCAGCGGTGTGGTGGACCTGCTGACGATGATGGTCGGCACCGACCAGGTGCTGCTGTGCGCGCGGCTGGACTTCGACGACACACTGGGCGCCGCCGACGTCGAGCGCCTGTGCGTGCGCCTGGAGAACGAGCTGCGCGCCGAGTTCGGCGACCTCGACGAGATCTTCCTGGAGCCGGTGCCGCGCGCCGACCCGGACGTCCGCGCACGCGTGCTGGAGCGCTACGGGGAGAACCCGCTGCGCGACCGCACCTCCGGCGGGTCCGGAGGCGACTCGATCTGAGACGCCCCGGCGGACGTGATCGCAGTCATACTCTGCTGATGCGCAACGACCTGTGGCGGGTGGACGTCGGCGAGGACAACGCCCACTGGCTGGCCACCGAGTGCCGGACCGCCCGCCTGGCCCGGGAGTACCGGCCGGTCGACCTCGGCGGCGGGGTCGTCGAGTTCTCCGACCGCGCCCTGGGCGCGATCCGCGAGCTCGGCGAGGAGGAGGACGGCTACATCACCGACGACGCGGACGGGGTGCGCGTCTGGATCGGCGACGACGCCTTCGAGCTGGAGCTCCACGAGCCCGCCGGCGCCTGAGCGTCTCGCCGTCCCTCCGGCGTGGGGGACGGCGATTCCAGAGCAGTGCTCTTGCTTTCGTGGTCGAACGGGTGTCTACTGGGTCCACACGCAGAGAGCAGTGCTCTCGAATTGAGGAGGACGCCATGACCCCGACCGATCTCCGCCAGCTCCGACCCGGCCGCGCGGACCGGGTCGGCAACCGCCTGTTCAACGGCCTGATGCGGCTCGGTGTCAGCGTTCTGGGCAGCCGTGAGCTGGCGGTGCGCGGCCGCCGCAGCGGCGAGTGGCGCACGACCCCGGTGAACCTGATGACGGTCGACGGCGAGCGCTACCTGGTGGCACCGCGCGGGCACGTGCAGTGGGTGCGCAACCTGCGCGCCGCCGGAGGCGGGGAGCTGCGCCTCGGACGCCGGGTCGAGACGTTCACCGCCACCGAGCTCACCGACGACGCGAAGCCGGAGCTGTTGCGCGTCTACCTGCGCCGGTGGGCCTGGGAGGTCGGCCGGTTCTTCGACGACGTCGACGCCGGCTCGCCCGACGAGCGTCTGCGCGAGATCGCCCCCGGTATGCCGGTGTTCCGGATCGACCCGAGCTGACCGCGAGCCGCCATGCACGAGGGCCGCGATGCACGGGCGCCGCGATACACGAAGGGCCCGGACGCAGCGTGCGTCCGGGCCCTGCGTCGTACGGGTCGCGCCTAGCCGATCTGGCGGTCGGTCGGGGCGATCGGCCGGGGCAGCACGTCCCGGCCGGTCAGGTAGGCGTCCACGCCTGCGGCGGCCGCGCGGCCCTCGGCGATGGCCCACACGATCAGCGACTGCCCGCGGCCCATGTCGCCGGCCACGAACACGCCGTCGACGCTGGACATGTAGTCGTCGTCGCGCGCGACGTTGCCGCGCTGGTCGAGGTCGACGCCCAGACCGTCGATCAGCGCGCCCTTCTCCGGTCCGACGAAGCCCATCGCGAGCAGCACCAGCTGGGCCGGGAGCTCCTGCTCGGTGCCCTCGACCGGCTCGAATCCCTTGTCGCCACGCTTGACCTCGACGACCTTGATCCCGGTGAGCTCGCCGTCGGCGCCCTTCACGAACTCGGTGGTGTTCACCGAGAACATCCGGCCGCCGCCCTCCTCGTGCGCGGAGGAGACCCGGTAGACCGTCGGGTAGGTCGGCCAGGGCATGTGATCGGTGCGGTGCTCCGGGGGCGTCGGCATGATCTCGAGCTGGGTCACCGACCGCGCGCCCTGGCGGTGCGATGTGCCCAGGCAGTCGGCGCCGGTGTCACCGCCGCCGATGATCACGACGTCCTTGCCCTCCGCCGTGATCTCCGGAGCGTCGATGTCGCCCTGCTGCACGTGGTTGGCCCAGGGCAGGAACTCCATCGCCTGGTAGACGCCCTCGGCGTCGCGGCCCTCGGCCGGGATGTCGCGCCAGGCGGTCGCCCCGCCGGAGAGCACGACGGCGTCGAAGTCGCTGCGCAGCTGCTCGACGGTGATGTCGGTGCCGACGTCGGTCGAGGCCCGGAACAGGGTGCCCTCGGCGACCATCTGGTCCAGGCGCCGGTCGAGGCGCTTCTTCTCCATCTTGAACTCGGGGATGCCGTAGCGCATCAGCCCGCCGATGCGGTCCGCCCGCTCGAACACGACGACCTCGTGCCCGACCCGGGTCAGCTGCTGCGCCGCGGCCAGGCCGGCCGGACCGGACCCGATGACGGCGACCTTCCTGCCGGTCTTCGTCTCGGCCGGCTGCGGGGGCACCCAGCCCTCGTCCCAGGCCCGGTCGATGATCTCGATCTCGACCTGCTTGATGGCGACGGCGTCGTCGTTGATCGCCAGCACGCACGCGGCCTCGCACGGGGCGGGGCACAGCGTCCCGGTGAACTCCGGGAAGTTGTTCGTCGCGTGCAGGCGCTCGATCGCCTCGCGCCAGTCCTGGCGCCAGACGAGGTCGTTCCACTCCGGGATGAGGTTGCCCAGCGGACAGCCCTGGTGACAGAACGGGATGCCGCAGTTCATGCAGCGCCCGGCCTGCTCCTCGAGCTTCTTCTGCGGGAAGTCCTCGTAGACCTCGTGCCAGTCCATCAGGCGCAGGTCCACCGGCCGCCGCGTCGGGTTCTCCCGCGGCGTGGTCATGAATCCTCGGGGGTCAGCCATGTGCGGCACCCCCATGACACAGCGCCTGGTTCACGTCACGCTCCTCATCCATGAGCGGCCTCCATGATCGCCTGGTTCACGTCGCGCCCCTCACGTTCGGCCGCCTCCTGGGCCTGGAGCACGCGCTTGTAGTCCTTGGGCATGACCTTGCCGAAGCGCTCCACCGCGGTGTCCCAGTCGGTGAGCAGCGCGTGCGCCACGGTCGAACCGGTCTCGGCGTGGTGGCGTTCCACGGCCGACTGCAGCGCGGCGCGGTCGGAGTCGTCGAGCGGGTCGAGATCGACCATCTCCGCGTTGACGCGACCCTTGTCCAGGCCGAGCACGTAGGCCACGCCGCCGGACATGCCCGCGGCGAAGTTGCGCCCGATCCGGCCCAGGATGACGACCTGACCGCCGGTCATGTACTCGCAGCCGTGGTCGCCCACACCCTCGACGACGGCCAGCGCACCGGAGTTCCGGACGCAGAACCGCTCGCCGACGATGCCGCGCACGAACATCTCACCGGACGTCGCGCCGTAGCCGATCACGTTGCCCGCGATGATGTTGTCCTCGGCCGCGAACGGCGCCGACGGGTCCGGGCGCAGCGTCAGGCGCCCGCCGGACAGGCCCTTGCCGAAGTAGTCGTTCGTGTCGCCGACGAGGCGCAGGGTGATGCCCTTGGGAACGAACGCGCCGAAGCTCTGCCCGGCCGAACCGGTGAGCGTGACGTCGATCGTGTTGTCGGGCAGCCCCTTACCGCCGTGGGCCTTGGTCAGCTCGCTGCCGAGCATCGTGCCGACCGTCCGGTTCACGTTGCGCACCGGCAGGTCCAGGGTGACCTGGTCGCCGGAGCGCAGTGCACCCTCGGCCAGCTGGATCATCGTGTTGTCCAGTGCCTTGTCCAGGCCGTGGTCCTGCTCCCGGGTCCGGTAGCGGGGCACGTCCTCGGCGTAGTCGCCCACCTGGAAGATCGCCGACAGGTCCAGCCCCTCGGTCTTCCAGTGCTGGGTCGCGGCGCTGGTCTCGAGCACGTCGGCGTGCCCGATCGCCTCGGCGATGCTGCGGAAGCCCAGCTGGGCCAGGTACTCGCGCACCTCCTCGGCGACGAACCGCATGAAGTTGACGACGTACTCGGCCTTGCCGTCGAACTTCTTGCGCAGCTCCGGGTTCTGGGTCGCGACGCCCACCGGACAGGTGTCCAGGTGACAGACGCGCATCATGATGCAGCCCGAGACGACCAGCGGCGCGGTCGCGAAGCCGAACTCCTCGGCCCCGAGCAGCGCCGCGATGACGACGTCGCGGCCGGTCTTGAGCTGGCCGTCGGCCTGCACGGTGATCCGGTCGCGCAGGCCGTTGGCCAGCAACGTCTGCTGGGTCTCGGCCAGGCCGAGCTCCCACGGCCCGCCCGCGTGCTTGATCGAGGACAGCGGCGACGCGCCGGTGCCGCCGTCGTGGCCCGAGATGAGCACGACGTCGGAGTGCGCCTTGGAGACCCCCGCCGCGACCGTCCCGACGCCGACCTGGCTGACCAGCTTCACGTGGATGCGGGCCCGCGGGTTGGCGTTCTTGAGGTCGTGGATGAGCTGCTTGATGTCCTCGATCGAGTAGATGTCGTGGTGCGGCGGCGGCGAGATCAGGCCGACCCCCGGCGTCGAGTACCGGGTGGTGGCGATCCACGGGTAGACCTTGCTGCCGGGCAGCTGGCCGCCCTCGCCGGGCTTGGCGCCCTGCGCGATCTTGATCTGGATGTCGTCGGCGTTGACCAGGTACTCGCTGGTCACCCCGAACCGCCCGGACGCGACCTGTTTGACCGCGCTGCGCCGGGAGTCGCCGTTCGGGTCCGCGGTGAACCGGTCCGGGTCCTCGCCGCCCTCTCCGGTGTTCGACCGGCCGCCGAGACGGTTCATCGCGATCGCCAGCGTCTCGTGCATCTCCTGGGAGATGGAGCCGTAGGAGATCGCCCCGGTGGAGAACCGGGTCACGATCGACTCCACCGACTCGACCTCGTCGATCGGGACCGGCTCGCGCAGGCCCTCCTTGAACGAGAACAGCCCGCGCAGCGTCATCAGCCGGTGCGCCTGGTCGTCGACGGCCTTCGTGTACTCCTTGAACACCGAGTACTGCCCGGAGCGCGTGGAGTGCTGCAGCTTGAACACCGTCTGCGGGTTGAACAGGTGCAGCTCGCCCTCGCGGCGCCACTGGTACTCCCCGCCGACGGCCAGCGCGCGGTGGCTGGCGCGGACGTCGTCGGACGGGAACGCCCGGCGGTGGTGGCGGAGCACCTCCTCGGCGAGCACGTCGAAGCCGACGCCGCCCAGACGGGAGGTGGTGCCGGCGAAGCAGGACTCGACGACGTCCGGGCCGAGCCCGATCGCCTCGAAGATCTGCGCGCCGGTGTAGGACGCGACGGTCGAGACGCCCATCTTCGACATGGTCTTGCGGACGCCCTTGCCGAGCGCCTTGACCAGGTTCGTGGCCGCGGTCCGGGCGTCGACACCCGGGATGTCGCCGCGCTCGGCGAGGTCCTCCACCGTGGCCATGGCCAGGTAGGGGTTCACCGCAGACGCGCCGTAGCCCAGCAGCAGCGCGATGTGGTGCACCTCGCGCGCGTCGGCCGACTCCACGATCAGCCCGACCCGGGTGCGCGAGCGCTCCCGGACCAGGTGGTGGTGCACGGCGCCGGTGAGCAGCAGCGACGGGATCGCCGCGTGCTCGGCGTCCACCCCGCGCTGGGACAGCACGATCAGCCGCGCGCCGTTCTCGATCTCACGGGTGACCTCGGCCCGGATCTCGTCGAGCCGGTCGGTCAGGCCCTTCCCGCCGTCCGCGGCGCGGAACACGCCGGTGACGGTGTGCGAGGCGAAGCCGGGGAAGTCCCCGTCGTCGTTGATGTGCACGACCTTGGCCAGGTCGTCGTTGGACAGCACCGGGAACGGCACCACGATCGTCCGGCAGTGCGCCGGGGTGGCGTCGAGCAGGTTCTGCTCCGGGCCCAGCTGGCTGTGCAGGGAGGTGACCAGCTCCTCCCGGATCGCGTCCAGCGGCGGGTTCGTGACCTGCGCGAAGAGCTGGATGAAGTAGTCGTAGAGCTGGCGCGGCCGCTCCGAGATGGCGGCGATCGGCGCGTCGTTGCCCATCGAGCCGATCGGCTCGGCACCGGCGACGGCCATCGGCCGCAGCAGGAGGTTGAGCTCCTCCTCGGTGTAGCCGAACGACTGCTGGCGCAGCGTCAGCGCGGAGTGCGTGGGCACCTCGCGCTGGCGGGTGGGCAGCTCGTCGAGGCGGATCAGGCCGGCGTGCAGCCAGTCCGCGTAGGGATGCAGCGAGGCCAGCTCGCCCTTGATCTCGTCGTCGTCGACCATCCGGCCGCGCTCGGTGTCGATCAGGAACATCCGGCCCGGCTCGAGCCGGCCCTTGCGCACGATCTGCGACGGCTCGACGTCGAGGACGCCGACCTCGGAGGCGAGCACGACGAGCCCGTCCTCGGTGATCCAGTACCGCGCCGGGCGCAGGCCGTTGCGGTCGAGCACCGCGCCGATCTGCGTGCCGTCGGTGAACGAGACCAGCGCGGGGCCGTCCCAGGGCTCCATCAGCGTGGAGTGGTACTCGTAGAACGCGCGCCGCGCGGGGTCCATCTCGGCGTGGTTCTCCCACGCCTCCGGGATCATCATCAGCACCGCGTGCGGCAGGCTCCGCCCGCCGAGGTGCAGCAGCTCCAGCACCTCGTCGAACGTCGCCGAGTCCGAGGCGTCCGGGGTGACCACGGGGGTGAGCCGGTCCAGGTCGCCGGGCAGCAGCGCCGACTCCAGCATCGACTCGCGCGCGGCCATCCAGTTCCGGTTCCCGCGCAGGGTGTTGATCTCACCGTTGTGCGCGACGTAGCGGTACGGGTGGGCCAGCGGCCAGGCCGGGAACGTGTTCGTCGAGAAGCGGGAGTGCACGATCGCCAGCGCCGAGGTGACCCGGGAGTCGGTGAGGTCCGGGTAGAACACCGGCAGCTGCGGCTCGGTGAGCATGCCCTTGTAGACCACGGTCCGCGGGGACAGGCTCGCGAAGTAGGTGTTCGCGGTGTGCTCGGCGCGCTTGCGCAGGCAGAACGTGCGGCGCTCCAGCTCGATGCCGGTCAGCGCGTCCTCGCCGTCCTCGACGCTCGCGACGAACAGCTGACGGAACACCGGCATCGCGGCCAGGGCGGACGGGCCCAGGTCGGCGGTCTCCGGGTCGGTGGGCAGGTCACGCCAGCCCAGTACCCGCAGGTCCTCCTCGGCGGCGATCGCGTCGATCGCGGCGGCGGCCGTGTCGGCCTCGCCCGGGCCCGCGGGCAGGAATGCGGTCCCGACGGCGTACGCACCGGGCTCGGGCAGGTCGATCCCGGCCACCTCGCGGTAGAAGGCGTCCGGGACCTGGATCAGGATCCCCGCACCGTCGCCGGTGTTGGGTTCCGAACCCCGCGCGCCGCGGTGCTCCAGGCGGAGCAGCGCGGTGATGGCCTTCTGCACCACGGCGTGGTCGCGACGGCCCTGCATGTCTGCCAACATGGCGACACCACAGGCGTCGTGCTCGTGGTCGGCGGCGTACAGACCGCCCTGCGGGGGACGCAGATTGCTGTGCGCGGGGCGGCGCGTCTGGTCACTGATCGCGGCCAACTGCTCCTCCTGTCGTCTCGGTGCACCCCGACCTCGCATCGGGACGACTCGGACCTCGCTGGTCCGAACAGAGTGTCCAGACTACAACGATGCTCCGTAGGGGCCGTCCTGCTTGCGCCGTTCGGGTGCACCGTGCCGTGGGAGAGGTCGAATCGGAAAGTTCTTCCGGGCGCGACTAGCGGCCGGGCACTGTTCGGACCCGGCCAACTCCCGCGGCACGGTTCGACCGCACACCCCGGCGAGTGCGGTCTGGGAGGTGAAAGGGTCGCATGCAGTCGCCCACCTGCGCCACCGATGATCGCCACGCAGAGTGTGACGTGAAGCGCGCCATTCAACCAGGTCCAGGTTGCGCGAGCGTGTCCGGACAGTGAGATGTGGGTGGTCCGGAGCGGGTGGGTGGGCGCGCGGCCCGCAGCCCGGACACGGCGTGTGACCACCGGGTCCGGCGGCCCGCGGCCGGTCGGGCGACACTGGACGGCGTGAGCACCCGACCCGCCACCGAGCCGTGCGACGTCACCGCGGCGATGGACGACGTCGCCCGGGTCGGGCCGTTCTTCGAGCTCCCGGTCGTGGCCGCCGGCAACGTCGCGGAGCCGTTCGCACGGCTGCACACCGACCCGGGCCCGCTCGCCGACCGGATCGCCCGGGTCCGGGCCGGCCTCGGGTCGGACGAGCGGGTGGCGGCCTCGATCGCGTTCCAGGGGCTGGTCGCCCGGCTGGTCTCGGCGCCCCTGGCCGCGGTGGTCCTGCACGGTGTCCTGCCCGACCTGGGCGGGCTGTGCCGGGTTCCCGGCGGCGAGGACCCCTGGGCGCCGTGCCTGGCCGGGCCCGGCGGCACGAGCACGCCGGACCCGGTCGAGGACCCCGGCGGTGCGGCCGCCGTGCTCGGCGACGAGCTGCTCGACGCGCAGCTCGTCCCGCTCCTCGAGGCCGTGCGGGGTCTGGTCCCGGTGTCCGGGCATGTGCTCCGGGGCAACGTCGCGTCCGCGCTGGCCGGCTCGGCGCGGGTGCTCGACACCGCCCGCCGGGCCTCGCGGCCGGCCCTGCTGGGCGTGCTGGGGGCGGTGCTGGACCGGCCGTCGCTGTCCGGGACCGGGCGGCTGCTGCGTCTCGAGCCCGGGGCCGCGGACACCGAGTGGGGGTTCCGCAGGCGTTCGTGCTGTCTCTACTACCGGGTGGCCGGCGGCGGGACGTGCGGGGACTGCGTGCTCACCGCGCGCTGAGCCCGTCCTCTCACAGCCCGCTCAGGGCAGCTCGATGTCCGCGATCGTGACCTGCACCGTCGCGTCCAGCCCGGTGGCCTCGCGCACCGCCCGGGCGACCTCGCCCTGCACCGTCAGCGCCAGCTCGCGGCAGTTGGGCCCGAGCTCGGTGACGACCGTGACCCGCACGTCGGCCCGGTCGCCGTGCACGGCGACCGTGACGCCCTCGGCGCGCAGGTCCGGGGGCACCGGGTCCGGGTTGAGCCAGGTGCCGGCCAGCCCGAGCAGGGTCTGCGACAGGTCGGCCCGCAGCCCCACGACCGACGGGACGGCCCGCGCCCGGCGGGCCGCGATCCGGGCCACCGCGAGGTCGGCCACGTGGTAGCGGACCGGCGGAGCGCTGCTCCCGGGGCTGCTCACCGGTCCTCCCGCTCGTCCCAGACGTCCACCACGTGGATGTCCACCCGGGCCACCGGCACGCCGAGCGCCCGTTCCCCGGCCGAGATCATCATCTGCCGGACCCGCGCGGTCACCGAGGCGAGGTCCACCCCGAACCGCGCGGCGACGGTGACGGTGACCCGCAAGGGCAGGGCGATCGTGGCGTCGGTGCCGTCCGGCGCCGGGTCCGGCGCGGGGCGCTCCTGCTCGATCCGGCAGCTGCGGGCCCGCAGCCCGTCCATCGAGTCCACGATGTGACGCAGCGCCGCCGCTGCCGCGGGCCGGCTCAGCGACGCGCCGGGGGCGAGCACGAGCAGGTCGTGCGGGCGCAGGTCGGCGACCACCGCGCCCATCACCTGTTCGAGCACGTTCGGCGGCGGGCGCAGGGGCTGCGCGGCCATCCGCCCGACCAGCCCGCCCAGGCTGTCGCGGTCGGACACGGTGGACCGGCAGTGCGGGCAGGTGCGCTCGTGCTCGTCGAGCACACCGGCCTCGGCGTGGTCCCACACCAGGGCCGCGTCCCGGCCGCAGGCCAGCATCTGCACCGGCGCTCCGCCGGGGTCCGGTGTCCGCGCAGACGCGGGTCCCGTGGGGTTCAACGCCATTCCCGCATACCCTCCGCCAGCGCGGTCCGGGCCCGGTGGATCCGGCCGCGCACGGCCGTCTCCCCGGCACCGGTGATCTCGGCGATCTCCGCGTACCCCAGTCCTTCCAGCTCCCGCAGCACCCAGCAGGTCCGTTGCTCTTCGGGCAGGCGGGCCACCGCGCGCGACAGCGCGGCCATCTCGGCGTCCATCTCGGCGGCGCGCTCGGGGGAGTGCGACCCGGGTGATGCCAGTGCGTCGTCGCCGATCTCGGACACCGGGACGGTCGGGCGGCTGCGCCGTAGCAGCGCCGTGCAGCGGTTCGTGACGATCCGGTACATCCAGGTGGAGAACGCGGCCTCGCCGCGGAACGCGCCGATCTTCTTCCAGGCGTCGAGCAGCGCCTCCTGCAGCGCGTCCTCGGCGTCGGCGCGGTTGCCCAGCACGCGGACCGCGACCCGGAACAACGCGTCCTGGTGCCGGCGAGCGAGCTCCTCGAACGCGTGCACGTCGCCCTCCTGTGCCCGGACGACCAGCGTGGTCTCGTCCAGGACCGCGCGTGTCGCGGGTGCGGCGGGCGGAGCGGGCGCGGACGCGGGCGCTGCGGAGCCCGGCGGCGCGTCGGCGCGTGCGGTGTCCGTCGTGGCGTGCACCCGGATCCAGTCCCGTGGGTCGGTGTTCCCCCGAGGCGGCTGTGACGCCGGTCACAAAGGCGTGAGCCGACAGTGCTGAGGGGTATCGGAGTAAGAGGTACGACGGTAGCCGCCCGCGGTCGCGGGCGCCCGTCGACTGTGAACGAGGAGGCGACTGAGATGGGCGCTGACGAGAAGGCCGAGAACAAGAAGGAAGAGCTGGGCGGAAAGCTCAAGGAGGGCGTCGGCAAGCTCACCGGCGACGAGGCGCTCGAGGCCCAGGGTCAGGGCGACCAGGTCAAGAGCAACGTCAAGCAGGCCGGCGAGAAGGTCAAGGACATCTTCAAGAAGTAGAGCCCCCGGCTCGACGCACGAACGGCACCCCGGCCCGGCCGGGGTGCCGTTCGCATGTCGGGACCACCCGTCCGTGGACGGGTGGTGCGCTCGGAGCGGGCCGTCGGGCCGCGTCGGTCTAGCATCGCCGCGGTGAGCGACGAGCCCCTGCACGCCGCCCGTCCGGCCGACCGCGCGGACCGGCGTGCCTCCGACGTGGCGGCCGCGGTGCTCGGTCACCCCGCGGTCCTCCGGCTCGACGGCGGTCCGTTCGGCAGCATCGCCTCCTATCTCCCGGGCCGCCGGTTGGCCGGGGTACGGGTCGGGACGGGGGCGGAACCGACGGAGGTCGCGGTCGTGGTCCGGCTGGGGCACCCGTTCCCGGGGCTGGCCGACGAGATCGCCGGGCGGGTGCGCTCGGTGCTCGGGCCGGTCGGGGTCGAGGTCACGTTCTCCG
>NZ_JADQDD010000165.1 GCF_019263595.1 Pseudonocardia sp. KRD291 | reverse complement strand
GCCCGGAGGCGTCCGGTGCCGGGAGCAGCGTCGGTGCGGGCGGGGCCGCGAGGCCGGACGGCGGGTCGTCGAACGGCATCGGGTAGCGGGTGGTCGGCGCGCCCGGCACCGGCGCGACCGTCACGGTCGGGCGGTCCGAGGGCAGCGCACCGGGCACCGTGAAGCTGGTCGGCGGCGAGGTCCCGCCCGGCTCCACCCCCGACGCGGGTTCGTCCCCGGCGCCTGCCGTCGCGGCCGGCGGGCTCTCCCCTTCGGCGTAGGGGGTTCCGGGCACGGTCTGCGCGCAGCCCGCCACCAGCCCGGCCAGCGCCGTTCCGCACACCGCGGCGGCGATCCCGCCGCGCACCCGCTCCCACGTCCCACGCACGCGCGGCACGCTAGGGTCGCCCCGGCCGCCGCCGTGGGCGTTCGCCGGACTCCGGTCACGATCGTGACCCGACCCCGCCGTTGCATCAGGTTCCACGGCACTGCATAATCATCCACGTGGTACGCATCGCAGTGGCGGGAGCCAGCGGGTACGCCGGAGGTGAGCTGCTCCGGCTGCTCCTCGCGCACCCGGACGTGCAGATCGGCGCGCTGACCGCCGGCGGCAACGCGGGTACGGCGCTGGGGGAGCACCAGCCGCACCTGCTGCCGCTGGCCGACCGGGTCCTTCTCGAGAGCACCGCGGAGAACCTGGCCGGGCACGACGTCGTGTTCCTCGCGCTGCCGCACGGCCGCTCGGCCGAGCTGGCCGCGCAGCTGGGGCCGGACACGCTGGTGATCGACTGCGGTGCCGACCACCGCCTGTCCGACGCCGGCGCATGGGACCGCTGGTACGGCGGCGAGCACGCCGGCCACTGGCCCTACGGGCTGCCCGAGCTGCCCGGAGCCCGCGACGCGCTACGCGACGCGAAGCGGGTCGCGGTCCCCGGCTGCTACCCGACGGCGATCAGCCTCGCGCTGTTCCCCGCACTGGTCGCCGGTCTCGTCGAGCCGGACGTGGTGATCACGGCCGTGACCGGCACGTCCGGGGCCGGCAAGGCGCTCAAGCCGCACCTGCTCGGCGCCGAGGTGATGGGCTCGCTGTCGGCCTACGGCGTCGGCGGCGCGCACCGGCACACCCCGGAGATCGTGCAGAACCTCTCCGGCGCCTACGGGCGGCCGGTGTCGGTGAGCTTCACGCCCGTCCTCGCGCCGCTGCCGCGCGGCATCCTGGCCTCCTGCTCGGCGCCGCTGACCGCGTCCGGTGCCGACGCCGCGACCGCGCGGGAGGCGTACGGGAAGGCCTACGCCGACGAGCCGTTCGTGCGACTGCTGCCGGAGGGCAGCTGGCCCGCGACGTCCTCGACGCTCGGCTCGAACGTCGCCGCGCTGCAGGTCACGGTGGACCCGGACGCCGGGCGGCTGATCGTCGTGGCCGCGATCGACAACCTGACCAAGGGCACCGCGGGCGGAGCGACCCAGTGCATGAACCTGGCCCTGGGCCTGCCCGAGACCACCGGCCTGCCGACGACGGGAGTGGCTCCGTGAGCGCGCAGCCGATCACGAACTCCGACGGTGTCACCGGGCCGGAGGGCTTCCGGGCCGCCGGTGTCGCCGCGGGGATCAAGGCCTCCGGCCGGACCGACCTCGGGCTCGTCGTCAACGACGGGCCGCGTTTCGACGCCACCGGCGTCGTCACCCGCAACAAGGTCAAGGCCGCCCCGGTGCTCTGGACCCAGCAGGTCCTCACGACCGGTGCGCTGCGCGCGGTCGTGCTCAACTCCGGCGGCGCCAACGCGTGCACCGGCCCGGAGGGCTTCCAGACCGCGCACGCCACCGCCGAGCGGGTCGGCGAGGTGCTCGGCTGCGGCGCGGTCGAGGTCGCGGTCTGCTCCACCGGCCTGATCGGGGCCCAGCTGCCCCGCGACACCGTGCTGGCCGGGGTGGACAAGGTCGCCGCCGAGCTGACCGACGCCTCCGAGGGCGGCGACGGGGTCGCCGCGGCGATCATGACCACGGACACCGTGCCGAAACAGGCCGGTGCCACCGACCCCGCGGGCTGGAGCATCGGCGGGACCACCAAGGGCGCCGGGATGATCGCCCCGTCGATGGCCACCATGCTCTCGATACTGACCACCGACGCCGTCCTGGATCAGCCGCAGCTCGACGCGGCACTGCATGAGGCCGTGCGGCTCAGCTTCGACCGGCTCGACGTCGACGGCTCGATGTCGACCAACGACACGGTGCTGCTGCTGTCCTCCGGCGCGTCCGGCGTCGCGGCCGACGTGCCTGCGTTCACCGCCGCGCTGACCGCGGTGTGCAAGGACCTGGCCGGGCAGATGCAGGCCGACGCCGAGGGCGTCACCAAGCGGATCACCGTGCGGGTCACCGGCGCGGCCACCGAGGACGACGCCGTGACCGTCGCCCGCACCGTGGCCCGCGACGCCCTGGTCAAGACCGCGATGTTCGGCTCGGACCCGAACTGGGGCCGGGTCGCGGCCGCCGCCGGTTACGCCGACGCCGCGGTCGACCCGGAGACCCTGGACGTGACGATCAACGGGGTGCTGCTGTGCCGCGGCGCGGTCGTCGCGGGGAACCGGGACGACTGCGACCTGTCCGGCAGGGACGTCCTCGTCGAGGTCGGGCTGGGCCTGGGCGAGGGCACCGCGGAGATCCGCACCACCGACCTGTCGCACGCCTACGTGGAGGAGAACAGTGCCTACTCCTCCTGACCCCACCCCCGAGCCCCCTGCTCCCGAGATACCTGCCCGGGTCAAGCGGGCGCAGGAGAAGGCGGGGGTCCTCGCCGAGGCGATGCCCTGGTTGCAGCGCTTCCACGGCCGCGTCGTCGTCGTGAAGTACGGCGGCAACGCGATGATCGACGAGGAGCTCAAGCAGGCGTTCGCGCGGGACATGGTGTTCCTGCGCCTGGCCGGGATCCACCCGGTCGTCGTGCACGGCGGCGGCCCGCAGATCACCTCGATGCTCGCGCGCCTGGGCCTGTCCGGTGAGTTCCGCGGCGGGCTGCGGGTCACCACCCCGGAGACGATGGACGTCGTCCGGATGGTCATGGTCGGGCAGGTCGGGCGTGAGCTCGTCGGCCTGATCAACCAGCACGGACCGCTGGCGGTCGGGATGTCCGGCGAGGACGCGGGGCTGTTCACCGCGGAGAAGCGCACCGCCCTGGTCGGCGGCGAGCCGGTGGACATCGGGCTGGTCGGTGACGTCACGAAGGTGAACCCGGACGCGGTGCTCGACATCGTCGCCGCCGGGCGGATCCCGGTGGTCGCCGGCGTCGCCCCGGACGTCGACGGTCAGGTGCACAACATCAACGCCGACAGCGCCGCCGCGGCGCTGGCGAGCGCGCTGGGCGCGGCGAAGCTCGTCGTGCTCACCGACGTGCAGGGCCTCTACCGCAACTACCCGGACCCCGAGTCGATCATCGCGTCGCTGACCGCGGACGAGCTGGAGCCCATGTTGCCCCGGCTGGAGAGCGGGATGGCGCCGAAGATGGAGGCCTGCCTGCGCGCGGTGCGCGGCGGGGTGGCACAAGCACACGTGATCGACGGGCGGGTGCCGCACTCGGTCCTGCTCGAGGTCTTCACCACCGAAGGAGTCGGAACGATGGTGGTCCCGTCATGACCCAGCCCACGGACACGCAGCCGACCAACGCCCCGGCCACGAATGCGCAGCGCTGGCAGTCCGCGCTGATGAACAACTACGGCACGCCGCCGCTGACGCTCGTCCGCGGCTCCGGGGCCGAGGTCTGGGACGCCGAGGGCCGCCGCTACCTCGACCTCTACGCCGGTATCGCGGTGAACGCCCTGGGCCACGCCCACCCGGCGATCGTGGAGGCGGTGACCCAGCAGATCTCCACGCTGGGACACACCTCGAACTTCTTCATCACCGAGCCGCCGCTGCAGCTGGCCGAGCGCCTGCTCGGGCTCCTCGGCCGGAGCGACGCGCGGGTGCTGTTCGGCAACTCCGGCGCCGAGGCCAACGAGGCCGCGTTCAAGATCGCGCGCCGGACCGGGCGCCCGGAGATCATCGCCTGCGAGGGCGCGTTCCACGGGCGCACCATGGGCGCGCTCGCGCTCACCGGGCAGCCGGCCAAGCGGGCGCCGTTCGAGCCGATGCCGGGCGGGGTCTCGCACATCCCGTTCGGCGACGTCGACGCGCTCGACGCCGCCGTCACCTCCGACACTGCCGCGGTGTTCCTGGAGCCGATCCTCGGCGAGGCCGGTGTGATCGTCCCGCCGGAGGGCTACCTCGCGCAGGCGCGGCGGATCACCGCCGAGCGCGGGGCGCTGCTGGTGCTCGACGAGGTGCAGACCGGGATCGGCCGCACCGGCGCGTGGTTCGCCCACCAGCCGCTGGGCATCGTCCCGGACGTGATCACTCTGGCCAAGGGCCTGGGCGGCGGGCTGCCGATCGGTGCCTGCATCGGTATCGGGGACGCCGCCGCGCTGCTCGAGCCCGGGCAGCACGGCACGACGTTCGGCGGGAACCCGGTGGCTTGTGCGGCCGCGCTCGCCGTGCTCGACACGATCGCCGACGAGGGGCTGCTCGCGCGCGTGGACCGGCTGGGCAAGGAGATCGTGTCCGGCATCGAGGGTCTCGCGCACCCGCTGGTCACCGACGTCAGCGGCGCCGGGCTGCACATCGGCGTCGGGCTCGCCGAGCCGCTGTCCGCGCAGGTCGCGGCGACGGCCCGGGAGGCGGGCTACCTGGTCAACAACGCCGTCCCGGACCGCGTGCGGATCGCCCCGGCGCTGACGCTGACCGACGCCCAGGCCGCCGAGTTCCTGGGTGCGTTGCCCGGGATCCTGGACCGGTCACGGCCATCCGGGCAGGGACGAGCGTGATGGTGCGGCATTTCCTGCGCGACGACGACCTGTCGCCGCAGGAGCAGCTCGAGGTGCTGGACCTGGCCGCGACGATGAAGGCCGACCGCTTCGCGCACAAGACGCTGGCCGGCCCGCGCTCGGTCGCGGTCGTGTTCGACAAGTCCTCCACCCGCACCCGGGTGTCGTTCGAGGTCGGCATCGCCGAGCTGGGCGGGATGCCGGTGATCCTGGACGGCAAGGCCAGCCAACTCGGTCGCGGCGAGACGATCGAGGACACCTCGCGCGTCCTGTCGCGCTACGTGGACGCGATCGTGTGGCGCACCTCGGGGCAGGAGCGGATCGAGGCGATGGCCTCGGCGTCGCGGGTCCCGGTGGTGAACGCGCTCACCGACGTGTTCCACCCCTGTCAGGTCCTGGCCGACCTGCAGACGGTCCGCGAGCGCTTCGGCCGCCTGGCCGGTCTGACGCTGACCTATCTCGGGGACGGTGCCAACAACATGGCGCACTCGCTGCTCCTGGGCGGGGCGACGGCCGGCCTGCACGTGCGGATCGCGGCGCCGGTCGGGTTCACCCCCGACCCGGACGTGCTGCGCGACGCGAAGGGCCGCGCCGAGGCCACCGGCGGATCGGTGACCCTGGTTGCGGACCCGCACGCCGCCGTGGCGGGGGCGGACGTCCTGGTCGCCGACACCTGGGTCTCGATGGGGCAGGAGGACGACGGCATGGACCGGGCCGCGCCGTTCCGCCGGTACCAGGTCAACGCGGACCTGCTCGGTCGCGCCGCTCCCGGTGCGGTCGTGCTGCACTGCCTGCCCGCGCACCGCGGCGACGAGATCACCGACGAGGTGCTCGACGGCCCGGCCAGCGCTGTCTGGGACGAGGCGGAGAACCGGTTGCACGCGCAGAAGGCGTTGCTGACCTGGCTGCTCCGGCGATGACCGCGGCCCGGCGGAACCCGCCCGCCCCCGAGGACCGGCCCGGCGACGATCAACGCAGCGACGATCAGCGCAGCGACGACCGGGCCGGCCGGTCGGCGCGTCCCGGAGTGGCGACCCGGGTCGCGCGGCAGGCCACGATCGTCGACCTGATCTGGCAGCGGGCGGTGCGCAGCCAGGGCGAGCTGCTCGTCCTGCTGGAGCACCACGGCATCGAGACCACCCAGGCCACGCTCTCCCGGGACCTGGACGAGCTGGGTGCGGTCAAGCTGCGCGGCGCCGACGGCGGCACACCGGTCTACCGGATCCCGGAGGACGGCAGCCCCGGCTTCGGGGTCGCGCACCCGCCGCAGGGCGGTACCACCCGGCTGTCCCGGTTGCTGGGGGAGCTGCTCGTGTCCGCGGACGCGAGTGGGAACCTTGCCGTACTGCGCACCCCGCCCGGCGCCGCGCACTACCTGGCCAGTGCACTCGACCGGGCGGCACTGCACGACGTCGTCGGCACGATCGCCGGTGACGACACCGTCATGGTGGTGGCCCGCGAGCCGCTGACCGGCGACCAACTCGTCGCGCTCCTGCGCGAACTGTAGACAAAGGAGCATCCATCCCGTGAGCAAGGTCCTGAGCTCCCTGCCCAAGGGCGAGCGCATCGGCATCGCCTTCTCCGGAGGCCTCGACACCTCCGTGGCGGTCGCCTGGATGCGCGACAAGGGCGGGATCCCGTGCACCTACACCGCCGACCTCGGTCAGTACGACGAGCCGGACATCTCCGGGGTGCCCGGGCGGGCGAAGGAGTACGGCGCGGAGATCGCCCGCGCGGTCGACATCCGGCCGCAGCTGGTCGAGGAGGGCCTGGCCGCGCTGGCGTGCGGCGCCTTCCACCTCCGGTCGGGCGGCAGGACGTACTTCAACACCACGCCGTTGGGCCGCGCGGTCACCGGGACACTCCTGGTGCGGGCGATGCAGGCCGACGGCGTGAACATCTGGGGCGACGGGTCGACCTTCAAGGGCAACGACATCGAGCGGTTCTACCGCTACGGCCTGCTGGCCAACCCCGAGCTGCGGATCTACAAGCCGTGGCTCGACGCCGACTTCGTGCAGGAACTGGGCGGTCGCGACGAGATGAGCAGGTGGCTCACCGCGCACGACCTGCCCTACCGGGACTCGGCGGAGAAGGCGTACTCCACCGACGCCAACATCTGGGGTGCGACGCACGAGGCCAAGACCCTCGAGCACCTCGACGTGTCCCTGGAGACCGTCGAGCCGATCATGGGGGTCAAGTTCTGGGACCCGTCGGTCGAGATCGCATGCGAGGACGTCGCGGTCACGTTCGAGGCCGGGTACCCGGTGGCGATCAACGGCAGGCGGTTCGACGACCAGGTCGCCCTCGTGCAGGAGGCCAACGCCGTCGGCGGCCGGCACGGCCTGGGCATGTCCGACCAGATCGAGAACCGGATCATCGAGGCGAAGTCGCGCGGCATCTACGAGGCGCCCGGGATGGCGCTGCTGTTCATCGCCTACGAGCGGCTGCTCAACGCGATCCACAACGAGGACACCGTCGCCAACTACCACGCCGACGGCCGCAAGCTAGGTCGCCTGCTCTACGAGGGGCGCTGGCTCGACCCGCAGGCGCTGATGGTGCGCGAGGCCACCCAGCGCTGGATCGCCTCGCTGGTCACCGGCACGGTCACGCTGCGCCTGCGCCGCGGCGACGACTACACGATCCTCGACACCGAGGGCACGGGCTTCTCCTACCACCCGGACCGGCTCTCGATGGAGCGCGTCGAGAACCCGGCGTTCGGGCCCACGGACCGGATCGGCCAGCTCACCATGCGCAACCTCGACATCGCCGACTCCCGGGCCAAGCTGGAGGCCTACGCCGGGCAGCCGCAGGAGCAGGGCACGGTCCTGGTCGAGAACGGCACGCTGTTCGGCGAGCTGCCCTCGGGCGGCTTCGACCGGATCGCCGCCACCCGCGACGGCGCCGAGGCCGGCGCGCACGACCACGGGACGTCCCTCGACGAGGCGGCGCTGGAATCGGGGACGGACTGATGGCCGACGCCGGAAGGAGTGTCGGCTCCGCGTTGTGGGGCGGACGGTTCGCGTCCGGTCCGGCCGACGCGCTGGCGGCCCTGAGCAAGTCCACGCACTTCGACTGGCGACTGGCGCCCTACGACGTGCGCGGGTCCAAGGCCCACGCCCGGGTGCTCGCCCGGGCGGGGCTGCTCTCCGACGACGAGCTCTCCGGCATGCTCTCCGCGCTGGACAAGCTGGAGGCCGACGTCGCCTCCGGTGCGTTCGGTCCGGAGCCCGGTGACGAGGACGTGCACTCCGCGCTGGAGCGCGGGCTGATCGAGCGGGCCGGACCGGACCTGGGCGGCAAGCTGCGCGCCGGGCGGTCCCGCAACGACCAGGTCGCCACCCAGTTCCGGATGTGGCTGCGCGACGCGACCCGGCGGGTCGCCGCCGGCGTCCTGGACGTCGTCGACGCGCTCGTCGCCCAGGCGCAGGCGCACCCGGACGCGGCGATGCCCGGCCGCACGCACCTGCAGCACGCCCAGCCGGTGCTGCTCGGACACCACCTCGCCGCGCACGCGCACGCCCTGCTGCGCGACGTGGACCGGCTGCGTGACTGGGACAGGCGGGCCGCTGTGTCGCCCTACGGGTCCGGTGCGCTCGCCGGGTCGTCGCTCGGCCTGGACCCGGAGGCGGTCGCCGCGGAGCTGGGGTTCGACTCGTCGTCGGAGAACTCGATCGACGGGACGGCGTCGCGGGACTTCGCCGCGGAGGCGGCGTTCGTCCTGGCCATGATCGGTGTGGACCTGTCCCGGCTCGCCGAGGAGGTCATCATCTGGGCGACCGCGGAGTTCTCCTACGTGACCCTCGACGACGCGTTCTCCACCGGCAGCTCGATCATGCCGCAGAAGAAGAACCCGGACGTCGCAGAGCTCACGCGCGGCAAGTCCGGGCGGCTGGTCGGGAACCTGACCGGCCTGCTGGCCACGCTCAAGGGTCTGCCGCTGGCCTACAACCGGGACCTGCAGGAGGACAAGGAGCCGCTGTTCGACTCCGTCGAGCAGCTGGACCTGCTGCTGCCGGCCGTGGCGGGGATGGTGGCGACGCTGACGTTCCACACCGAGCGTCTGGCCGAGCTGGCCCCGGCCGGGTTCACCCTGGCCACCGACGTCGCCGAGTGGCTGGTCCGCCAGGGCGTGCCGTTCCGGGTGGCGCACGAGGCCGCAGGCGGATGCGTCCGCGCCGCCGAGGCCCGCGGTGTGGGCCTGGCCGATCTGACCGACGCCGAACTGGCCGACGTGCACCCGGCCCTGAACCCGAGTGTGCGCGACGTACTGACCGTGGAAGGCTCCATCGCGTCGCGGAACGCGCGCGGCGGCACCGCGGGCGACCGCGTCGCCGAGCAGCTGGACACCCTGCGCCGTACCGCCGCAGGGGCCCGAGAGTTCACCGGAGGAACCGCATGACCGACCCCGCAGCTGCGTACGAGGAGCTGAAGGCGCAGGGTCTCAAGCTCGACCTGACCCGGGGCAAACCCTCGTCCGAGCAGCTCGACCTGGCCGCGCCGATGCTGGACCTGCCCGGTGCCGGCAACCACAAGGCCGCCGACGGCACCGACACCCGCAACTACGGCGGCGTGCGGGGCCTTCCCGAGCTGCGCGAGATCTTCGCGCCGTTCCTGCAGGTTCCGGTGGAGCAGCTGATCGCGGCCGGCAACGGCAGCCTCGAGCTGATGCACGACACGCTGGTGAACGCGCTGCTCAACCCGGTGCCGGGTGCCCCGAGCCGCTGGGTGGAGGCCGGACGGGTCGCGTTCCTGGCCCCGGTGCCCGGCTACGACCGGCACTACGGCGTGTGCGAGCGGCTGGGGATCGACCTGGTCACCGTGCCCATGACGCCCGAGGGCCCGGACATGGACGTGGTCGAGGAGCTGGTCGCCGACGACCCGTCGATCAAGGGCATCTGGTGCGTGCCGAAGTACTCGAACCCGGACGGCACCGTCTACTCCGACGAGACCGTGCGGCGCCTCGCCGCCATGACCACGGCCGCCCCGGACTTCCGGATCATGTGGGACAACGCCTACGCGGTGCACCACCTGACCACCGACGAGGTGGAGATCGCGGACATCCTGACACTGGCCGCCGAGGCCGGGAACCCGGACCGTCCGTTCGTCTTCGGGTCCACCTCGAAGATCACCATGGCCGGCGCGGGGGTGGCGTTCTTCGGCGCCTCGCAGGCCAACCTCGACTGGTGGCTCACGCTCTCGGCCAAGCGGACGATCGGCCCGGACAAGGTCAACCACCTGCGGCACGCGCAGTTCCTGCGCGACGGTGCCGGGCTGCGCGCGCACATGGCCGCGCACCGGGAGCTGATCGCGCCCAAGTTCGCGGCCGTGGAGCGGCTGCTCGCCGACGCGTTCGGCGACACCCCGGGCGTGAGCTGGACCCGGCCCAAGGGTGGCTACTTCGTGAACCTGACGGTGCCCGACGGGCTCGCCTCCGAGGTGGTGCGGCTGGCCAAGGAGGCCGGCATCGCGCTCACCCCGGCCGGAGCGACGCACCCCTACGGGAAGGACCCGCAGGACGCGATCATCCGCCTGGCCCCGACCCTGCCGCCGCTCGACGAGATCGAGAACGCGATGGCAGGCGTGGTGGTCTGCCTGACGCTGGCGCTCGCGCGCCGGTAGGTGGGACGCACGAACCCGGTCGAGCCCGGCCGGTCGGACGGCGGCCCGGCGCCGCTGCTCGACCGCGCCGAGCTCGCCGTCGACGTCCTCCCGGCCGCGGAACGGCTGCTCGGGTGCACGCTCGAGGCCGACACCGAGGAGGGGCCGGTCGCGGTGCGCCTGGTCGAGGTGGAGGCCTACCGCGGCGCCGACGACCCGGCGTCGCACTGCTACCGGGGCCGGACCCCGCGCAACGCGGTGATGTTCGGCCCCGCCGGGCACCTCTACGTCTACTTCGTCTACGGCATGCACTTCTGCGCGAACGTGTCCTGCCTGGTCGACGGCGTCGCCGGCGCGGTGCTGCTGCGCGCGGGCGAGGTGGTCTCCGACCCGGCCCTCGCCCGCGCCCGCCGGCCGACCGCGCGCCGGGACGTGGACCTGGCCCGCGGACCGGCCCGGATGGCGTCGCTGCTCGGGCTCACCCGCGACGACAACGGCCTCGACGTGACCGACCCGGCGTCGCGGGTCCGGTTGCGTGCGGAGCCCGCTCTGGCGCCGTCGTCGATCCGTACCGGGCCCCGGGTGGGCGTCGCGGCGGCCGCCGAGCTGCCCTGGCGGTACTGGGTCGACGGGTCGCCCGCGGTGAGCCCGTACCGGCCGGGACGTGTCCGGGACCGCAGACCCTCGACGTGAGGGGCAGGGCAGCCTAGCCTCAGCCCGTGCACGACAGATCCGCGGTCCGGACCCGCTCGCTCCCCGTCCGCCTCGTCCTCGCTCTCGCCGTCCTCGTGCTGGGAGGTGGGCTCCTCGCCGCGTGCGGGAGCGACGCCGAGCCGGCGCCCGGTGGGGGCGGTTCCGCATCCGGAGGGGCGTTCCCGGTCACCGTCGCCCACAAGTACGGGCAGACCGAGGTTCCGGCCGCGCCACAGCGCGTGGTCTCCCTCGGCTACACCGACCAGGACGCGATCCTGGCGCTCGGTGTGGTGCCGGTCGGCATCCGGGAGTTCACCGGCAACCAGCCCTCGGCCACCTGGCCGTGGGCGCGGGACCGGCTCGCCGGCGCGCAGCCGCAGGTCCTGGCGCAGGGAGAGGTCAGCACCGAGCAGATCGCCGCACTGCGACCGGACCTGATCATCGGCATCTCGGCCGGGCTGACCCAGGCGCAGTACGACACCTACTCCCGGATCGCCCCGACGGTCGCCGGCCCTGCCGGTTTCGTGGACTACGGGACGCCGTGGCAGGACGCGACCCGCCTGACCGGCCAGGCCCTGGGCAAGCAGGCCGAGGCGGACAAGCTGGTCGGTGACCTGGAAGCCCGCATCGCGCAGGCGAAGACCCGGTTCCCGCAGCTCGACGGCAAGACCGTGGCGGGGGTCCGGCCGAGCACGGCGAGCCAGGCCGAGTTCTTCGTGTGGGGGCCCCAGGACCTGCGCGCCCGGTTCTTCGCGGCGCTCGGGATGCGCGGAGTGCCGGCGTTCGACCAGAACGCGGGCGACCAGTTCTACGGGAGTCTGAGCACCGAGCAGCTCGGGCAGCTCGACCAGGCCGACGCCGTCGTGCTGATCACGAGCTCGGCCGCGGAGCGGACCGCGTTCCAGTCCCAGCCCGGCTACCCGGCGCTGCGGGTCGTGCGCGAGAACCGTGTGGTCACCCTGGACGACACCGAGGCCGCGGCACTGTCGTTCTCCAGCGTGCTCAGCCTGCCGTCGGTGCTCGACACGCTGCCGCAGAAGCTGGCCGCCGCGGCCCGGTGAGGCCGCCGCGGCGCAGCGCGGGAACCCGGGCGCGTCCCGGACACCCCGGGGACGATGATTGGCACCGTGAGTACGGACATCCTGGACGAGCTGGAGTGGCGCGGCCTGATCGCGCAGAGCACCGACCGCGAAGCGTTGGCCCGCGAGCTGGCCGGGCCGGACCCGGTCACGGTGTACGCCGGGTTCGACCCGACGGCGCCGAGCCTGCACGCCGGGCACCTGGTGCAGATGCTGACGCTGCGCCGCTTCCAGGAGGCCGGGCACCGGCCGATCGTGCTCGCCGGCGGTGCGACCGGCCTGATCGGTGACCCCCGG
Organism: Pseudonocardia sp. KRD291; assembly: GCF_019263595.1. Classification (GTDB taxonomy): domain Bacteria; phylum Actinomycetota; class Actinomycetes; order Mycobacteriales; family Pseudonocardiaceae; genus Pseudonocardia. Next base: position 1,464 of record NZ_JADQDD010000165.1, on the reverse strand, counting down.
GACGTGGGGGAGCGCAACCTGCACGACCTCGCGACGGTCGAGCAGTGGACCGGGCTCATCCGCGGGCAGCTGGAACGGTTCGTCGCGTTCGACGACTCGCCGACCGGCGCCCTGACCGTCAACAACCTGGACTGGACCGGCAACCAGGGGGTGCTGGAGTTCCTGCGGGACCTGGGCAAGCACTTCCCGGTGAACACGATGCTGGCGCGGGAGACGGTCAAGCGGCGCCTGGCCGCGGACGGGATGTCCTACACCGAGTTCAGCTACCTGCTGCTGCAGTCCCAGGACTACCTGCAGCTCTACCGCCGGCACGGCTGCCGTCTCCAGATCGGTGGCTCCGACCAGTGGGGCAACATCGTCGGGGGAGTGGAGCTGGTGCGCCGGGCCGAGTCCGCGCACGTGCACGCGCTGACCACCCCGCTGGTCGCCGACGCCGAGGGGCGCAAGTTCGGGAAGTCCACCGGGGGCGGCAACGTCTGGCTCGACCCGGAGCGGACCAGCCCCTACGCCTGGTACCAGTACTTCGTGAACGTCGCCGACGCCGACGCGCTGCACTTCCTACGCCTGTTCACGTTCCTCGGGCGCGAGGAGATCGACGCGATCGCCGAGGACCTGGCGCAGCGACCGCACCTGCGCACCGCCCAACGCCGGCTGGCCGAGGAGCTCACCACGCTGGTGCACGGGCAGGCGCAGACCGACCAGGTGACGACGGCGAGCCAGGCCCTGTTCGGGCGGGCCGAGCTGCGCGAGCTCGACGCGGCCACGCTCGGTGCCGCGCTGGCCGAGGTGCCGGTCGCGGACATGCCGGCCGGGGAGCCGCCGACGATCGTCGATCTGCTCGTGTCGACCGGACTCGTCGAGAGCCGCGGTGCGGCACGCCGCGCGGTGAACGAGGGCGGGGCCTACGTGAACAACGCGAAGGTCGCCGACGAGTCGTGGACCCCCGGTGCGGGCGACGTCCTGGACGGCGGATGGCTCGTCCTGCGGAGGGGCAAGCGCAACCTCGCCGGCGTGCGCGTCGTGAGCTGACCGGGTCGATCGCGTCTCCGTAGGTGCTCTGAGCTGCGAAGACCGTGTTAGGGACCCCCCGGTTTCAGGGCCCCGTACGGCACCCTGTAACTTTCTCTTTGTCGCCAAGGCGGGACGGACAGAGCGAAGCGGGACGGAACATCGCCCCTCCTCCTCACACCGGCCCCCGGCGGCAAGCCCCGGAAGTCCGGACCTCAGGGTCGGGCATCTCGGGCGGGCCAGAACGAAGGGTTGACCCTGCGATCTGGTACAAGTAGTATAAGAGAGTTGCCTCCGGTAAGTTCGGAGCAGCGATCTGACAGCCCCGGAAGACCGGCCTCCTCGAGGTACCGGCTCCGAGTGCAGGTGTCTTTTGAGAACTCAACAGTGTGTCGAGCTATGAATTTTTTGGTTTGACGTTTTTTGTGCCAGTTTGTTTGGCCATGGCTTGCCGAT
>NZ_JADQDD010000164.1 GCF_019263595.1 Pseudonocardia sp. KRD291 | reverse complement strand
GTTCGTCGTGTTCTCCAGGCCGGAGAGGTCCCTGACCACACGGACGCGGTCGCAGTGCTCGGCGTAGGCGGGCAGGTCGCAGCGGCCCAGGCCCCAGGAGTACCTGGGTTCGGGGGTGAGCCAGATGGTCTCCCGGGCCCGCCTGGTGATCTCGATGAACGCCTCCATGTTGGGGTCGTTCCCGTTGCCGCGGCCGTCGCCCAGGATCAGCACCGTGGACCGGCGGGTGACCGCCGTGGGGTGCTCCTCCAGGAACTGCCCGAACGCGAGCCCGTAGTGCGAGTTCGCGTCCACGTCGAGCTGGTCGCCGCCGAAGATCATGCCGAGCGCCTGCTCGACCGGGTGGTCTGCGAACAGGTCGGTGACCTCGACCAGGTCGGCCACGAACGCGAACGAGCGCACCTGGCCGAACAGGTCCTGCAACCCGTGCACCAGGTGCAGGGTGAACCGCGCGGTGGCCCGCACCGACAGCGAGACGTCGGCCAGCACCACCAGCCGCGGCTTGTCCTCCTGGCGCTGCACCGTGACCGGGTTGAACGGGACGCCGTCGTAGCGCATGTTCTTGCGCATCGTGCGGCCCGAGTCGATCCGCCCGCGCGGGGACACCCGGCGCCGGTGGGTCAGGGCCCCGTGCAGTGACTTCGCCAGGCGCCGCAGCGAGTCCTCGAGCTGCATCCGCTCGCGCTCGTTCGCCCGGTCCACCTCGGCGACCCGGTCGATGTCGTCGTGGCCCTCGACGATCCGCTGCTCGATCTCGAGAAGCTTCTCCAGGTGGGCCTTGATCGCCTCCGGGAGGCCCTCCAGGACGCCGGCGAGGCGCCGCCGCAGCGCGGCCGCGTCGTCCTCGTTGCCCTTCTCCGCCTCGGAGAGCGCGTCCTCCTCCGAGTTGAGCCAGCCGAGCAGGGCGTCCTGCTGGGCGACCGACAGGTCGGCGTCGACCTTGGTGCCCTGGGCCTCGGAGATGTCGCCGGGCAGCCCGCCGCCGGAGAACCGGTCGGTCTCGATCTGCACCCGCTGGCCCTCGGTGATGTCCTGGCCCTCGTTCTCCTTGGAGAACACGATCTCGTCGGTCATCGCCGCCAGGTCGACCTTGTTGGCCTCCTGGTGCAGGTTGTACTGCTCGGCGAGGTCCTCCGGGTCGAAGTAGTCCCGGATGTCGACCGGGGCGCCGTGGTCGTGGCCCTCCTCCGGGGTCTCGCTCGGCTCCTCGGAGAGCGTGAAGTCCTCCAGCAGGCCCTCGTCGGTCATGTCGCCGTGCCCGTGCCCGTGACCGTGGCCCCGGTCCTCCTCGCCGACCTTGACCAGCGAGAAGAACAGGTCGAAGACCTGGTCGAAGACCTCCTCGTCGCGCCGGTCCTTGACCAGCGAGACCCGCAGCGCCTCCTTGAGGGTGGCCTTGTCGCTCATCACACCCGGCTGGCCCGCACACAGCATCGCGTCCACGGCCTCGGAGACCGAGATGCGGATCGCGCGTATGCGGAGCAGCCGGACGAAACGATGAATGCTCGCTTCCACGCCGGCTCCCCTCGACCTAGATCGGGCGCTTGCGGCTGCCGCCGAACGAGCGGCTGCCCTGGCCCGGCGTCACCTTGCGGATCTGCGACGGCGGCGGCGCGGTCCCGCCGGGCAGGCCGCCGTAGATCCCGCCGTGCCGGCCGGGTTCGTCCTTGCCGGCCCGCTTGGCCCGTCCGTCGACGTCGCCGTCGTCCGGGTCGTCGCTCGCCGTGGACCGTGCGACCGGCTTCGGCGCGGGGGCGGGGGCGGCGGCCGGCTCGTCGTGCGAGTGGTCGCCGTCGTGGCCGTGCCCGTGACCGTGGCCGTGCCCGTGGCCCTCGTCGACCACCACGTTCGGGTCGACCAGACGCGGCAGCGCGTCGAGTGCCTTCTTCACGTCCTTGTCGTACTTGACCACGACCGAGACGGTGTCCGAGAGCACCTGCGCGTTGAGGTCGTCGACGCCCAGCACGGCCAGCGTGCGGGCCCAGTCGATCGTCTCCGAGATGCTCGGGGCCTTGCGCAGCTCCAGCTCGCGCAGGCCGCGCACGACCGTGACGAGCTCCTCGGCCAGCGCGTCGGACAGCCCGGTCTTCTTCGACTTCACGATCTCCAGCTCGCGCGCGGCGGCCGGGTAGTCGAGGAACAGGTGCAGGCAGCGGCGCTTGAGGGCGGCGGCCAGGTCACGGGTGTTGTTCGAGGTCAGCAGCACGTAGGGGCGCTTCTCGGCCGTGAACGTGCCGATCTCGGGCACCGAGATCTGGAACTCGCCGAGCGTCTCGAGCAGTACGGCCTCGAGCGCCTCGTCGGCGCGGTCGACCTCGTCGATCAGCAGTACGACCGGCTCGGGCGACCGGATGGCCTCCAGCAGCGGGCGCGGGGCGAGGAAGCGCTCGGAGAAGAACACGCTGTCCTGCTCGCCGATCCGCTCCACCGCGGACGTCAGATCCGGGGCGTCGGCCACCACCTGGCCGATCTTCTCCCGCAGGATCTGGGTGTACATGAGCTGCTTGCCGTAGTCCCACTCGTAGAGGGCCTTGGTCTCGTCCTGGCCCTCGTAGCACTGCAGCCGCAGCAGCCGGCGGCCGGTGGCCAGCGCCAGCATCTTGGCCAGCTCGGTCTTGCCGACACCGGCCGGACCCTCGAGCAGCAGCGGCTTGTCCAGCCTCGTCAGCAGGTAGACGGTGGTGGCCAGACGCGTGTCGGCGATGTATCCCTGCCCTCGCAGGGCCTCGACGACCTCGTCCACGGACCCGAAGGGCTGGTCCGCGACGGGACCGGACTCGGCAGCAACAACCTCGGACACGAACTCTCCTTCCGGGGCCACGTCCATGACGTGAGCGTGGCGGCACGCAACCAGCGGGCCCACCCGACCTCCAGTATCACTCCCGGAGGCGGGGTGGGCCCGCTGGGCCGCGTCATACGACGGAACTACTCACCGTCGGGTCAGGCCCGACGGGCCGATCACGGGATGAGCTCGTCCAGGTCACCGTTCACCGAGTGCTCGACGACCGGGCGGACCGTCTCGAACGTGCACTCCTTCGGGTTGCCCGGGGTGCAGGCGTCGCCGAGGACGTGGTTGGTGATCCGGTCGACGTCGGCGACGTCGCCCTTGATGACGCCCGAGTTCTCGTAGAACTTGGTCGGGCCGGTGCCCAGACGGTTCTTCGAGTACGAGTCCTTGGTGACGTCGGCGAACTTCTCCGGGATACCCACGTCACGCAGCAGACGGATCGACGCGGCGAGCGCGGCGTCCGCGGCCTGCGGCTTGGTCATGCCGTGGGTGTCGATGCCCATCGCCTCGGCGATGTCGGCGAAGCGCCCGTAGCAGACCGGCATGTTGAACGCCCACACGCGCGGCAGCGCGATGGCGTTGTTCAGGCCGTGGTGGGTGTCGTAGAACGCCGAGACGGCGTGCGAGATCGAGTGGATGATCCCGAGGCCACCGGAGTTGAACGCCTGGGCGGCGATGTACTGCGCGTACATCATGCCCTCGCGCCCGGCCAGGTCCTGACCGTTCCACACCGCCGCGCGCAGGTTCTCCGCGGTCAGCTTGATGGCGTGCAGGGCGTTGCCCAGCGACGGCTGGAAGTTCAGCCGCGAGGTGTAGGGCTCGGAGGCGTGCGCGAGCACGTCGAAGCCACACTGCGCGGTGAAGTCGACCGGGCAGTCGAAGTAGAGCACCGGGTCGTCGATCGCCAGGCTGGTCACCGACTGGTCGTCGAACGCCACGTACTTGTGCGGGTTGTCCGGGTCCGTCGTGGTGTCGGTGATGACGTAGGCCCAGGAGGTCTCCGAGCCGGTACCGGCCGTGGTGGAGACCGCGATGTGCGGCGGGTTCGCCGGGTTCTCGGACTTGTTGAAGCCCTCGAACTCGTTGACGTTGCGGCCGTCGTGGGCGACCGAGATCCGCGCGCCCTTGCAGGCGTCGTGCGAGGAGCCGCCGCCGATGGAGACGAAGGAGTCGCAGTTGTTCTGCTGGTAGAGGCCCACAGCGTCCATGACGTTGTAGTCCTTGGGGTTCGACTCGACCTTGTCGTACACGACGACCTCGAGGCCGTGGTACTTCATCGACTCGACGATCTTGTTGACGATGTCGGTGCCGCGCAGGCCCGACGTCATCACCAGCGTCTTCTTGAAGCCCAGCTTGAGGGCTTCCGGTCCGATGAGCTCGTGCGAGCCGGGGCCCATCAGTGCCCGGGGGAACGGGTGGAACTCCTTGATGGGGAACGGCTTCAACAGTTCGTCAACCTGCATGGCAGCCCTTTCTGGTGCAGGGAGTGGGTCAGCACCGGACGCTAAGGGCGCCGTGACCGCGCGCACAGGGGCACGGAGCAAGACCGTCAAGAGGGCGGGGCGGAAACCGTCTGGTCGTACAGGGAGCAGCACGGGACCGTCGGGCGCCGACCGGATTCTTGCACCTCGCCTGCTATTGCAACAAGTATGCGTTGAGCTTGGTCGGCCTGCGATCCGTGACCGCTGCCCGTGGGCGCCCCGGTCGCAGCGGCGCGCTCACGCCCGCGCGGCGACCCGGAAGCGTCCGACCTCGGTGAATCCGCCCCGGGCGAACCACTCCCGGGGCCTGTCCCCGGCCATCGCGCTCAGAGCGACGAGGTCACAGCCGGCCGCGGCGGCACGGTCCCGTGCCGCATCGAGCAGCGCCCGGCCGTGGCCGCGGCCGCGGTGCCGCGGGTCGGTCTCCAACGAGTCCAGCCACGCCGTCGCGCCGTCGATCTTGAGCAGGCAGGACGCCAGTACCTGCGCGCCGTCGCGCACCGCCAGCGGGAGCAGTCGGGTGACCGCGTCCTCGGCCTCGACGCCCCCGCGCCAGGGCGCGCCCCGCTGCGGGCCCAGCGCGTCCAGGGCGACGTCCTCGACGCCGGACGCGCCGGCTTGCTCGGCGGCCCGGGTCGCGGGAGCGGTCATCAGGCACAGCTCGTCGACGCGCCAGCCGAACCCGCGCAGGTCCCCGGCGGTGCCGGCGAGCGCCGGGCCGTAGAGGACGGCGGACCGGTACGGCAGGCCCTCGAGCGTCCGGTCGGCCTCGGCCACGACCGTCGCGGCGTCCACCGGCCCCTCGATGATCAGCTGGTTGTGCATCCGTGAGGCCGGCACGGCGTCGGTGCGCACGGCGACGCCGCCGGCCACCGGCATCTCCGCGGTCGCCACCCGGCGCAGCAGCGACGGCTCCCAGAGCGCGGCCCGGTTCCCGGCGTCCGGCTCCGGCACCGACGGCGCGCCGAACCGGTCGTCGCCGTCCGGGCGGTAGGGCAGCACGGCCAGGACCGCCGACGCCGGCACCGCGCCGTAGGCGTGCGGGAACCGCATCGACTCCGGGTCCCCGGGCACGCCGGGTTCCCACCGGACCTCGATCCCGGCCCGGTCCAGCGCCGCCCGGTCGACGACGAGCAGCACCATGTCGCGCCGTCCGGCGAACAGCCGTTGAGCCGGTAGCGCCACCTGTTCCGCGGTCGACAGGTGCACGAAACCCACCTCCCGCAGGGACGGTGGCGCGACCGATCCCGAGGTCAGGGCGGTGCGCCAGTCGGCAGGGGTGCACAGGTGCAGCAGGACGTCCTCCACGGAGATCAGCATGCGCCCTGCCCGATCGGACGGGCGGCCCGGGCGATCCTTGCTTTCGGCACCGGGTGCCAATAACGTCCGAAAACGTTGCCCGTCCCGTCACGCAGGAGGTACGCCGATGGCCCCGACCGAGCAGAACGAGTCCGCCAACCAGGAGCCGCTCGTCGAGGAGACCCTCGTCGAGGAGGTCTCCATCGACGGCATGTGCGGTGTCTACTAAGCCGCTCGACGCCAGCGCGACGGTGGCCGGTCCGGGGTCGGCGTTCGACCCCGGATCGGCCTACCGGTGCAGCCCGAACGTGGCGCTGCGCCCGGAGCCGTTCGGCGCGCTGGTGTACGACTTCGTGACCCGCAAGCTGTCGTTCCTCAAGACCCCCGAACTGGTCGAGGTCGTCAAGGGCCTCGAGAACCACCCCGACGTGCACGCCGCGATCTCCGCGGCCGGCGTCGCGGAGGCCCAGCGTCCCGCCTATGTGAAGGCTCTGGCCGGTCTCGCCGAGTCCGGCACCATCGAAGCGCGCTGAGCGCCCTCGCCCGTTCCCGCTCGACACGCCCCGACGCGTGATCACCACAGTGGAGTGTGCCCGTGAAGCTCGTCGACCATTTCCAGTACGGCTTGAACTCGCCCATCTGTCTGACCTGGGAGCTCACCTACGCCTGCAACCTGGCGTGCGTGCACTGCCTGTCCTCGTCCGGTCGCCGCGACCCGCGCGAGCTCGACACCGCCGAGGCCAAGCACGTCATCGACGAGCTGCAGCGGATGCAGGTCTTCTACATCAACATCGGTGGCGGCGAGCCGACCGTGCGCCCGGACTTCTGGGAGCTCCTCGACTACTCGATCGACCACAACGTCGGGGTCAAGTTCTCCACCAACGGCATCAAGCTGGACAAGAAGCGCGCCAAGCAGCTCGCCGCGACCGACTACGTCGACATCCAGATCTCGATGGACGGCGCGACCGCCGCGGTCAACGACCACGTGCGCGGGCCCGGCTCGTTCGACACCTCGATCCGCGCGCTGGAGAACCTGGCCGAGGCCGGGTTCGGGCAGCCGAAGATCTCGGTCGTGATGACCCGCGAGAACGTCGACCAGCTCGACGAGTTCAAGGCGATCGCGGACAAGTACAACGCGCAGCTGCGGATCACCCGGCTCCGTCCGTCCGGCCGCGGCGCCGACGTCTGGGACGAGCTGCACCCGACCGCACCGCAGCAGAAGCAGCTCTACGACTGGCTGGTGGCCAACGGGGACAACATCCTCACCGGCGACTCGTTCTTCCACCTCTCGGCGTTCGGTGAGGCCCTGCCGGGGCTGAACCTGTGCGGCGCGGGACGCGTGGTCTGCCTGATCGACCCGGTCGGCGACGTCTACGCCTGCCCGTTCGCGATCCACGAGAACTTCCTGGCCGGCAACGTGCGCTCGCCGGGCGGTTTCCAGGAGGTCTGGCAGAACTCGGAGCTGTTCACCGAGCTGCGCCAGCCGCAGACCGGTGGCGCGTGCGCGTCCTGCAACCACTACGACTCCTGCCAGGGCGGGTGCATGGCGGCGAAGTTCTTCACCGGCCTGCCCCTCGACGGCCCGGACCCGGAGTGCGTGCGCGGCTTCGGCGAGCAGATGCTGGCCGACCGTTCCTCGGACACCGTGATCCCCAAGTCCGTCGTCAACCACTCGCGCTCGGAGCCGCGCAACTCGCGCACGCCGAAGGCGCCGACGATGCTGAGCCTGGCCCCGCCGCCGCGGCGCCCGGACCGGGCCTGCGACGAGAGCCCGCTGGCCGGCATGCCCGTCCCGGACGCCGCGCCCGTCGCGGTGCCGGTCGCCGGGAGCTGAGCGAGCCCGCCCGGTACCCGACGGACCGCCTGGTCACGCCGATCGAGATCCGGGGCCGGCGCGCGCCGTCGCGGGTGGTCTTCGGCCCGCACGAGACCAACCTCGGGTACCGCCGGGAGATCTCGGACGCCCACGTCGCCTACTACGCACGCCGTGCCGCCGGTGGCGCCGGAGTGGTCGTCACCGAGACCGCGTCGGTGCACCCCGGTGACCATCCCTACGAACGCGCTCCGCTGGCTGCGGACGCCCGCACCGGCTGGGCCGCGGTCGCCGAGGCCTGTCGCCCGCACGGCACGCTGGTGCTGGCGGGGCTGGGGCACGCCGGCTCCCAGGGCTCCACCGCCTACTCGCAGCTCCCGTTGTGGGGGGCGTCGCGGGTGCCCGACGTCGTCACCCGCGAGGTGCCGATGGTGATGGAGCAGCCCGAGATCGACGCGCTCGTCGACGGGTTCGGCGCGGCCGCGCGCGGCGCCGCCGCCGCGGGGCTGGACGGGGTGGAGATCAACGCCGGGCAGCACTCCCTGCTGCGCCAGTTCTGCTCCGGTCTGACCAACCACCGCGCCGACGGCTACGGCGTCGACCGGGGCAGGCTGCTGCGCGAGACCCTGTCGGTGGTCCGCGCGGCGCTCGGCCCGGGCCGGGTGCTGGGGCTGCGGCTCTGCGTCGACGAGCTCGCGCCGTGGGCGGGGATCACACCGGACGTCGGAGCCGCCCTGGCCGCGTCGGTCGCCGATGTCGTCGACTACGTCGTCCCGGTCCGGGGCAGTGCGCTCTCGGTGTCCTCGACCCGCCCCGACCTGCACACCGCGCCCGGTTTCAACCGGGAGCTGTGTGCGGCGGTCAGGGGCACGGGGTCGCTGGTCGTCCTGCAGGGAAGTGTGGTCGACCCGACCGCGGCGGCACGGGCCCTCGCCGACGGCACCGCGGACCTGGTCGAGATGACCCGCGCCCAGATCGCCGACCCGGACCTCGTCCGCCTCGCCCGCGACGGCGCCCCGGAGCGGATCCGGCCCTGCACCCTGTCCAACCAGGTCAGCCTGGCCCGCGACCCGCGCAACCCGGTCGTCGGCGACGAGGCCGAGCCGCGGTCCGGGCACGAGACGACCGACCCGCCGGTCGACGGGCGGGACCCGCTGCCCCGCGACGTCCTGGTCGTCGGGGGCGGGCCCGCCGGTCTCGAGGCCGCGCGGACGCTGGCCCTGCGCGGGCACCGGGTCCGCCTGCACGAGCGCGACGACGTGCTCGGCGGGGCCCTGCGCCCGGCCGCCGCGGTGCACGGACGGGAGCGGATCGGGGTGCTCCTGCCCTGGTGGGAGCGCGAGCTGGAACGGCTCGGCGTCGCCGCGCACCTCGGCGTGGAGGTGACGGCGCAGGATCTCGACGCCGCGGAGCGGGCCGGCGCGGCCGTGCTCCTGGCCACCGGCTCCCGGCCCGCGCCACCCGGGTTCGTCTCCGACGTCCCGGTCGTGCCGGCGGCGGAGTTCGAGCACGCCGTGCTGACGGCGGGGTCGACGTCGGCCGCGGTGGCGCTCGCCGCCGGATCCCCTGCCGCCGTCGTCGTGTTCGACCCGGTCGGTGACTGGACCGGGGTCGGGGTCGCCGAGCAGCTCGCCGTGGCCGGGGTCTCGTGCACGCTCGTCACGCCGGACGCGGTGGCCGGCGACCAGCTCGGACGCACCGGCGACCTCGCCGACGCCAACGCCCGCCTGGAGCGTGCGGGCGTCACCCGAGCCCTGTTCTCGACCCTGCGCACGGTGACCGACGGCCGCGCGCTCCTCGCCGACATCCACACCGGAGCGACCTGCGAGCTTCCGTGCGACCTGGTGGTCGACTGTTCGGCGCGCCTGCCGGAGGAGCCATTGTGGACGGCCGGGCGGCACCGGTTGCGTGCCGGTGACTGCGTCGCGCCGCGCACGCTCGCCGAGGCGGTACGCGAGGGCCGCCGGGCCGCGTTCGTGATCGGTGCCGGAGCCGCGGCGGGACCTCCGCGGTGACCGGCCTGCTGCACACCCCGTTGCGCCTGGGGCCGCTGACCCTGCGCAACCGGGTCGTGTTCACCGCGCACCTCACCGGCTACGCGACCGACGGCCTGCCCACCGCGCAGCACGCCGCGTACTACGCCGCCCGCGCGGCGGGCGGCGCCGGACTGGTGATCACCGAGGAACACTCGGTGCACCCGCACGACCGCCCGTACGAGAAGGTCATCCGCGGCCACGACCCGGCCGTCCTACCCGGCTACCGGGCGATCACCGGTGCGGTGCACGCCCACGGGGTCCCGGTGCTCGCCCAGCTCAACCACAATGGCGGCCAGGCGTCGGGGATGTACTCCCGCGAACCCGTGCCGGCCCCGTCCGCGCTGCCCGACCCGATGTTCCGCGAGGTCGCCCGCGCCATGACCGTCCCCGAGATCGACGAGGTGGTGGCGGCCTACGCGCGCACCGCCGCGCACTGCGTCGAGGGTGGCTTCGACGGCGTCGAGCTGCAGTGCTCGCACGCCTCGCTGCTGCGGATGTTCCTGTCCCCGGCGACGAACCGGCGCACCGACGCCTACGGCGGGACCCCGGCGAACCGGGCCCGGATCGTGCTCGACGTCGTCGCGGCCGTCCGCGCGGTGCTCGGCCCGGAGCGGGTGCTCGGCGTCCGGATCGGCGCCGACGAGCGGGTCGACGGCGGCATCGGGCTGGACGAGGGCGTCGTGCTGGCCCGGCTGCTCGAGGCGACCGGGCAGGTCGACCACGTGAACACCTCGATCGGGGTGGCCACCGCGTCGCTGTACCTGATCGAGGCGTCGATGCACACGCCCGCGGGCTACGCGTCGTTCATCCCGTCCGCGATCCGCCGTGCCGTGTCGCTGCCGGTGATCGGCGTCGGCCGGTTCACCCGGCCCGCCCAGGCCGAGGCGGCTCTCGCCGCGGGCGAGTGCGACCTGGTCGGGGTGGCGCGCGGGCAGATCGCCGACCCGGAGTTCGCGGCCAAGGCCGCCGACGGGCGCCCGGTGCGCACGTGTGTCGGCTGCAACCAGGAGTGCGTCGGGCGGGTCGGGCTCAACCGATGGCTGGGCTGCACCGTCAACCCGCGCGCCGGGCACGAGGCCGTCGCACTGCCGGCGCCGTCGGTGCGGGGCCTGCGGGTGACCGTCGTCGGCGGGGGCCCGGCCGGGCTGTCCGCGGCGGCGACCGCGGCCCGGCGCGGGCACCGGGTGACGCTGCTGGAACGGGCGCCGGCGACCGGGGGCCAGGTCGCGCTCGCCGCGACCGCCCCCGGACGCGGCGAGCTCGGGTACGTGGTGCGGGACCTGCTCGGCGAGTGCGTGGCGTCCGGTGTGGACGTCCGCACCGGGGTCGAGGCGGACGCGGACCTGCTGCGCGGGTCCGGCGCGGACGCGGTCGTGCTGGCCACCGGCTCGGCCCCCGAACCGCCGCCCTGGGCGGTCCCCGGCGTGGTGTCCGTGCACGACGTCCTCTCCGGCGCCGCGAGCCCGACCGGGCGGGTGCTGGTCATCGACGAGACCGGCTTCCACCAGGCCACGTCCGTCGCGGAGCTGCTCGCCGCCCGCGGCGCTCGGGTCGAGATCGTGACCCCGGCGATGGTCGTCGGGCAGGACCTCGGGCTGACCCTGGACCGGGAGAACTTCCGCCGTCGCGCGCACGCGGCGGGGATCGACACGGCCACCGACCGGGTGGTGACGGCCGTCGACGGCCGGCCGGGGGCGTTGCGGGTGACCCTGCTGCACCACCCGACCGGCGGAACCGGGTACCGCGAGGTCGGCGCCGTGGTCACCGCGTTGTCCACAACCCCCTGTGACCATCTGTGGACAACCCTGCGGGGCGCCCCGGACGTGTACCGGATCGGCGACGCCGTGGCGCCGCGCCGGATCGACGCCGCGGTCCGCGAGGGCGAGCAGGTCGTGCTCGCGATCGACGCCCGGCCGGGCCCGCGGCGACCGCCCCCGCCCCGGGAGGCAGGCTGGCCCCATGCTGCTCGGTGACCTGGCCTGGACCGATCTCGACGGGCGGGCGCCCGCGCTCGTCGTCCCGGTGGGATCGGTCGAGCAGCACGGCCCGCACCTGCCGCTCGACACCGACGTCCGGGTCGCGACGGCCGTCGCGTCCGGCGTGCACGACCGGGACCCGTCGCTGGTGCTCGCCCCCGCGCTGTCCTACGGGGCCGCGGGCGAGCACGAGGGCTTCCCCGGGACGGTCTCGCTCGGGCAAGAGGCGCTGCGCGCGGTGCTCGTCGAGTACGGCCGGTCCGCGTGCCGGTGGGCGTCACGGCTGCTGCTGGTCAACGGGCACGGCGGCAACGTCGCGACGCTCGTCGAGGCGGTCGCGCTGCTGCGCCACGAGGGCCGCGACGCCGCCTGGGTCCCGTGCGTCCCTCCGCCCGCCGTCACGGCCGGGGTCCCGCTCGACGCCCACGCCGGACGGGTGGAGACGTCGCTGATGCTGGCTCTGGCCCCGCACCTGGTGCGCACCGACGCCGCCGCGCCGGGTGCGACGGGCCGGCTGCGCGATCTGCTCGAGCCGATGCGCACCGGTGGTGTCGTCTCGGTCAGCCCCAACGGCGTGCTCGGCGACCCCTCCGGTGCCTCCGCGGAGGAGGGCCGCCGACTCCTCGACGGGATGGTCGCCTCCGTTGCCGACGCCGTGCACCGCTGGGAGCCGGACGCGTCGACGGGCAAGTTGGGCTGAGAGCTCGGCCGGGATCTTCCACGGGCCGGCCGGTCGGGACCGGCTCATCCCACCCTCGTCGAGCTGAGAGAGTCTCAGATTTCGGGCTGGATCTGTGCTGTTCGGCGAGGTAGAATCGAACACATGTTCGCAGAGTCGACGACGGGCGTGGGGACGGTCGAGAGGCCGATCCTCGCCCGGTCGGTGTGGACGGACCTCGGGGGCGGGGTGTGGCGCTGCAATCCCGCTCTGAGCGAGGAGACCGTTCCTGAACTGCGCCACCCCGACCACGCCCGCCGACGCCTCGCCGCTCTGACAGTGCGCGAGCTCTCCCCGTCCGACATCGAGCGGGTTGAGAACTCCTCCGGCGCTGACGACGTTGAGCCGGCGGTCGGGGAGTACGGGATCGGTGGACTCGACGGTGTCGCGGTGGCGACGGTGGTCGGTGCCGCGCTGGCCGATGTCCGCGGTGTCGACGACGCCTCGTTGATCGACCGGATCACCGATGCCGAGCGCCTGGCCCGCTTCGCTGCTGGTGCCCGGGCCGAACTGGTGGCGGAGTTCGCGCGGCGCCGTCCGGGGGACGAGTCGACGCTGGTCTGTTCGGACCGGGTCGAACTCGGCTCGCGGTGGGCACCCGACGAGCTGGGCCTGGCGCTGGACCTGACCCGGTTGAGCGCGAAGGCTCTGATCGGGCAGTCGACACAGCTGGCCACGGTTCTGCCCGACACACTCGCTGCGCTGTGCAACGGGCAGATCGACGAGCGCCGCGCCGACGCGTTGTGCAGCGCCACACTGCAGCTGCCTGCGGAGTTGGCACGTCGGGTCGAGGCGATCGTGTTGCCCGCTGCGCCGGGGCGGACCCTGCGCCAGGTGCGGGAACGGCTCTACCGGGCGGTGCACCGGGTCGATCCCGACGGGGAGTACCGGCGGCACACGGAGGCGCGGGTGGAGCGGCGGGTGAGTGTGCAGCCCCGGGAGAACGGGATGGCCGCGATGTGGCTGCACGGGCCCGGCACCGAGGTGGAGGCGTCGTTCACGATGCTGACCCGCCTGGCCGAGAGTCTCGGCGCCGGGGACCCACGCACGAAGGACCAGCGCCGTTTCGACCTCGCGATGCAGACGATGCAGGGCCGCCTGACGGTGACCGATTTGGCCGACGTCGCCGCTGCCGTGGCCGGGACACACGTGGGGGCGGCGACCGATACGCCGTCACCTTCACCGGTCCCGACCGATCTCGACCGGGACGAACCGGCCGACGGCACGGTGAGTGAATCCACCGAGACCGAGACCGAGACCGAGACCGAGACCGAGACCGAGACCGCCGACCCGCATGTCGGTGGCCCGGAGGCGGCGGACCCGGGGCCTCCTGATCCGGAGCCGACGGACCACATCGACCTGGGCACTACGGCGCCGGTGCCGGCCCTCGTCGACATCGTCGCCGCTGCGCTCGCTCTGCGGCCGCAGGTGCACGAGACCGTGCGTAAGCCGCTGATCCAGGTCGTGATCGGTCTCGACACCCTCATCGGCGCCGACGACAATCCCGCAGAGCTGATCGGGCACGGCCCGATCTCCGCTACCACCGCCCGCGCCCTTGCCGCCGACGGCGTCTGGAAACGCCTGGTCACCGACCCCCTCTCCGGGAACCTGCTCAATCACGGCCGCACCACCTACCGGCCACCGGCTCCACTGGCCGACCACGTCGACGCCCGCGACCAGTACTGCCGCTTCCCCACCTGCTCCCGCCGGGCCCGCGACAGCGACCAGGACCATCTGCGCCGCTTCGAACACGACGGCATCACCGGCGACGAGAACCTGCACGCCCTGTGTCCGATCCACCACCTGCTCAAGGAACACCGCGACTGGAACGTCCTTGCTCAACCCGACGGAACCCTGACCTGGATCACCCCGACCGGGCACCGCTACACCAGCGAGCCCTACGACTACCGCCCCTTCACCGACACGCCGGACGCAGGCGCCCC
>NZ_JADQDD010000163.1 GCF_019263595.1 Pseudonocardia sp. KRD291 | reverse complement strand
GGGCGGGGGTGTTGAACGCGTTGACGTAGAGGCTCGACGCGCGTCCCATGCCGGACAGCGCGTCGGTCACGGCGGCGGTGCCGGTGGTGCCGAGGCCACGGCCGCGCCACGCCGGGTGCACCCAGACCCCCTGGATCTGCCCGATCCGCCTCGACAGCGCGCCGATCTCGGCCTTGAACACGACCTCGCCCTCGTGGAACCGGGCGAACGCGCGACCGGAGGTGATCAGCTCGGCGACCCGGGCGCGGTAGCCGGCGCCGCCGTCACCGGCGCGCGGGTCGACGCCGACCTCCTCGGTGAACATCGCGACCGCGGCCGGCAGGTACCGCTCGAGCTCGTCGATCCGGACGGCGCGCACGTGCGGGTCGGGCGCGACCGCGGGCGCGCCGGAGAGCACCATCAGGGGTTGGTCCGGGCGGATCTCGCGGGCCGGTTCCCACACCCCCGCGAGGTCCTCCCACAGCGGCAGCACCAGCTCGGAGCGTCCGACCAGCGACGAGCACACCCGCCCGGTGCGGCGCGCCCGCTCGGCGAACGCACGGATCGCGGAGCGCTCGCCGCGCAGCGGCACCAGGTTCGCACCGGAGAAGCACAGCCCGTCCGTGCCGGACCCGGCCGCCCACAGCTCACCGCCGAGCCGCCACGGGTCCAGCCCGACGGCCTCGACACGTGCGGCGACCATGCACGACGCGACCGGATCCGCGTCCAGGGCGGCGTGCACCCCCGACCGGTGTCGGTCGTCGAGCAGCCGTGCACCGGCAACCCTCAGCACCGTCTCACCATGCCACGTCGTCGTCGTCCGGTCACCTGTGGCTCATCTCCGCGTGCGGTGGCGCCTAGCCGACCGACACCTCAGGCTCGCCCTCGGTCTCCATCGTCTCGGCCAGGCGCATGGCCTCCTCGATGAGCGTCTCCACGATGGCGTGCTCGGGCACGGTCTTGATGACCTCACCCTTGACGAAGATCTGGCCCTTGCCGTTGCCGGAGGCGACGCCGAGGTCGGCCTCGCGGGCCTCGCCGGGCCCGTTCACCACGCAGCCCATGACGGCCACGCGCAGCGGGACCTCCATGCCGGTCAGCCCGGCGGTCACCTCGTCGGCCAGCTTGTAGACGTCGACCTGGGCGCGCCCGCAGGACGGGCAGGACACGATCTCGAGCTTGCGCGGGCGCAGGTTGAGCGACTGCAGGATCTGCGCGCCGACCTTGATCTCCTCGACCGGCGGCGCGGAGAGCGAGACGCGGATCGTGTCGCCGATCCCCTGGCGCAGCAGCGCACCGAACGCGACCGCGGACTTGATCGTCCCCTGGAACGCGGGGCCGGCCTCGGTGACGCCCAGGTGCAGCGGGTAGTCGCACTGCTCGGCCAGGATCTCGTAGGCCCGCACCATGACGACCGGGTCGTTGTGCTTGACCGAGATCTTGATGTCTCCGAAGCCGTGCTCCTCGAACAGGCCCGCTTCCCAGAGCGCGGACTCGGCCAGCGCCTCCGGGGTGGCCTTGCCGTGCTTCTCCATCAGCCGCTTGTCCAGCGAGCCCGCGTTGACGCCGATCCGGATCGGCGTGCCGTGGTCCTTCGCGGCCTGCGCGATCTCCTTGACCTGGTCGTCGAACTTGCGGATGTTGCCCGGGTTGACGCGCACGGCGGCGCACCCGGCCTCGATCGCGGCGAAGACGTACTTGGGCTGGAAGTGGATGTCGGCGATGACCGGGATCTGCGACTTGGCCGCGATCGCCGGCAGCGCCTCGGCGTCGTCGGCCGAGGGGCAGGCCACGCGCACGATGTCGCATCCGGACGCGGTCAGCTCGGCGATCTGCTGCAGCGTCGCGTTGACGTCGGAGGTCAGGGTGGTGGTCATGGACTGCACGGAGATCGGGTGGTCGGATCCGACGCCGACCGGCCCGACCTGCAGCTGACGGGTCTTCCGGCGGGGCGCCAGGGTCGGCGCAGGTGCGGACGGCATACCCAGGGAGACGCTCACGATCCCGAGTGTCCCACCAGTGCGTGGCGCACGCCGTTCCCCGTGTCGCGACGCACTCCCCCGGCGGCCGCGGGTGTCCGGGGACAGGTCAGGTGCGGCCCTGGTTCTCCTGGGCGTCCTGCAGCGTCGAGGAGTGCGGTAGCCAGGTCGCCAGCTCGATCGGCCAGCCGTCGGCCTCCAGCATCGCGACCACGGCCGGGTCGTCGTCGATGATCGAGGCGATCTCCCGGGTCCGGGACAGGTTGCGCAGCACCTCGCGCTTGACGTAGCGGGCGGGCCGGTGGTCGTCGTCGGACCGCATGTAGAGCGGAGACGTGGGCAGGTCGTGGCTCGCCAGCCAGCGCACGGTCAGGCGCCGGTTCCGTTCCGGGCGACCGGTCAGGTAGACGACGTCGTGATCGGCCTGGGCCTCGCGCAGCCGGTCCGCGCCCTCGTCGAGCAGCGGGTCGACGTCGGCGGCGGCGAAGAAGCGCTCCCACCGGTGCACGTCGAGGAAGTGCAGGCGGTGCGTGACGTCGGCGAGCACGCCGTCGATGTCGAACACCGCGACCGGGCGGGCGGCCCCGTTCGTCGCCGTCCGGCTCATCCGAAGAATCGGATCGGGTTGAACAGGTCGGCCACCAGCAACATGCCGCTCCAGGCGATGAAGATCATCGCGACCACCATCGCGACCGGCAGCAGCTTCGCCACGTCCACCGGGCCGGGGTCGGGCCGGCCCATCAGGCGGTAGCTGTGGCGCTTGATCGACTCCCAGATCGCCGGGAAGATCTGGCCGCCGTCCAGCGGCGGGATCGGCAAGAGGTTGAACAGGAACAGCGAGATGTTGACCGCGGCCAGCAGCGTCAGGAAGAACGACAGCTCGGCCCGCAGCGGCGCCTCCTGGGCGAGGATCTCGCCACCGAGCCGGGATGCGCCGACGATGCCGACCGGCCCGTCCTCGTCACGTTCCTCGCCCATGAAGGCGGCGCCGAACAGCGCGGGAACCCGGGAGGGCAACTCGATGATCGCCCGTCCGGTTCGCGAGATGATGGCTCCCATCTCGTCGACGACGGCACCGGCGTCCTGGCGGACGTAGTCGCCGGGCAGCAGCCCCACCCCGAGGAATCCGGCCGGCACCGTCGCCTTGGGGTCGTTGAAGTCCTGCACCTGGTTCTCGATGACCGTGGTCGGGAGATCCAGGCGCCGGCCGTCGCGCTCGACCGTCACCAGCGTCGGCCCGGACGCGACGCGGATCGCCTCCCGCAGGGCGCGTCCGTCGTTCGGCCCGAAGCTCTGACCGTTCAGGGCGACGATCCGGTCACCGGCCCGGAACCCGGCCTCTGCCGCCGGGGTCGGCGCCGCGCCCGGGGTGCAGGTCGCATCCACCGGAGCGCTCGCCGGCAGCACGCAGGCGCTCACTGAGCGGACCTGGGTCCCCTCCTGCTGCACGCCGATGCCCATCAGCACGACGGCGAACAGGCCGATCGCCAGGATCAGGTTCATGAACGGCCCGCCGAACATCACCACGATGCGCTTCCACGGCGATCGCATCCAGAACTGGCGGTCCACGTCCTGAGGCAGGACATCCATCGCGGACTGCTGGCGGGCGTCGTCCATCAGGCCCTGGAACGGGCCGGTCCGCCGCGAGCGGCCGAGGTTCCCGCCGCCCTTGGCCGGCGGGATCATGCCGATCATGCGGACGTAGCCGCCCATCGGGATCGCCTTGATCCCGTACTCGGTCTCGCCGACCTTGCGCGACCACACCGTGCGGCCGAACCCGACGAAGAACTCCGGGACCTTGATCCCGAACCAGCGGGCGGTGACGAAGTGCCCGAGCTCGTGCCAGGCGATGGAGATCAGGATCCCGACGAAGAAGATCACGATCCCGAGAACCGTCATCAGCATGTGGTGGCCCCCGTTCCCGCCCGCTCACGGGCGTGTACGCGGGCCCAGTCCTCGGCAGCCAGCACGTCCGCCACGGTAGCGGGGTCACGCGTCCAGCCGTCGGCGGCGTCCAGGGTCTCCGAGAGCAGGTCGGTGATATCGGTGTACCGGATGGCCCCGGCCACGAAGGCCTCGACGAGCTCCTCGTTCGCGGCGTTGAGCACGGCCGGCAGGCAGCCCCCCGCCTGGCCCGCGGCGCGCGCCAGCCGCACGCCCGGGAACGCGTCGTCGTCGAGCGGCTCGAACGTCCAGGTCTGCGCGGTGTCCCAGGTGCACGCCGCGGCGGCGCCCGCGACCCGGTCCGGCCAGGCCAGGCCGAGCGCGATCGGCAACCGCATGTCCGGCGGCGAGGCCTGGGCGATCGTCGAGCCGTCGGTGAACGTGACCATCGAATGCACGATCGACTGCGGGTGCACCGTGACGTCGATCCGGTCGTAGGGCACGCCGAACAGCAGGTGCGCCTCGATCAGCTCGAGCCCCTTGTTCACCAGCGTCGCCGAGTTGATCGTCACGACCGGGCCCATCGCCCAGGTGGGGTGCTCGAGCGCCTCGGCCACCGTGACGTCGGTGAGGTCGGTCCGGGACCGCCCGCGGAACGGGCCCCCGGACGCGGTCAGGACCAGCCGCGCCACCTCCTCGGCGCTGCCCCCGCGCAGGCACTGGGCCAGCGCCGAGTGCTCGGAGTCCACCGGCACGATCTGCCCGGGCGCGGCCGCGGAGAGGACCAGCGGGCCACCCGCGACCAGCGACTCCTTGTTGGCCAGCGCCAGCGTCGACCCGGCCGCGAGCGCGGCCAGCGTCGGCCCGAGCCCGCGCGAGCCGGTGATCCCGTTCAGCACGACGTCGGCGCGGGACCCGGCCACCAGCTCGGTCGCGGCGTCCGGGCCCTCGAGCACGTCGAGGCCGGGGACGGCGGCGCGCAGCTCGGCGGCCGCGGCGGCGGAGGAGACCGCCACCCGCGGCACCCGGTGCGCGCGGACCTGCTCGGCGAGCAGCGCCACGTCGGAGCCCCCCGCGGCCAGCCCGGTCACGGTGAAGCCGCCGGCGTGGACGACGACGTCGAGGGCCTGGGTGCCGATCGACCCGGTGGAGCCGAGAATGATCAGCGAGCGGGGCTCGGTCCGGTCGGAGGCGGCGGGAGGGGGCATGGCGGCGGCAGGTGTGGCGGACTCGGTGCCGATGCTCGTTTCGCTTACGCTGCTCTCGGTCATCACCGCACATCATCCTCGCGGCGCCGTTGTGCAACCATGTGACCTCGAAGGTACGAGCTCGATCAGGAGGGTGCACGTGGCGAGCAACTCGAGGGAAATCGCCGTCCGGTCGGGCGTCGACCCCGACGAAGAGCCCTCGGTCGACTGGGGCTGGCACGCCACGTTCCCGAACGGCACGAAGATCGCCGGCGCCCTCTCCGCGATCGCGCTGATCCTGATGCTGATCGGGCACCCCACCAGCTGGACCGAGATCCTGTTCATGGTGATCCCCGCGGTCGCCCTGCTGGCCGGCGTGGCCTGGAGCATCCGGCGCGGGCGTCACGCCTGGCGCCGCTGAGCCCGCTCCCGACCCCGACGATCCGTGGCCGCCAGCAGCGCGGGTGAGCCGGTCGAGCTGACGATCGGCGGCCGGACCGTGCGCCTGTCGAGCCCGGAGCGGGTCTACTTCCCGACCCGCGGCGAGACGAAGCTCGACCTCGCCCGCTACTACGAGTCGGTCGGCGACGGCATCGTCCGCGCGCTGCGCGACCGGCCGTGCATGATGCACCGCTTCCCCACCGGCGTGACCGGGGACAAGGTCCACCAGAAGCGGCTCCCCCGCAGCGCCCCGGACTGGGTGCGCACCGTGCGGGTGCACTTCCCCCGCTACAACCGCAACGCCGACGAGCTGTGCGTGGCGCACCCGGCCGACGTGGTGTGGGCGGTCCAGATGTCGACGGTGGAGTTCCACCCCTGGAACTCCCGGGCCGCCGACGTCGAGGCACCGGACGAGTGGCGGATCGACCTGGACCCGATGCCCGAGACCAGCTACGCCGACGTCCGCCGGGTCGCGCACGTCGCGCACGAGGTGCTCGACGAGCTGGGCGCGACCGGCTTCCCGAAGACCTCCGGCGGCAAGGGCCTGCACGTCTACGTCCGGATCCCGCCCGACCACGGCTTCGCCGACGTCCGGCGCGCGGCGCACGCGTTCGCCCGCGAGGTCGGGCGGCGCTCCTCGCTGGTGGACCTGAACTGGTGGCGCAAGGACCGCGACCCGTCGAAGGTCTTCGTCGACTACAACCAGAACGCCCGCGACCACACGATCGCCTCGGCCTACTCGGTGCGCGGCGTCCCCGAGGCGCGCGTGTCCGCCCCGCTGCGCTGGGACGAGATCGACGACGCCGAGCCGGGTGACTTCACGATCGCGACCATGCCGGCCCGCTTCGCCGAGCTGGGCGACCTGCACGCCGGCATCGACGATGCCGTGTTCGACATCGCGCCGCTGCTGGAGTGGGCCGACCGCGACGCGAACGACGGCGCAGACCCCCCACCCGACCCCGAGACCACCGACCTGGACAACGCCTGACCACGAGGCCACCCCGGCACCGCGTCGTGGAGCCATGACGCTGCTGTTGGCTACCCGGCGCCGCGTCGTGGAGCCATGATGCGGGGGCTCAGGTGCGGGTGCGGCTGCGGAGGCGGGCGAACTCGGCCGTCATCGCCTCGCGGGACCAGTGGGCGTTGAGGCCACTGGGGTTGGGCAGCACCCAGACGCCGGTGGCGCCGAGCCGCTCGTCCTGCTCCCCCACCGTGGCCTTGACCTGCGCGAACGCCGTCCGGTAGGCGCCGATCCCGACCACCGCCAGCCACGCCGGGGCCAGCTCCGCGACCAGCACGCGCAGACGCCGGCCGCCCGCGACCACCTCGTCGTCGGTGAGCTCGTCGGCCCGGGCGGTGGCCCGCGGCGCCATGTTCGTGATGCCCAGCCCCCAGGTCGCGAGCTCGCCCTGCTCGTCCGGGCGCAGCAGGCGCGGGGTGAACCCGGAGTCGTGCAGGACCGGCCAGAACCGGTTGCCGGGACGGGCGAAGTGGTGCCCGGTCGCAGCGCTCACCAGCCCGGGGTTGATGCCGCAGAACAGCACCCGCGCCGGCGGGTCACCCGGGCCGGGCAGGACGTCCGGGATCGTGCGGGAACGCGCCGCGTCGAGCTCCGCCGCGTCCGGCAGCCTCCGAATCGCCACCCGGGGATGGAACCACACGCGGGCGCGGAGGAGACTGACCCGCCGTGGACCTGCCCGTCATGCCGCCGATCTCGCCCATGCTGGCCAAACCGGCCCCGTCGATCCCGCAGGGGCAGCTCTACGAGCCCAAGTGGGACGGCTTCCGGGCGATCATCTTCCGGGACGGCGACGAGGTCGAGATCGGCAGCCGCAACGAGCGGCCGATGACCCGCTACTTCCCCGAGGTCGTCGAGGCGGTGAAGGCGAACTTCCCGGAGCGCGCGGTGATCGACGGCGAGATCATCGTCGCGAACACCGACCAGAACCTGCTCGACTTCGAGGCCCTGCAGCAGCGCATCCACCCTGCCGCCAGCCGGGTGAAGCTCCTGTCCGAGCAGACGCCGGCGTCGTTCGTCGCGTTCGACCTGCTCGCGCTCGGCGACGACGACCTGATGGCCCGCCCGCTGTCCGAGCGCCGCACGATGCTCGAGGACGCGCTGGCCGTCGCGTCCGCCCCGGTGTACCTGACCCCGCTGACCCGCGACCACGACGTCGCGCAGCGGTGGTTCGAGACGTTCGAGGGCGCCGGGCTGGACGGGCTGATCGCCAAGAAGCCCGACCTGCTCTACCAGCCGGACAAGCGCACCATGACCAAGATCAAGCACGAGCGGACCGCGGACTGCGTGCTCGCCGGGTACCGGGTGCACAAGTCCGGCCCGGACGCGATCGGGTCACTGCTGCTGGGGCTCTACGACTCCCGCGACGTGCTCGTCTCGGTCGGCGTCGTCGGCGCGTTCCCGATGGCGCGCCGCCGCGAGCTGATGACCGAGCTGGCGCCGCTGGTCACCGACTTCGACCACCACCCGTGGGCCTGGGCGAAGCAGGAGGAGGGCGAGCGGACCCCACGCAAGTCCGAGACCAGCCGCTGGAACGCCGGCAAGGACCTGTCGTTCGTCCCGCTGCGCCCGGAGCGCGTCCTCGAGGTGCGCTACGACTACATGGAGGGCGTGCGCTTCCGGCACACCACCCAGTTCGTGCGCTGGCGCGAGGACCGGGACCCGCACTCGTGCACCTACGACCAGCTCGAGCACCCGGTCCGCTTCGACCTCGCCGAGGTCCTCACCGGCGGGTGATCGTCCCGGCTGATCGTCGTTGTGGGAGCGCAACCGACCGGTGCGGTCGGTTCCGCTCCCACCGGCGTGTTCAGCCCGGATACGCGATCGCGAACCGCAGGCCTGCTCCGCCCACCGGGCGGCCCGTGGTGGGCCAGGATCCGCCCGTGCGGGCCCGGGCCGAGGCCCGACGCCGATGATCACGACGGCGGGAGCGCGGGCGACCTGCAGGGTCAGTTCCACTCCCGGTGCCGTGATCACCCTCCCCGTCGTCAGGCCGGGACGCAGCCGCAGGACTCACGGTGCACGAACCGGGCGGGCAGCCGCACGGTGGACGGCGGCGCGTCGGGCTGCTCCATCCGGCGCAGGAGCATCCGCACCGCCTCACGGCCGATCTCCGCGAACGGCTGCGCGATCACCGTGAGGCGGGGCCGGAACGCGTCCGCCCAGGGGAAGTCGTCGAACGCGACGAGCGCGACGTCGTCGGGGACCCTGCGCCCGGACTCGTGCAGGCCCTGCATCGCACCGATCGTCATCGCGTTGTTCGCCGGGATCACCGCGGTCGGCGGGTCGGCGCGGTCGAACAGGGCGAGGACGGCGCGACGGGCCGGTTCGGACTCCGAGTCGCCGTCGACCACCAGGGTCTCGTCGACGTCGAGCCCGGCACGCGACATCCCGAGGCGGAACCCGTCGAGCCGCTCGACGGTGGTGGTCAGGCCCGCGTGCCCGGCGACGAAGCCGATCCGGGTGTGCCCGCCCGCGGTCAGGTGCGCGACGAGCTCGGCGACCGGCTCCACGTTCTCGGTCCCGACCTGGTCGTGCACGCCGCCGACGATGCGGTCCACCAGCACCGTCGGGACGTGCTGGGCGGCCAGCTCGGCGAGTGTGTCGTGCGCGTCCGCCGACGGGGCCAGCAGCACCCCGTCCACCCGGTGCCGCAGCCGGCGCACGGCCGTCCCCTCGTAGGCCGGGTCCTCGTGCGGGTCGACCAGCAGCAGCGTGTAGCCGGACGCGGCCGCCTCGTTCTCCACCGCGCGGAGCAGGTCGCCGAAGTACGGGTTGGAGATCGCGGACAGCGCCAGGCCGATCGTCGTGGTGCGCGAGGTGGCCAGCGAGCGGGCGACCTGGTTCGGTGTGTAGTCCACGGCCGCCATCGCGTTCAGGACCTGCTGGCGGGTGGCGTCGCGGACCCGGCGTGTCCCGTTGAGGACGTGCGAGACGGTCGCGGTGGACACCCCGGCCAGCCGGGCGACCTCGGCCATGGTGGTGATGGCACACCTCCCTGGACTCTGACGACGCTCACCGACGGGCAGCACGGATGAGACCCAGATTACAGGCAATCGCTTGCGTAAGCGCTTAAGCGGACATACCGTTTGCTCGTTCGGCTCGGCGGCGTGGCACACGTCACAGAGGTCGGACGGACCACCGTATCCGTCCTCAGCGCAGAGGAGACCCCACCGTGGCCCCACCCCTCCGCACCGCACGCGGCCGTCCCCGACGGTCGGTGGTCGCGGCACTGCTCGGGGTGCTCGCCCTGACCGTCTCCGGGTGCGCCGGCGCCGGGGCGCTCGGCGCCGCCGAGGGCGCCCGGACGATCACGATCGCGATCGTGTCCAACCCGCAGATGGAGGACGCGGTCGACCTCGCGCCGAAGTTCGAGGCGGAGAACCCGGGGATCCGGCTCAAGTTCGTCAGCCTCTCCGAGAACGAGGCCCGCGCGAAGATCACCTCCTCGGTGGCCACCGGCGGCGACGAGTTCGACGCGGTCATGATCAGCAACTACGAGACGCCGCAGTGGGCCCGCAACGGCTGGCTCACCGACCTCGACCCGCTGATGGCTGCGACCCCCGGCTACGACGAGAACGACTTCATCCCGGCCGTGCGCAAGGCGCTGTCCGGGCCGGACGGGCACATGTACTCGACGCCGTTCTACGGCGAGTCCTCGTTCCTGATGTACCGCAAGGACCTGTTCGCCCGGGCCGGGCTCACCATGCCGGCGAAGCCCACCTGGCCGCAGGTCGCCGAGTTCGCCGCGAAGCTCGACGACGAGCAGTCCGGACGGGCCGGCATCTGCCTGCGCGGCAAGCCCGGCTGGGGTGAGCTGATGGCCCCGCTGGACACCGTCGTGAACGCGTTCGGCGGACGCTGGTTCGACGAGGGCTGGAACGCCCAGCTGAACTCCCCGGAGTTCCGCTCGGCCGTCCAGTTCTACGTCGACCTGGTCAGCCGCTATGGGCAGCCGGGTGCGGCGACCGCCGGGTTCTCCGAGTGCGGCACGCAGTTCAGCCAGGGCAACGCCGCGATGTGGTACGACGCGACCGTCGCCTCGGGCACCGTGGAGAACCCCGAGGAGTCCAAGGTCGCCGGGAACGTCGGCTACGCCCCGGCCCCGGTCGGCGCGGACGGCCGCCCGTCGGGCTGGCTGTACTCGTGGGCGCTGGCCATCCCGCGCACGACCGCGGAGAAGGGCCCCGGCGCCGTGGAGGACACCTGGAAGTTCCTGTCCTGGATGACCTCCAAGCCCTACCAGCAGATGGTCGGTGAGGAGCTGGGCTGGGAGTCGGTGCCCCCCGGCGCCCGGCAGTCGACCTACCGCATCCCGGAGTACGCGGAGTCCTCGAAGGCCTACGCCCCGCAGACCCTGCAGGCGATCAGCAGCGCCGACCAGGACCGTCCGAGCAGCAAGCCGGTGCCCTACAGCGGTATCCAGTTCGTCGGCATCCCCGAGTTCCAGGACATGGGCACCCGGGTCAGCCAGCAGATCTCCGCGGCGATCGCCGGCCAGCAGAGCGTCGACGAGGCCCTGGAGCAGGGACAGCAGTACGCGACGACCGTCGGCGAGACCTACCAGCAGGACGGGGCCGGACAGTGACGATGACCGACGAGCGGCCCGCGGCCGCTCCCGCCCGCCCGGCCAGGGGGACCGGCTCCGCCCGTGACGGGTGGATCCGGCGGGCCCCGCTGCTGCCCGCGCTGATCTTCGCGATCATCGTGACGCAGCTGCCGTTCCTGGTGACGATCTACTACTCGCTGCAGTCCTGGAACCTGGTCCGCCCCGGCAGCCAGAGCTTCGTCGGCCTGGACAACTACGCGACGGTGTTCACCGACTCGCAGTTCCGCGGGGTGGCGCTGAACTCGGTGCTGCTCACGGTCGGCGCAGTGATCTTCGCGATGATCCTCGGCCTGCTGTTCGCACTGCTGCTGGACCGGCAGTTCTTCGGCCGCGGGTTCGTTCGCACGCTGCTGATCACGCCGTTCCTGATCACCCCGGTGGCCGGCGCGCTGCTGTGGAAGACGGTGCTGTTCGACCCGACCTACGGGCTGATCAACTTCGTGCTCTCCCCGTTCGGGGCGGGCCAGACGGACTGGGTGTCGTCGTTCCCCCTGACCTCGGTGATGATCGCCCTGATCTGGCAGTGGACGCCGTTCATGATGCTGCTGACCCTGGCCGGGCTGCAGTCCCAGCCCTCCGACGTGCTGGAGGCCGCTCGGGTGGACGGCGCGGGCAGCTTCGCGATCTTCCGCGAGGTCACGCTGCCGCACCTGCGCCGGTTCATCGAGCTCGGTGTCGTGCTCGGCGCGATCTACCTGGTCAACACGTTCGACACGATCTACATGATGACCCAGGGCGGGCCCGGGACGGCGAGTGCGAACCTGCCGTTCTACATCTACCAGCGGGCGTTCCTGGGCTTCGACATCGGTCAGTCCGCGGCGATGGGCGTGGTGGTCGTGGTGGCCACGATCGTCGTCTCCACGTTCGCCCTGCGGCTGATCTTCCGCAGCTTCTCCGGAGCCGAGGAGACGTCCTGATGGCCGAGCAGACCCTCTCGTCCCCCGCCGGGTCCGCGTCCGGCACGCCGGACGCGGACCCGCCGCGGATTACGCCGAAGAAGCCGCGCCGCACCGGCAACGTGCTGCTCGGCGTGCTCGCCTGGGTCGTCGGGATCGGGTTCTTCTTCCCGATCCTGTGGATGGTGCTCACGGCGTTCAAGCAGGAGGCCGACGCCTACACCAGCCCGCCGACGCTGTTCTTCACCCCGACCCTGGCGCAGTTCGAGGAGGTGTTCTCCTCCGGCATCGGGCCCTACCTGCTCAACTCGGTGTTCGCGACGCTGATGTCGACGGTCCTGGTGATCCTGCTGGCCACCCCGGCCGCGTACGCGGTGTCGCTGCGGCCGGTCAAGAAGACCCAGGACGTCCTGTTCTTCTTCATCTCGACCAAGATGCTCCCCGTGGTGGCGGCGATCGTGCCGATCTACGTGGTGGTCAACTACATCGGGATGCTGGACAACATCTGGACCCTGGTCGTGCTCTACACGGCGATGAACCTGCCGATCGCGGTGTGGATGATGCGCTCGTTCTTCCAGGAGGTCCCCAAGGAGCTCCTGGAGGCGGCCAGCATGGACGGCGCCTCGCTGTTCCGCTCGCTGCGCGAGGTGGTGCTGCCGGTGGTCTCTCCCGGCATGGCCGCGACCGCGCTCATCTGCGTGATCTTCTCCTGGAACGAGTTCTTCTTCGCGGTGAACCTGACCGCCTCCCAGGCCGCGACGGTGCCGGTGTTCCTCGTCGGGTTCATCACCTCCGAGGGCCTGTACTTCGCCAAGCTGTGCGCCGCCGCCACGATGGCCGCCCTGCCGGTCGTCATCGCCGGCTGGGTGGCGCAGAACAAGCTCGTCCAGGGCCTGTCCTTCGGGGCCGTCAAGTGATTTCCTCTTCCCTCCCCACAGAACGGAGCCGACCGTGGCTGACGTCGTGTTCGACAAGGCGTCCCGGATCTACCAGGCCGGGCAGAAGCCGGCCGTCGACCGGCTGAGCCTGACGGTCGAGGACGGCGAGTTCGTCGTGCTCGTCGGCCCGTCGGGCTCCGGGAAGTCGACCGCGCTGCGGATGCTGGCCGGTCTCGAGGAGATCGACGACGGCGACATCCGGATCGACGGGAAGAACATGGTCGGGGTGCCCTCGCGGGACCGTGACATCGCGATGGTCTTCCAGAACTACGCGCTGTACCCGAACAAGACCGTCGGGGAGAACATGGCGTTCCCGCTCAAGATGCGCGGGATGGACGCCGACGAGCGCGCGAGGAAGGTCCGCGAGGCCGCGGACGTGCTCGGCCTGACCGACTACCTCGACCGCAAGCCACGCGCCCTGTCCGGCGGCCAGCGCCAGCGCGTCGCGATGGGCCGGGCGATCGTGCGCGAGCCGCAGGTCTTCCTGATGGACGAGCCGCTGTCCAACCTCGACGCCAAGATGCGGGTCACCACCCGCACCGAGATCGCCGCGATGCAGCGACGTCTCGGCGTCACCACCGTCTACGTCACCCACGACCAGGTCGAGGCCATGACGATGGGCGACCGGGTCGCCCTGCTGGCGAACGGGCAGCTGCAGCAGTTCGACGCCCCCGCCGACCTCTACGACCGGCCGCAGAACGCGTTCGTGGCCGGGTTCATCGGCTCGCCCGCGATGAACCTGTTCACGCTGCCGGTGACCGAGCGCGGTGTGCACCTGGCCGGGCGCGACCTTGCCCTGCCGCAGGCGCGGCGCTCGGCGATCGGCGCGGCCCGGCTGGAGACCGTCACCCTCGGCATCCGGCCCGAGCAGTGGACGGTCGGCCCGGACGGCGGCGAGGGCGTCCCGGCCCAGGTCGACGTCGTCGAGGAGCTGGGCAGCGACGCGTTCCTCTACGGGCACCTGGCCGACGACGCCGGGACGACGGTCGTCGTCCGGACCGGGGGTCGCTCCGGTGCCCGGCGCGGGGACCTGGTCTCGCTCACCCCGTCGTCCGACGACCTGCACCTGTTCCACCCCGAGTCCGGCGACCGCCTGTAGGCACCCGGTCGCCGGTAGGAACCGGCCGGCTGTAGGGACCGGCCCCCGACCCG